>NZ_JBQRUW010000069.1:0-12638 GCF_052663305.1 Streptomyces cyslabdanicus
GGCGACGATTCGGCGTCCTTCGAAGAGGACGTTGCGTGCTGCGTTGTGGTCACGGTCGTGCACGGTGGCACACTGGCCGCACGTCCACTCCCGGACGTGCAGGGGCTTGGGTCCGTCCCTGAATCCGCAGGCCGAGCAGATCTGAGAGGACGGGAAGGTCCGGTTCACCTTGGCGAAGGTGCGGCCGTGCTTGACCGCCTTGTACTCCAGCATGCCGACGAACGCGGACCATCCCGCGTCGTGCACGGACTTGGCGAGTCGGGTGCGCCCGAGGCCGGACACCGCGAGGTCTTCCACGTACACCGCTTGATTGTCGCGAATGATCTGTGTGGAAGCCTTGTGGTGCCAGTCCCGGCGCCGGTCCGCCACCCTGGCGTGCTGGCGAGCGACCTTGATACGGGCCTTGGCCCGGTTCTTCGATCCCTTCACCTTGCGGGACAGCTCCCGCTGAAGGCGCTTGAGCTTCTTCTCGGCCCGGCGCAGGAAGCGGGGGCTGTCGATCTTGCTGCCGTCGGACAGGACGGCGAAGGCGGACAGGCCCAG
This sequence comes from Streptomyces cyslabdanicus, assembly GCF_052663305.1. Classification (NCBI taxonomy): domain Bacteria; kingdom Bacillati; phylum Actinomycetota; class Actinomycetes; order Kitasatosporales; family Streptomycetaceae; genus Streptomyces; species Streptomyces cyslabdanicus. The sequence continues at coordinate 544 of NZ_JBQRUW010000069.1, forward strand.
GTCGATACCGGACTCCGTCTCCAACTCGGGGAGGATGTCCGGCTCGGTGTCCACGACGAAGCTGAGGAAGTACCGGCCACAGCTGTCCTTGGTGACAGTCAGGGACGTGGGCGCCGCCGGAAGCCGACGGGACCACCTGGCCTTGAGATGGCCGACCTTGGCCACGTACACCGTGCCGTCTTCCTTCAGGGAGAAGGCGTTGGTGTTGAGGCGGATCGACTGCCGGGTGTCCTTCTTCGACTTGTACCGGGGCGGGCCGACCTTGTGGCCCTGTCGCTTGCCCTTGATCGAGTCGAAGAAGTTCTGGTAGGCGGTGTCCAGGTCCCGCAGGGACTGTTGCAGGACGACCGCCGACACGTCGGCGAGCCAGGCGCGTTCTTCGGTGCGCTTGGCCTGGGTGATGCGCAGTCGGGACAGATCTGCCGACTTCGGGTACGGCAGTCCTGCCGCGTGCGCTTCCTTCCGGTCGCGCAGGCAGTCGTTCCACACGACGCGGGCGCACCCGAACGCACGCGCCAGCGCACGGCGCTGGGAGGCGTCCGGGTAGGCCCGGTAGTTGTAGCGGAGCTGCATGACCACGACCCTACTTCGATTGGTCTCGTGGATCAGGAGAACGACTACAGGCGTGGCAGGCACGTTGTCTCGGCGATGCATGTGCACTTGGTCTTTGTGACCAAGTACCGGCGCGGCGTCTTCAACGACGAGATGCTGACGCGCTGCGAAGAGATCATGCGCAAGGTGTGCGAGGACTTCGAGGCGGAGCTGAAGGAGTTCAACGGCGAACGCGATCACATCCACCTCCTGGTGCACTACCCGCCCAAGGTCACCGTCTCCAAGCTGGTCAACAGCCTCAAGGGCGTTTCCGCCCGCCGGATACGGCAGGGGGTACCTCCCGGCCGAAGGCTGGGGGAGAGTTCGCCGGCCAGATCAACCGCGCCATCATGCACGGGCACCTGTGGTCGCCCTCGTACTTCTCCGCATCAGGCGGCGGAGCACCGTTGGCGATCATCCGCCAATACATCAAGCAGCAAAAACACCCGCTCCAAGGTGCACGTCAGAGCAGTCTTGAGACGCATTCATCCCCGGCGTGAACGCCGGGGCCTTCTGCAAGAGTCCCGGTAACCCAGATACGGGAAGGGCGGCACGTGGCGTTCGAGGATGCCGTCTTCGTCCGGCTGGGCGAGAATCTTCCGCAGGAGGACCGCGCAGTACCGAAGGGGATCCACCTCATGGGTGTACGCACATGGATCGACTCCTGGCCGGTCTACCGCCAGCTCAAGGGCACCGACCCCCTGGGCCGCGGGGCGGCGGCCAAGAGCGGGCCCAGCGCACGGCTCACTCCCCGGGTCGCCTCCGCCGACCGGGTGGTGAAGTCGATCTGTCCGTACTGCGCCGTCGGCTGCGGCCAGAACGTCTACGTCCAGGACGAGCGGGTCACCCAGATCGAGGGCGACCCGGACTCTCCCATCTCCCGCGGCAGGCTGTGCCCCAAGGGCTCGGCCACCCTTCAGCTCACCACCGGCGGTGCCCGTGAGCACCACGTCCTGTACCGGCGCCCGCACGGCACCGGGTGGGAGCGGCTCGACCTGGACACGGCGATGGACATGATCGCCGACCGGGTGATCGAGGCCCGACGCGCGGGCTGGCAGTGGGAGGTCGACGGCACCCGCACCCGGCGCACGATGGGCATCGCCAGCCTGGGCGGGGCGACGCTGGACAACGAGGAGAACTACCTGATCAAGAAGCTCTTCACGGCGCTGGGCGCGATCCAGATCGAGAACCAGGCCCGTATTTGACACTCCTCCACCGTTCCCGGTCTGGGAACCTCGTTCGGCCGCGGCGGCGCGACCACCTTCCAGCAGGACCTCCAGAACTCCGACTGCATCGTCATCCAGGGCTCGAACATGGCCGAGTGCCATCCGGTCGGGTTCCAGTGGGTGATGGAGGCCAAGGCCCGCGGCGCGAAACTGGTCCACGTCGACCCGCGGTTCACGCGCACCAGCGCGCTGGCCGACGTGCACGTGCCGCTGCGAGCCGGCTCGGACATCGCCTTCCTCGGCGGGATCATCCACTACGTCCTGAGCAACGACAAGTACTTCCGCGACTACGTCGTGGCCTACACCAACGGGCCCGTGCTGCTGGGCGAGGACTTCCGGGACACCGACGACCTCGACGGCGTGTTCTCCGGCTTCGACCCCGAGACCGGCGGCTACGACAACCGCACCTGGCAGTACCGGGGAACCGAGGTGCAGGCGGCCTCCGGCGCGCGCGACCAGGAGTACCAGGAGCGCGTCGGCGGCAGGCCGCTGACCGAGGCCGCGCGCGGCGAGGCCCACGGGGCGGGCGGCGCGGACATCGGCGCGGGCGAGCCCGAGCGGGACGAGTCGATGACCCATCCGCGGTGCGTGTTCCAGGTGCTCAAGCGGCACTACGCCCGCTACACGCCTGAGACGGTGGAACGGATCTGCGGGGTGCCGCAGGACCTGTTCCGGCAGGTGTGCGAGCTGGTGACGGAGAACTCCGGACGGGACCGGACCACGGCGTTCGCCTACGCGGTGGGGTGGACCCAGCACACCGTGGGGGTGCAGTACATCCGCGCGGCCGCCGTGCTCCAGACCCTGCTCGGCAACATCGGCAGGCCTGGCGGCGGCATCCTGGCCCTGCGCGGGCACGCGTCGATCCAGGGGTCCACGGACATCCCCACCCTGTTCAACCTGCTGCCCGGGTACATCCCCATGCCGTACGCGCACAGGAACGAGGACCTGGACGCCTTCGTAGACGCCGAGGCGGCGCGCAACGGCTACTGGGGCAACATGCGCTCCTACCTGGTGAGCCTGCTCAAGGCGTACTGGGGTGAGGCGGCGACACCCGACAACGACTTCTGTTTCGACTACCTGCCGCGACTCACGGGCTCCCACTCCACCTACGAGACGGTGATGACCCAGGTGGACGGTGTCTGCAAGGGCTACTTCCTGCTCGGCGAGAACCCCTCGGTGGGCTCCGCCAACGCCAAGATGCAGCGCCTGGGCATGGCCAACCTGGACTGGCTGGTCGTACGCGACTTCTCCCTCATCGAGTCGGCCACCTGGTGGAAGGACGGCCCGGAGATCGAGACCGGGGAGCTGCGCACGGAGGACATCCGCACCGAGGTGTTCTTCCTGCCCGCCGCCGCGCACACCGAGAAGGACGGCAGTTTCACCAACACACAGCGGCTGCTGCAGTGGCACCACCAGGCCGTCGAACCGGCGGGCGAGGCACGCAGCGACCTGTGGTTCACCTTCCACCTCGGCCGGCTCATCCGGCGCAAGCTCGCCGGTTCCGTCGACCCGATGGACCGGCCGGTGCTCGACCTGACCTGGGACTACCCCACGAAGGGCGAGACCGCCGAGCCCGAGGCGGAGGCGGTCCTCGCCGAGATCAACGGGTTCGACGCCGAGGGCCGGCCGCTGGCGTCCTACGAGCAGCTGAACCCGGACGGTTCCACCGCGTGCGGCTGCTGGATCTACTGCGGTGTGTACGCCGACGGCGTCAACCAGGCCGCCCGCCGCAAGCCGGGCGGGGAGCAGGACTGGGTCGCCGCCCAGTGGGGCTGGGCCTGGCCCGCCAACCGCCGGATCCTGTACAACCGGGCCTCGGCCGACCCCGACGGCAGGCCGTGGAGCGAGCGCAAGGCGCTGGTGTGGTGGGACGAGGACGAGGCGCGGTGGACCGGCCACGACATCGCCGACTTCGCCCAGGACAAGCCCCCGTACCACCGGCCGCCGCCGGACGCGACCGGCCCCGAGGCCCTGTCGGGCACCGATCCCTTCGTGATGCAGGCCGACGGCAAGGCCTGGCTGTATGTGCCGTCCGGGCTCACGGACGGGCCGCTGCCGACGCACTACGAGCCGCAGGAGTCGCCGTTCCCGAACCTCCTGTACGGGCAGCAGCGCAATCCGGCGCGGTACGTGACGCGGTCGCTCCCGGACAACCGCTACGGGCCCGGTGCCGACGAGCCGGGTTCGGAGGTGTTCCCGTTCGTGGCCACCACCTACCGGCTCACCGAGCACCACACCGCGGGCGGCATGTCGCGCTGGCTGCCGTACCTGGCGGAGCTGCAACCGGAGTTCTTCTGCGAGGTGTCGCCGGAACTGGCCGCCGAGCGCGGTCTGGAGCACACCGGCTGGGCCACGATCGTCAGTGCCCGGGCCGTCATCGAGGCGCGGGTGCTGGTCACCGACCGGGTGCCGCCGCTGACCGTGCACGGCCGCACCCTGCACCAGGTGGGCCTGCCCTACCACTGGGGCCCGAACGGCTACAGCACCGGCGACGCCGCCAACGAACTGCTCCACCTCTCCCTCGATCCCAACTCGCACATCCAGGAGGCCAAGGCGTTCGGCGTCGACATCCGCCCGGGCCGCCGCCCCAGGGGCCCGGCCGCCGTGGAACTGGTCCGCTCCTACCGGGCGCGGGCGGGCATCGACGAGCACACCGGCACCCGGCCCTGACCGACAGCCCGCGCACCGGCGGCCGGCGCGGGGCTCACCTCAGGACGACCGAGTGGGCCCCGCGCGGGACGAGTTCACCGATCACCGGGTGGCCGGGGACCTCGCCGGCGATCAGGAGGCCCCCGGAGGTCTGGGCGTCGGCCAGCAGGAGGCGGGTGTGGGCGTCGCTGCCGCCGAAGTCGGTGAACGGCTCCACCCAGGCCAGGTTGCGCCGGGTGCCGCCGCTGACGTAGCCCTCGCGCACGGCCTCACGGGCACCGTCCAGGTAGGGCACGGCAGCGGTGTCGATCACCGCCGTCACGTCCGAGGCACGGGCGAGTTTGTGCAGGTGGCCCAGGAGGCCGAAGCCCGTCACGTCGGTGGCGCAGGAGGCCCCGGCGGCCAGGGCGGCGGCGCAGGCGTCCCGGTTGAGGGCCACCATGGTGGCCACGGCCTGCTCGAACCGCTCGCCGGTGGCCTTGTGCCGGTTGTTCAGCACGCCCAGGCCGAGCGGTTTGGTCAGGGTCAGGGGCAGTCCGGGCCTGCCGGCGTCGTTGCGCAGCAGCCGTGCGGGGTCGGCCAGGCCGGTGACGGCCATGCCGTACTTGGGTTCGGGGTCGTCGACGCTGTGCCCGCCGCCCACGTGGCAGCCGGCCTCGGCGGCGACCTCGAAACCGCCGCGCAGCACCTCGCGGGCCAGCTCGAAGGGCAGCACGTCGCGCGGCCAGGCCAGCAGGTTGACCGCCAGGACGGGGCGGCCGCCCATCGCGTAGACGTCCGACAGCGCGTTGGCGGCGGCGATGCGTCCCCAGTCGTAGGCGTCGTCGACGACGGGGGTGAAGAAGTCGGCGGTGGACACCACCGCCTGCGCGGCGCCGCCCCGCGCGGGCAGCGCCACGACGGCCGCGTCGTCACCGGTGGCCAGGCCGACCAGCAACGGGGTGTCCGCGGCGGCGGGCGGCGGTGTCGGCAGCGCGCCGAGCACCTCCTCCAGCTCGCCCGGCGGGATCTTGCAGGCGCAGCCGCCGCCGTGGGCGAACCGGGTGAGCCGTACGGGGGTTTCATGGGTGGCGGTCACGCTGGGGCTCCTGATCACGGTGGTCCGGGAGACCTCCTCCGGTAGCGTGGCGGCCGGTGGAGGCGTGTGGGTGCCTGGTGGCCCTCCCGGTCTTCAAAACCGAGGTGCCCGAGGATCTCGGGCAGGCGGGTTCGATTCCCGTCCGCCTCCGCTTCTAGCAGAGCCCCTGCCGGCGCAGACGGGTGCCCCGCCGGGACCTCGGCCGAACGGCGGCCTCCCGCTTGCCAAGGCCACCTCGCGCACAGAACCGCCACCCCGTTTCCCGCGGCACCGAGCAGACCGCTACGGTGCATGCACCGACCGCCACATCGGCGGTCGAAAAGGGGAGGCGGGTATCACCATGGGGTGGATCAAGGACGCTCAGGCCGACACGGTCCGGGAAGACGCACAGCGCGCCGTCGACGAAGGCCGCACCGTGTTCGTCTGCCGTGTCAACCAAGGTGTCCTGCAGGACAGCACGTCCGGCTCGCTCTCCGATGTCGCCGAGCAGATCGAAGCCGTCGAAGCACTCGGCTGGCAGCTCGACCACGCCAACTTCAGCCACGACCAGAGGAACCAGTGCTCCGCGTTCCTGATCTTCCGCAGGCCACTGCGCCGGTCCACGGAGCCGCACCAGCAGGCCCCGCAGTAGGCCGCGCCCCCGACTCCCCCTGCCGACGGCGTCCGAGGAGCCCCTGATGCCGATCAACTTCGACAAGCTTCCCGCCGGCCTGGTCGACCTCACCAAGGCCGCCGCGGTCTCCCTGGAGAAGAACCGGCTGACGGGGCAGCGGGCGGCCGTCTACCTGGTCCTCGACCGGTCCCGCAGTATGAGCCACTACTACCGCAACGGCAGCGTGCAGCACCTCGCGGAGCGGGCCCTGGGCCTGTCCGCCCAGCTCGACGACGACGGCATCATCCCCACGGTCTTCTTCGACAGCGACGCCCACCCCGCCGTCGACATCAGCGTCGACGACTACCAGGGCAGCATCGACCGGCACCACAAAGCGCTCGGCCGCATGGGCACCACCAACTACGCGGCGGCCATGGACGAAGTCATCGACCACTACCTCGACTCCGCCAGCACCGACCCCGCCTTCGTCATCTTCCAGACCGACGGCGCGCCCGACTCCCGGCGGGCCACCGAGCAGATGCTGTGCAGGGCGGCGAAGCTGCCCCTGTTCTGGCAGTTCATCGGCTTCGGCCCCGGCCGGTTCGACTTCCTCCGCAAGCTCGACGTGCTCGAGGTGCCGAAGAAGCGGGTCGTCGACAACGCCGGCTTCTTCCCCGCGGGCCGCGCCCCGAAGCGGATGTCGGACGCGGAGCTGTACGACCGGTTGATGGGCGAGTTTCCGGACTGGCTTGCCGCGGCCCGCAGGGCCGGAATCCTCGACTGACCAGTCGGGCGAGCACGCCCACCGCCGGCCGGTTCGGGCCGATCCGCGCTCGCCGTCGCGCCGGTCAACGGTTCTGCCCGACGGCCCGCGGCCGGCAGCGTCTGTGCCGGTCGTCGACTCGCTCCGTGTGACCGCGGGCGTCGAGGAACTCCAGCAGTGGCACGGCGACCCTGCGGGTCGTGCCGAGTGCCTTGCGCGCCTCGCTGAGGGTGAACGGCTGCGGCAGGCGGGAAAGTACCGCCGCCGCCTCGGTGTCCGCCCCCGGCAGCAGCACGATGCCCTCGCCGACGCGCAGCAGCGCGCCGGCGGAGACCGCCGCGGCCACGGCTCTGCGGTCGAGTCCCAGTCCGGTGAGGCGGTCGGCCTCGGGTGCGCGGAACGGTGCCGCCTCCAGCTCGCGCCGCACCGCGTCGACGGCCGCCCGGACCGGCGGCGGCAGGGTGGGACCGGCGCTGCCCGGCCGGTACAGGCGCCCTTCGCGTCGCAGCAGGCGCGGCTCGCCCGGTGCCGCGGCGAGGGCGTCCACCAGGGCCCGGTCGGGCAGGTCCAGCAGGTGCCGGGCCGCCTCGGCCGGCAGCCCCGGCTCCAAGGGATGCAGGCGCGCGTGCTCGGCGACCGCGGCGGCCAGCCGCTCGCGCAGCCGCGCCCAGTGGGCCTCGTCGGCCAGCCAGTCCCCGGTGACCGGTTCGGCAGGCAGCGGGATGCCCATGGCCAGCAGGTGGGAGCGGCGGACGAGTCCGCGGCGCCGCAGCTCCGCCGCTCCGTCGGGGCGGTCCGTCATCGCGGCCAGTACTTCGGCCCTGGCCCGGCCGGCGCCCCGCCGGGTCAGCTCCGGCGGGCACACGTCGAGCACGCTCACCCCGCGGGGTCCGCGTCCGCCGCCGGGTTCGCGCAGGACGGCCCGGTCCCCGACGCGCAGGGGCAGCGGGGAGCGCAGGGCCAGCCGGGCGGTGTCCTCGCCGAGGGGGCGGACGTCCGCCGCGACGGCCGCCGTGCCGATGTGCAGGGCGACGCCGCGGGGCAGTTCGCCGGCCGGCGCGCCGGCGACGCGGACGTCGATCCGGTCGGTGAACAGCCAGCGGTCCGGCGCCAGCAGCACCTTCCCGCGCCGAAGTCGCCCGGCGAGGGGGCCGTGTACGTTGACCGCGACCCGCGCCACCCCGCTGACGGCGCTGTGGTCCTGTCGCAGGCACTGGAGTCCGCGCACCCTCAGCGTGTGCGCGTCGCCCCCGCTCACCAGCCGGTCGCCGACGCGCAGGGTGCCCGCGCCGAGCGTGCCGGTCACGACGGTGCCGTGGCCGCGCACGGTGAAGGCGCGGTCCAGCCACAGCCGTACGTCCGCGTCGGCGGGCGGCACGGGCAGCGCGCGGGCCGTCCGGGCCAGTTCGGTGCGCAGCCGGTCGAGTCCGGCGCCGGTCACCGCGCTCACCGCTACGGACGGCACGGTGCCGAGCGAGGTCCTGGCCAGCCGCTCGACGCCCTCGGCGCGCACCGGCTCGGGGTCCGCCAGGTCGCTCCGGGTCACGGCGAGCACCGCGTGCCGTACACCGAGCGCGTCGAGGATCGCGAGGTGCTCCTCGGACTGCGGCTGCCAGCCCTGGTCGGCGGCGACCACGAACAGCACGGCCGGCACGGGGCCGACTCCGGCCAGCATGGTGGCCACGAACCGCTCGTGGCCGGGTACGTCGACGAAGGCGAGACGTTCGCCGTCGGCGTCCGGCGGCGTCCACACGAAGCCGAGGTCGAGGGTGAGCCCGCGGCGCCGCTCCTCCTCGTAGCGGTCGGGTTCCATCCCGGTCAGGGCCCGTACCAGGGCGGACTTGCCGTGGTCGACATGCCCCGCGGTGGCCAGCACGCGCACGGCGCCTCACTCTCCCGCCGCCGAGCGCACGGCCTCGGCGAGGCGTTCGTCGTCCCGCGGCGGCACCGCGCGCAGGTCCAGCAGGCACCGCCCGGCATCCAGGCGCCCCACCACGGGCACCTCCCCGGTGCGCAGGACGGCGGCGTACGGCTCCGGCAGGGACAGCGCGGCGCTGGGCAGCGTCACGCCGGGCGCCCCGCCGCCACCGACGGTGGCGGTCCCGGAGACGGCCCGGACGTCCTCGACCCCGGCGGCGCCCAGCTCGGCGGCGAGGTGCTCGGCCCGCCGCATGAGCCCGGCGGCGTCGGCGGTCAGGAACTCGGCCGTCGGGGTCCGGGGGCCCGTCAGGGTCGCCTCCAGCGCGGCCAGGGTGAGCTTGTCCACCCGCAGGGCGCGGGCCAGGGGGTGCCGGGTGAGGACGCGCAGGAGTTCCGCGTCGCCGAGCAGCAGTCCGCACTGGGGGCCGCCGAGCAGTTTGTCGCCGCTCGCCGTCACCAGGGCCGCGCCGGACCTCAGCTGGTTCCCGGCGTCGGGCTCGTCGGGCAGCAGCGGATGGGGGGCGAGCAGTCCGGAGCCGATGTCGGCCACCACCGGTACGCCCAGCGCCGACAGGTCGCGGATACCGGCGGACCGGGTGAAGCCCGTGATGCGGAAGTTGGAGGGGTGGACCTTCAGGACGAACGCCGTGTCGGGACCGATCGCGTCGGCGTAGTCCCGGACGGTCGTACGGTTCGTGGTGCCGACCTCGCGGAGCCGGGCACCGGTGGAGACCAGCAGGTCCGGCAGTCGGAAGCCGTCCCCGATCTCCACCAGCTCGCCGCGGCTGACGACGATCTCCCGCCCGGCGGCGAGCGCGGTGGCGGCGAGGACGAGCGCGGCGGCGCCGTTGTTGACGACATGGGCCGCGGCGGCGGACGGCACCCGGCCGCGCAGTGCGTCCAGGGCGGTGCGGCCCCGGCGGGCCCGGGCACCGGTACGGAGGTCGAGCTCGACGTCCGTGGGCCCGGCGGCGTCCTGCACCGCCTGCCGGGCCGCCGCGGACAGGGCGGCGCGGCCGAGGTTGGTGTGCAGCAGGACCCCGGTCGCGTTGATCACCGGGCGCAGCCCGCCGAGCCCCCGCGGCAGCAGCGCCACGGCGGTGTCCGCCACCTGCTCGGGTGCGATGGCGTCCCGGCGTGCCCGCTCCTGCGCCTGCCGGACCGCGGTCTTCACCGGACCCGGTCCGAACCGGGCCGCCGCGTCCACCAGGCGCGGGTCCCGCAGAACGGCATCCGTGCGGGGAATCCGCCGCCGGGCATCGCTCACCGGCCGGTCGTGCCCGCTCAGGCCGTGACCGGTCCCGCCATGGCCGGCCGGGCCGGCACCGTGGGTGTCCGCACCGGTCTCCCGGCCCGCTCTCTGCCCCGTGACCTGCTGCTCCACCTGGCCTCTCCGTCCCCAGCCCGACCTCGTGGGTGTCGACGCCCGCCCATCGTCTCCCAGTGCCGGCGGACGTCCGCACGACACGCCGTAGGGCACGGCTTCGGCCGGAAGCAGCCCGGAGTCGCGGGGCGAGCCGACGGAGGCCGGCGGTGGGTGACGGCTCGTCAGTCCCGTGGGAGGAGCCGGCCGTGGGGCGCGGACCGGTCGGGGGCGGTCAGCCGCTCGTGTGCTCGGTGCCGAGCCGTACCTGCTGCTCCAGGCGGCGCAGGCTGCTGTCGAGTGCGTCGCAGGCGGCACGCTCGCCCGGATCGTGGCGGTCGTCGAAGAACGACAGGTGGACGGTCACCTCACTGGCCCCGCTGCCGATGCCGGCGACCTGGAGCCAGCCCGCGTAGCCGCCCTGCTCGCGGGTGCCCCACTCGATCCGCATCTGGTCCCGCTCGGTGCGCAGCTGGGCGGCGGTGTCCCGGTCGCCCTGGTCCTCGTGCACCGTGACGGCGGGGGGTTCCTCCGCGTGCACGTGCAGTTCACCGGGCAGCCAGGCGTCGAACCGTCCGACGTCGGCGGCCCGGTCGAAGACCTGCTCGGGCAGGGCGGGCATCGTGCGTGAACGTTCGTACTCGGCCATGGCGGCACCGTCCCTCCGCTCGGGGGTCGTACGACGAACGCGTGCCCCGTCTGCCGCCACCGAAAAGTCCCGCCGCCGCGAGCGGTGGAGGGACGTCAGGGCGGGGCGCTGCGCACCGCGCGCAGCACCGCCCAGGTGACGGAGACGAACGGGACGGCGACCACGGCGCCGATCACGCCCGCGACGATGCCGCCCGCGATGACGGAGACGGCGACGACGAGCGGGTGCAGGCGCACCGCCCAGCTCATGACCACGGGATGCAGCACATGTCCTTCGAGCTGGCCGATGACGACGATGAGGGCGAGCACGGCCGCCGCGGTGAGCGGGCCGCGCCCCGCGAGGGCGACCACCGTGGCCACGCCGAGCGCGACCGGTGAGCCGATCAGCGGCACGAACGTGGCGAAGAACTCCAGCAGTGTCAGCGGCAGCGCCAGCGGTACGCGCAGTACCAGCAGGACGACGCCGACGAGCACGGCGTTGGTGGCCGCCACGATGATGATGCCGCGTGTGTATCCGGCGAACGTCCGCCAGGCGGCGTGCCCGGCCCTGTCCCATACCGGCCGGGCCCCACTGGGCAGCAGCTCGTCGCGCGCCCATCGCCACAGGTTCTCGCCGGAGTGGATGAAGAAGACGGAGGAGAAGACCGCGAGGGCACCCGCCGTGACCAGTTCGACGAGTCTGCCGAAGCCGCTGAGCGCGCTGCTGAGGAGCCCGGCGCGATGGGCGGACAGGTAGGACAGGACCTGATGCTGGAGGTCGGCCAGTCTGCTCTGGCTGAGCCGGAACGGCGGGCGCTGGAGCCACTGCTCGATCCGGTGGATACCGCCGCCGAACTCGCCCGCGAGCTTCGCCGACTCCCCCGCCACCGCGTTGCCCACGAGCGCCAGCAGGGCGAACAGGAGCAGCAGGCTGCCGACCAGGGCGACGGCGACGCACAGCGCTCTGGGCAGGAAGCGGTTCAGCAGGTCGGTCAGGGGGCGCAGGACCGAGGTGATGACCAGGCCCAGGAACAGGGCCACGGCGATGAGCTGGAAGCGGCCGAGGACGCTGAAGACGCCGTAGACGACGACGCCGACGAGGATGAGGCGCCAGGCGTAGGCGGCGGCGACCCGCAGCCAGGGCACGGTGCTCTCGGCCCTCCGGGCCGGACGGGCGGTCCGGGCGCGCGGCGGGAGGCGTACGGAGTGCGCCGGGCCGCGGGCGCCGGGTGCCCGGCCGGCTGCCCCTCGACCCCCGCACCGGCCCTCCACCCGGAGACCTACCC
>NZ_JBQRUW010000070.1:0-56323 GCF_052663305.1 Streptomyces cyslabdanicus
GGGGGGGGGGGGGGGGGGGGGGGGGGGGTGGGGGGGGGGGGGTGGTGGGTGCCCGGCCGGCTGCCCGGCGCCCGCGGCCCGGCCCGCCCGCCGGAGCGCCCGCACCCGCCACCGCGCCTCACCTTCCGGACCGCCCCTCCGGTCCGGGCCGTCACACCCGGACCGGACGGGCCGGCCGCCTTCGCCATCGGCATCGCCTGTCGAGCCCTCATGAGCCCTCGTGAGCACCGTAAGGTCTGGTCGGGCGCGGGCAGGGGTGGAGTTCGCCCGGGTGGGCGGTGATCGGGCGCATCAGGGGGAACGGGGGCCCGTCCGGCGCGCGGTGCCCAGCGCCGGGACCGGAGCGGGCCGGGCCGGCCCGTCACGGTCCGTCACGTCTGCGTCTGCGTCTCCTCCAGCAGTTCGGGGCCGTTGTTGCGGACGTTGTTGACGGCCGGGGAGACGGGTCGGACACCGAGCCTGCCGCCCGCCGGCGTACCCAGCAGCGCCCGCAGTTCGCCGGGGTCCTGATGGCGGGGGTCGAGCCAGGCGTCGTAGTGGTCCGGGGTGAGGGCCAGCGGCATCCGGGGGTGGACGCGGCCGGCCTCGTCGGTGGCCTCGGTGGTGATGATGGTGCACGTGGCCAGCCAGGCGGCGGGGTCGTCGTCCCGCGCCACGTGCGGGTCGCGCCAGTACGCGTACAGGCCGGCGAGCGCCATCAGCGCGCCGTCCTCGGGGCTGATGTAGTACGGCTGCTTTCGGGTCCTGCCGGTCTCCGCGGACGTGGTCTGCTGCCATTCGTAGAAGCCGTCGGCGGGCAGCAGGCAGCGGTGCCTGACGAAGGCGCGACGGAAGGCCGGCTTCTCGTGCACGGTCTCCACCCGGGCGTTGATCATCCGGGCGCCGGCCTTCACGTCCTTCGCCCAGGACGGGACCAGTCCCCAGCGCAGCGGGCGCAGCTCCCTGCGTACGGCGGCCGGGGTGCGGTCCTGGCGCGGGGCGCGTTCGAGGACGGCCCACACCTCGTCGGTCGGGGCGACGTTCCAGCTGGGCGCCGGCGCCTCCTCCGGGTGCCACTCGGTGACCCGGAAGTGCCGGGCCAGCTCCTCCGGACCGCGCGTGGAGACGTAGCGACCGCACATGAGGCCAGGGTGCCACGGCGGCCCGGCGGCGGGCGTGAGGCACCTCACCGGAAGATCACGAATACGTATCGGACATTCCACGCCGCGATCTTCACACCAGGTACACATGTTCGCTAAGTTGGCGGCCAGGCCGCACGATTGCCTCCGGCGAGTCGCGCCGGATCGCGCGACCTCCGCCGTGTCCGGTACGCCCCCACAGCGGCCGGAGCCGGGGAACCGACCAACCTCGGGGTGAAGAGGCTCGACCGTCCCTCGGGACGGGGGCCGCAGGGCACGCCTTCCACAAAACGTCCGCCCGATGCCGAGAGCAGAACCGGTAGGCGGCCCATGGGAGGAGTGCGTCTTTCTTGACGCCGGAACGACCGAGTGACGACGGGCCCAGCCACGCCGAGGTCCAGCAGCGGATCAGCAGCCTCTACGACCAGGCGGAGAACGCCACGGGGAAATTCAACGCCACCCGCGCGATGAGCAAGAACGCACGTGCGAGGCGCGGTTCGGGTGCCTGGAGGGGTTCCGGGGGGACCGATCCGGCGCTGGACCGGGTGGCCAGGAAGTGGTTCGACGTGGGGCGCGCCCAGTTGGGTCCGACCGTCCCGGCGGTCCTGCCACCGGATCGCAGGCCCGATCCGGGCAACTCCCCTGCCGTCGCGCCGAGGAGGCGTCCGGCGGAGGTCCGCGAGGCACTGGGCCCGGAGGGGAGCGGACCGACCCGGCCGGAGCTGTCCGGGGGCCCTGCGGGCCCGGTACCGGAACTCCCGGCCGCGGCACGGGACACCACGCGCCCACCGGAGTTGACCGCCGCGACGGTGGCCGAACCGACCGCCCGCCCCATGGAACCACCGGCTCCCGGAACGACGGCACCAGCGCCGACCAGCACCACGGAAGCCCTCACCAACGGCACCACGCAGCCGCCCACCGGCACCACGGGAGCGTTCCTCACCGGCACCACGCAGCCGCCCGCCGGCCCCGTGGAGGCGTTCTCCGCGGGGATCATGGAGGGGGCGGCCACCGGCGCCGTGGGGATGCTCGCCGGTATCGGCCCGAGCACTGCGGCCCCGCCCGCCGGCCCCGTCGCGGGGTTCACGGGCGTGGCCGGGGCACGGCGTGAAGCGGCCGGTGGGGCGGGTGCCCCTGTCCCACCCCATGGGGACGCCGCGGTGCGGCGGCCCGCCAAGGAGCGGACGCGGGGCAAGCTCACCCGGGCCGGCGACATGCTGGCCCGGCACGCCGCGCGGGACAGCACGCCGCCGCCCGCCGCCGTCGGGACACGCCCGGCCGAGGAGCCCCGGCCCGCGGCGCCTTCGCCTCGGCCGGAGGCGGCGCAGTGGCAGCAGCACGCCACGGGGCTGTTCGACACCACCCCACCGCTGGACGGCAACGCGCTCTTCGACGCCAGCCAGGCCGGCCACCACGCCGGTGTCGGCGCGAGCCCGGCCTCGGCCTATGAGCGGAAGGCCGCCAAGGCGCTGGCCTTCGCCCGCGCGCAGATCGGCAAGCCGTGCGTGTGGGGTGCCACCGGTCCGGGCTCCTACGACTGCTCCGGCCTCATCCAGGCCGCCTGGCGGGTCGCCGGGGTGGCCCTGCCCCGTACCGCCCACGAACAGGCCGGCTCCGGTACGGCGATCCAGCTCGACGACCTGGAGCCGGGGGACCTGGTCTTCTTCCACGGCGAGGTCGGCCACGTGGGCCTGTACGCGGGCGACGGCACCATGGTCCACGCCCCGAGTCCCGGCGCGTCGATACGCGAGGAGTCGGTCCTCTTCGCGGGCCCGCGGGCCCTCCACAGCGCGATACGGCCGGCCTGAGCCGTCGCGGGCGGGAAGGCCCGGGTGACCGGCACGGCGTCACCGGGACCTCCCCGCCCCGCGTTCACGCGGTCCTGCGGCCGACCCCGGCGTACACCCAGAACTTGGACGGGTCCTCCGGGATCTCCTCGTCCCGGTCCGGGCGCCACAGCGGGACGTAGACCAGCCCCGGCTCCGCCAGGTCGAAGCCGTCGAAGAGCGACTTGATCTCGTCGTGGGAGCGTGCCGTGACCGGCGAGGTGGCCCGGTCGCGGTACAGCTGCCCGACCGCCGCGGCCGTGTCCGGGCGGTCCTCGTCCGTGGCGTGGGTCAGGGCCAGCCAGCTGCCCGCGGGCAGCGCGTCCCGGAAGGCGGCCACGATGCCGCCCGGGTCCTCCTGCGGTGTGACGAAGTGCATGATGGTGATCATCAGAACGGCGACGGGCTCGTCGAAGTCGATGAGCTCGCGCACCTGCGGCGCCGAGAGCACCTTCGCGGGATCGCGGATGTCGCCGGCCACGGTCGCCGCGTCCGGGTTGTCGGCGAGCAGGGCCTCGCTGTGCGCGACCGCGACCGGGTCGTTGTCCACGTACACCACCCTGGCGCCGGGACTGGCGGCCTGGGCGACCTCGTGCACATTGCCCTGGGTGGGGATCCCGGAGCCGAGGTCGAGGAACTGGCGCACCCCGGCGTCCACCAGGAACCGCACGGCGCGGCCCAGGAAGGCGCGGTTGGCGCGGGCCAGGGTGCGCACCTGGGGATCGATGGCCGTGAAGGCGGCCACCGCCTCCCGGTCGATGGCGAAGTTGTGCTCGCCGCCCAGCATGGCGTCGTACATCCGGGCCACACTGGCCTTGCCCGGATCCACGCCCCGCGGCAGCCCGCCTCCGTCGCTCATTGTCCAACTCCCCTACAATCAAACGACCTTGACTGGGCATCATATAGTTGCCAGCGGCATACGACGCCGTACCGCCCGACGGCCCGACCGGCCAGTCCGTCCCCACGCCACCGGACCTCGGCCCACCGGCCCCACCCGGAAGGCACACGACCCTGCGGAACACAGAACGCGGCCGGCCCGAAGACCCGCCTCTCACAGCGCCGCTCCGCCGGCGTTCGTACTTCTCCCCCGCGGCCGACGCCATCGGCTCCGAGCTCGACCTCCACCTGACCGGCCGTCATGTCGTGCACGCGCTGGCACCGGGTTTCTGCGACGCGGCCTCGGTGTACCTGCTCCAGCGCTGGCTTCTGGAGGAGCACGCGCGCACGGCGGCCGACCCGCCGCAGATCGAGGCGCGTCGGCTCGCCCTGCGCATAGGGTCGGACACCTCGGAGGACTGGGAGCACCTGCTGCCGGTCGGGGAGGTACTCGTCTTTCCCCGTGCCACGCCATACGCGCGTGCCGTGGCGACCGGGCAGACCCAGTTGCTCGACGGTGTCGACCGGCACACCTTCGAGCGGCTGCGCGGCACCGGCCCGGACGACGCGGGCGTGGACGCCCTGCTGCGCAGCGCCTCGTTCCTCATCGTCCCGTTGCGGCTGCGCGGCGCGGCGGTCGGCTTCATCGCCTGCACGCGCGGTCCGGGCAAGGAGCCCTTCACCTGCGGCGAGGCGGTGGCGGTGGAGTCGCTCGGCGCCCGGGCCTGTGTCGCCCTCGACAACGCCCGCCGCTACGAGCGCGAGCGACGCACGGCGCTGGCCATCCGCCGCAGTCTGCTCCCGGAGACCGGGCAGGCCTTCGAGAGCTGCCGGGTCGCGCACGGCTACCGGCCCGCCGGGCAGGACAACGTTATCGGCGGCGACTGGTACGACGTGCTGCCGCGAGGGGACCGGCGGCTCGCCATGGTCGTGGGCGACGCCATGGGACACGGACCGGAGTCCGCCGTGGCCATGATCCAGCTGCGGACCGCCGTCCGTACCCTCGCGGCGCTCGACATCACCCCGGCCGAGCTCATGGACCGGCTGGACGCCGTGGCCGGCACCACGCCCGGCGCCTCCTTCGCCACCTGCATGTACGCGGAGTGGGACGCGGAACTGCACACCTGCACGTTCGTCGGCGCCGGCCATCCGCCGCCCCTGATCCGCGGCCAGGGCCGCCCGGCGGCGCCGGTCGACCTGGCCTCCGCCGGTCTCCCCCTGGGGCTGGCCACGGGCCCCTACGAGCCGACCGTGCTGCGCCTGTCCGAGCCGACCCTGCTGCTGCTCTACAGCGACGGTCTGGTCGAGTCCCGCACCCGTGACATCGACCAGGGCATCTCGCGCCTCGCCCACGCCCTCGACACCGGGGCCGACGACGTACCGGACGCCGGGCACCCGGACGCCCTGCCGTCGCTGTGCCGGCGGCTGCTGGCCGGCTCCGGTCATGACGGCGCCGAGGCCGCCTACGACGTCTCGGACGACCGGACGCTGTTGCTGGCCGAGTTGACCCCGGGGAAGAACTGACCGGAACCGGGAACGGCCTTCGACGGACGGTCCGCCCGGACGGGTTCGCCGGGCTGCCGGGCGGCCGCTCCGGACTGCTTGTCGCATGAGCGGAGGCGGCCGTTCGAGCGGTGTCCTCACCTGATGTGGTGAGCGGCCGCGGCGCGAGGCGTACGCGGGCGGCGTGGGCGCCGTTTGCTCCGGCATGGAGAGCACTTCTCGGGCCGTGCCGCGCTCACTCGGCCACCTCCCCGCGGAACAGCCCTACGCGGAACAGCCCTACGCGGAACTGACCAGCGGGCCCGCGGACCAGCCGCCGGTCGACGCGCCGCCCCGCGCCGTGGGCCTCGCGCCACCGAGGGCCACCGGGCGGTACGCACCCGAACCGTCCCTGGTCCAGTGGGCGTCCTTCGCGGACACCGGCACTCCGCCGACCGTGGTGTCCCCGGGGTGGGAGCCCGTTGCGCCGTTGCTGCGCCCCTGGGGCGTCGGATCGGGACAGCGGCCGCCGGAGGCGTCGGCGCGGGTGTCTCCCGCGGTACCCGCGGTGCCGGTGCCGCGCGGGCTCCCGGGGCTGTGAGCCCGGACGGGGAAGGGTCCTGGCCGTTCCCCGGGGACCGGCCCGGACGGCCCAGGGCACCACTTGCTCACGGCTCGGTGACGGCGGCATCACGATGGTGGGCGTGGGCGTTGCCCGGCCCCGGGGGGGTCGTTGAGCGCGGCATGGAAGCGTGGGAGGACGGCGAATGCCCCTGGTGCCGCTCGCTGCTCGGCTCCGGCCGGGCCCTGACCGTTCCGGACGCCGGGCTCCCCATCGCCCGCCCCTGGCCCCGCGGCGGCGGGCCGGCCTGGTCCTGGTGGGAACGCGCACGCCCGGTCATGGTGCCGCTGGCGGCCCTCACCGTGCTCGCCGCGCTCATGATGGCCCTGCCCTGACCGCGACGGCCGTCTCCGTCAGGTCCGTCAGGTCCGTCAAGGGTTGAGGTCCGTCAGGGGTTGAGGTCCATCAGGCGCGGAAGCCGATGTGGACGTGGTCGTGGTGGGTGGCGTCGCTGAAGAACTGGTTCGGGGTGCTGCCGCCGGCGAGCAGGACCGGGCCACCGACGTTGTAGGAACCGGCGGCCGCCGCGTCGCGCATGAAGCGTTCGACGAGCGAGCGGGGAGTGGCCGGGTCGACGACCGCGTGGCCGTCGATCCGCCACACGTCGAAGGCGCGCCCGCGCGGGTGGTCGCTGGGCCGGCTGGTGCCGAAGACGTCCAGTGGATGCCCCGAGCGGACCACGCTGACGTACATCCGGTACGTCCCGGCCAGACGCAGCATCGCGGTGACCACGTTGTCGTGGACCTGACCGCTGCGCAGGTCGGCCTGCGCGGCGGGCGGCAGCACGATCCGGGAGTCCGCCAGCACACGCCGCACCCCGGCCGGCGGCGAGGCCTCCGGCGCGCCCGGTCGGGCCGGGTGCAGCGCGGTGACCGTCCATCCGGTCCGGGACCGCGCCAGCCGTACGTCGACCGTCGTCCCGCCCGCCCGGACGGCGCCACCGTGCCGCGTCCACTGCCGGCACACCACCAGCACGCTCGCCGAGTCGGCGAGGATCCCGCCGTACTGGGCGTTCACCACCTGCACCACCGCCTCGTCGGCGGAGGGCCGCAACGGACCCGCCTGCGCCACGAGAGCGGTCGGCAGACCCCGCGCGGCCACTCTGGCCCGTGCCGCGGACGCGCCGCCCCTGCCGCTGGGCCAGGCCCCGAGCGCCTCGACCAGCTCGACGGCCCGGCGTTTCACCTCCGGGTGGATCTCGGCCGAGGTGGGGCGCCACGGGGTGGTGCTGGGAAGGGGCGCCCCGGTGCTCGAAGGGGATGTGGTGGGGGACGGGGACGCGGGCGAGCCGGCGGCGCCCGGCTTCGGCTCCCGGGCGGCGCCGGTGCAGCCCGCCGCCCCGAGCAGCGCCCCCGCCATGCCCAGCAGCACGGCTCGGCGCCCTACCGGGCGCGCCACGCTGTCGTGCCAGTCGGTCATGCCCTCCAGTGTCCGTCCGCACTGGGCGGCGGCCCAGCGGACGACCGGTGGCCCGTGACCGGCCCGGCGCGGCGGTCACGGGCCAGGTTTCTCAGGGGCCGGGTCGCCTGCGGGCCGCGAGTAGGGCGACGTCGACGTCGGCCTGACCGGAGCCCGGTCCCGCCCCGCACAGGAAATCGCCGAGGATGCCGTCCAGGAGTTCGCCGGCTCCCGCACCGGGCCCCGTCCGCAGACCGGAGAGCCGGGCCAGCGAGGTCTCGACGTCCTCGCCGCGCCGCTCGATCAGCCCGTAGGTGAACATGAGCAGCGTGTCGTCCCCCGCGAGCGGCAGCCTCGTCGCCTCGTGGGCGGCGAGCCCGGTGCCGGGTCCGGTGCCGATCGGAGGACCTACCCGCAGCGGGACCGGCCCGGCCGTGCCGTCGGCGTGGAAGAGGACCGGCGGCAGGTGTCCCGCGCTCGCGAGCAGGGCCGTGCCGTCCGCCGGGTCCAGCAGGGCCAGCAGGCAGGTCGCCGGGCGGCGGCCGCTCTCCGCGGACAGCATGGCGTCCAGCCGGCGCAGGATGCCGTGCGGCGCGAGGTCGGTGGAGGCGAGGTACCGCAGCGTCGAGCGGTAGGCGTTCATGTCGACGGCGGCGTCCAGGCCGTGGCCCATGACGTCGCCGACGGCCAGCAGGACGCGGCCGGAAGGCAGGTGCAGCGTCTCGTACCAGTCGCCGCCCACGCGCCCGCCCGTGCCGCCGGGCACGTAACGGGACGCCAGCTCCACGTCGGGGTGCGTGCGCTCCGGGGCGGCCGGCAGCACCTTCCGCAGGTCCCACACCCTCGGGCCGGCCTCGCGCTGCTCCTCCGCGTGCCGCAGGTGCGCGGCGGCCAGCCGGGCCGCGTAGTGGACGGCCGCCGTCTCCTGGTCGTCGAAGGGCAGGCCGGCCCGCAGGGCGAGCGCGACCCCGTAGACCCGGTCCCAGGCCAGCAGTGGCACCGAGAGGGTCACCAGGGCGGCGCCGCCATGGGCGGACGAGGTCGTGATCGGGTGGCCCGCGTCCAGGGCGCGGACGGAGATCTGATCGCGCGGGGCCTTCTCCAGGCTGTCGAGGAGGTCGCGCCGCCCGGCCACGGCGGCGGAACGCAGGGACTCGCCCGGCGCACGGCCGGCCTCCCGAGGACCGTAGAGATCGACGGTCGCCGACTCGCACACCTCCTCGACCAGGAAGGAGGCGAGTTCGACCGCCGTCCTGCGGTCGTCGAAGGTCGTACCGATCGCGGCGACGGCCCGCCGGGCCAGTGCGAAGCGGTCCGTCGCGGCGCTCCCGGGGCCCGACACCAACTCACCTTCCATCACGACCCCTTTCTGCCGTTCTACCGGATTCATCCCAGCACCGCGGGCGGGTGCCGACGGGGAGCGACCCGCGGTGCCGGAGCCGACGTGGCCTTTCATCCGGAGCCACCTGGACCTGGAGGGGGCCCTGGCTGCCCTGGCGGCCCGCTGACGCGTACGGCGCGGTCACACCGGCGTCCCGTACACCTGTCGCGTGTTGGGGCGGGGCGCCGGCCGGTGCCGGGCCGCGGGGCCCTCGGCGAAGGCGCGCAGCAGGTTCTCCGTGGTACGGGTGACGAAGGCCCGGGTCCGGGCGTCCATGCCGTGGTCGCGGCCCCCGTCGGGGGTGCCGGCCATCAGCGCCTCCACCCAGCGCATGGTGCCGGTGGCGAAGACGCCCGCCCCGCTCGGCGCCGTGTAGTACGCCGAGTCGCTGTGACCGCGGGCTCCGGCGCACACCAGCGGCGAGTGCGCGGTGATCTCCAGCGGTTCGGGCACGGGCGATCCGGGGGTGACCCGGTCGTACTCCACTCCGACCAGGTGGTCGAAGCTCTCACCGGGGCGCGCCCCCGTTCCCTCGTACAGCCAGTGGTCCGCCGCGTGCACGACGTACGGTGCGTCGACCGGATAGCCCTCGTAGAGAACCCCGGTGAGGGACGACTCGGGATCGGCGCCCGGGGCCTGCCGGAAGTCGGTGGTGACCAGGGCGGGGCGGGACGGGTAGCAGGGGTCGTCCCGGTAGGAGGTCTTGTAGCAGACCACGGTGCGCCCGGCTCCCGTGCCGCCCCCTTCCGGGTCGCCCCCTTCCAGGCGGACCCGGCGGAAGCAGGTGTTGGCGCCGAGAAAGGCCACGTTGGTGCCCGCGTCACGGGCCTCGGCGACGTGCCGTCGCTGCTCGGGCGTCCAGTATTCGTCATGGCCCAGGCAGAGCAGCGCGGTGGCGCCGCGCAGCACGCCGGGGTCGTGGTGCAGATCGGTGCCGGTGGTGTACGCCAGGGGTATGTCGAGGCGTTCGGCGAGGACCACGGCCGCCCACTCGTACACCAGGAACTTCTCGGCGCCGTTCACGTCGTAGGGCCGGTCGAAGCTGACGGCCAGGGAGCGGGTCGCGTACGCCCCGGAGGCGCCGTTGTACAGGCTGGAGCCGCCCCACCGGTTGTACGCCTGCCAGGTCGCCGGAGCGTGCAGGAGTACGGTGCGGCCGGCGCCGTGCGTGGAGCGCACGATCAGCGGGACGTACCGCTGGTGGCCGTTGTCGGCGTCGAGGCGCAGCAGGTAGGCGCCTTCGGGCCAGCCCTCGGTGCCGAAGGCCAGGGTGCGGGGCCAGTCGGCGCGGACGGTGCGGGTGGCGGACAGCGCGCGGCCGGCGGGCCGAGCGCGTCCGCGTACGGGCCCGGAGCGCCAGACGAGCCGGGCGTGGCTGCCGCCGTACCAGCCGACGCGGAAGGCCGAGACGCGGAAGGAGGACGCCGTGGTCGACACGTGCAGGCCGCACTCCTGGCCCGGGGTGACGCTGATCCGGTCGGTGTAGCCGGCCACCGCGTCCGGCGGGCCCGAGGAGACCGTGCGCCAGTCCCGGGTGCCCGTGCGGCCCCGGTCCGCCTCCGGGCGGCGGCTGTCCGCGGCGGTGGACGGCCGGTTCACGGACGTGTGGTCGCAGGCGACGGCCGCCGCGCCCAGTCCGGCACCGGCGCACAGGCAGAGGAAGCGCCTGCGGGCGGGGTCGTGTGCTGAGCCCTTCCCCGTGGCCGGCACGTCTCCCGTGTCTCCGGTGTCCCCCGTGTGCTCTGTGTCCCCCGTGTGCTCTGTGTGCTCCTGTGCGTGGTGCGGGCTCACATCGCCTCCCTGGGGGTGAACGGGCCCTCCCCGCGGACTCGGCGTGCCTTCGACGAAGGTACCGGCCGCGACGGCGGTCCGCACGGGCGCGACGGCACACCACCGGGTCCTCCGCGTCGCGTGGATCGCGTGGGTCGATTGTCCTGGCCCGGGCCGGGAACCCGGGGAAACGCCGGGCACAGCGCCGGGCATGCATACCGCTCACCCCCTGGAGAGGACCATGAGTCTGCTGCGCGTGGCCGGTCGGCCGCTGCTCGCCTCCATGTTCGTTGCCGGAGGCATGAACTCCTTCCGCGATCCCGAGGCGTTGGCGCCGATCGCCGAACCCGTCGTACGGCCGATCACCGAGCAGGTGGCGGTGCTGCCGGACAGCACCGTGCAAGTCGTGCGGCTCTGCGGCGGCGTCCAGGTCGTCGCGGGCGTGCTGCTCGGCCTGGGGCGGTTCCCGCGGCTGTCGGCCCTGACACTGGCCGCGACGCTGGTGCCCACCACCATCGCCGGACACCGCTTCTGGGAGGCGGAGGACGACGCGGACCGCGGCCAGCAGCGCATCCACTTCCTGAAGAACCTCTCCATGCTGGGCGGCCTGCTGATCGCGGCCGACGACACGGGCAGCGCGCCGTCCCTGCTGTGGCGCGGCCGTCACACGGCCCACGATCTGCAACGCGAGGCACGGCTGGTGCGCCGCTCGGTCCGGGCGACGGCACGCCCGGCCGCCGCGGTCGGCGGCCTGCGCGCCAAGCTGCCCGCCCGCGACGGCGGATGAACAACGTGGAAGGTCACACGCGATGCACGAGCACGCCCGCGTCGGTAGCCGCCTCCCGGTGTTCACCGGTCAGTCCGGTCACGAACTGCTCGGGATCTATCTCAACGACCACCTGGCGGGCGCCACCGCGGGCACCGAGCGCTCCCGCCACCTCGCCATGGCGACACGGGGCTCGGAGATCGGCGACGCGATGGCCCCGATCGCGGCCGAGATGGCCGAGGACCGCAGGAGCCTGCTGGAGATCATGCGCGCGCTCCACATACCCGTGCGGCGCTACAAGGTGTACGCGGGCCGCCTCGGCGAACGGGCCGCACGGCTGAAGAGCAACGGCGGCCTGGTGCGGCGCTCTCCGCTGAGCACCCTGCTGGAGCTGGAGCTGCTCCAGTCGGGCATCCGGGGAAAGGCCTGCGCGTGGGAGGTGCTGCGCTCTCTCGCCGCCCGGGACACGCGCCTTGATCCGCGGCGACTGGACGACCTGTCCGAACGGGCGGGGCGGCAGCAGCGCATCGTCGAGGACCTACGCCGACTCCAGGCCGCGGAGGTCTTCCGGGACCGCTGATCGCACCCCCGTACGCGTGGATGAGCCAACGATTACCCACGCTTGGTTCAACAGTCCAGACTGATAAATCTATTGTTACTACGTGGACGTTGAACAGGTCGGCACCGGCACTCCCACAAACCCCCCGGACAGCACGGACAGCACGCACAGCACGGACAGCACGGAAGGCGCCGCTCTCCTCGCCTCCGATCTGCGCGTCACCGTCGCACGGATCACGCGGCGGCTGCGGCAGGCGCACGCGGTAGGTGACGTGTCACTGTCCGGCATGTCCGTGCTGGCGCGGCTCGCCGCCGACGGTCCGGACTCGCCCGGGGCGCTGGCCGAGCTGGAACGCGTCAGGCCGCAGGCCATGGCGGCGACCCTCGCCGCACTCGAACAGCGCGGCCTGGTCCTGCGCGCCCCCCACGCCGTCGACCGGCGCCGCTGTGTAGTGGCCGTCACCGAAGCGGGGCGCGACATGCTGGCCGCGCGGCGCACCGAGTCCGTACGCCGGCTCGCCGACGCCATCACGGAGTTCACCCCAGGGGAACAGCGCACGCTCACCGACGCGCTACCCCTGCTCGACCGGCTGGCGGAACGGCTGTGACCCCCCGTACCCCCGCCGCCGTGGGCCCCGGCTACAAGTGGGTCGCCCTGTCGAACACCACTCTTGGCGTGCTGATCGCCACGATGGACGCCTCCATCGTGATCATCTCGCTGCCGGCGATCTTCCGCGGCATCGGGCTCGACCCGCTCGCGCCGGGCAACATCAGCTATCTGCTGTGGATGATCCTGGGCTATCTGCTGGTCTCGGCCGTGCTCGTGGTCGTACTCGGCCGGCTCGGCGACATGTTCGGCCGGGTGCGCATCTACAACCTGGGGTTCCTCGTCTTCGCCTGCGCGTCGGTCGCGCTGTCCCTCGACCCGTTCAGGGCCGGGGCCGGTGCGCTGTGGCTGATCCTGTGGCGGGTGGTGCAGGCCTTCGGCGGCTCCATGCTCACGGCGAACTCGGCCGCCATCCTCACCGACGCCTTCCCCGCCAGGCAGCGCGGGATGGCCCTGGGCATCAACCAGATCACCGCGCTGGCCGGACAGTTCCTCGGACTGCTCGCGGGCGGGCTGCTCGCCACCGTCGACTGGCGTGCCGTGTTCTGGGTGAGCGTCCCGATCAGCGTGGGCGGCACCATCTGGTCCTACCTGAGCCTGCGGGAGACGGCGCCGGGGCGGCGCGGCCGCATGGACTGGCCGGGCAACCTCACCTTCGCGGCGGGCGCCGGGATCCTGCTCGCCGCGATCACCTACGGGATCCAGCCCTACGGCGGGAACGCCACCGGCTGGGGCAACCCGTGGGTACTCGCCGGACTGACGGGCGGCTGCTTCCTGCTGATCCTGTTCTGCATCATCGAAACTCGCGTCGCCGAGCCGATGTTCCACCTCGCGCTGTTCCGGGTGCGGGCGTTCGCCGCGGGCAACCTGGCCGCCCTGCTGACCGCGATCGCGCGCGGCGGGCTCCAGTTCATGCTCATCATCTGGCTCCAGGGCATCTGGCTGCCCCTGCACGGCTACGACTTCGAGGACACCCCGCTCTGGGCGGGCGTCTTCATGCTCCCGCTGACCCTGGGGTTCCTGCTCGCCGGTCCGGTCTCCGGCTATCTCTCCGACCGGTTCGGCGCCCGGCTGTTCGCCACGACCGGCCTGCTGCTGGTGACCGCGTCCTTCCTCGGTCTGCTGGCCCTGCCGGTGGACTTCGCCTACGGGCCGTTCGCGGCGCTGCTGCTGGTCAGCGGGTTCGGCCAGGGCATGTTCTCGGCGCCCAACACCTCGTCGATCATGGGGAGCGTGCCGCCGGAGTACCGGGGCGTGGCCTCGGGCATGCGCTCCACCTTCCAGAACTCCGGCACCGCCCTGTCCATCGGGGTGTTCTTCTCGCTGATGATCTCGGGGCTCGCGTCCTCACTGCCATCGGCGCTGAGCGACGGGCTGCGGGCGCACGGCGTCCCGGCGGCCGCGGCCCAGCACGCCGCCTCGCTGCCGCCGGTGAGCACCCTGTTCGCCACGTTCCTCGGCGACAACCCCGTACAGCACCTGCTCGGCCCGAGCGGAACGCTCGACCGGCTGTCCGCCGCGCAGCAGCAGGCCCTGACCGGGCACACGTTCTTCCCGCAACTGGTCTCCGGGCCCTTCCACCACGGTCTGACCATCGTCTTCGGCGTCGCCGCCGCGATGGCCCTGGTCTCCGCGGTGGCCTCGGCACTGCGCGGCCGTCACCGGCTGCCCGAGGAAGGGGCTCGTCGGCCGGCTCCGCTGCCCGGGAAGACGCCGGCGGGACCCTCGCTCGACGAGCAGGGGTCCCGCTGAGGGCGCTCGGGTCGGTCGTCGGAGAACGGCTCGGGTCCCGCTGCGGGCGCCAGGGGGTGCCGGGGGCGTCGGGGGTGCCGGGGGCGTCGTCCTCGCCGGCCGGCGTCAGCCCTTGAAGACGTCCTTCGTCTTCTCCTTGGCCTGGCGGGCGTCGCCCTTGGCCTTCTCGGCCTGTCCCTCGGCGGTCATCCTCTCGTTGCCCACCGCGCGGCCGACCGTCTCCTTGGCCTTGCCCTTCATCTGTTCCTTCTTGGCCTTGCCCTTCTGGTCACCAGCCACTGTCGCTCACTCCAAGCAGATCGCTGTCGGTGTCACCTTGCGGGTGCTCGGCGCGGCGGCGGCCAAACCTCCCGATCACGACGAGTGACCGGACCCGTCAGCCGTGGCCGGCACGGGTGTGCTCGGTGCGCACCCGGGGCGGACCGCGCCGGCCGCCGGGACGGCGGTCGCGCCGCAGGTCGAGGACGGCGAGTGCCAGGGCCCCCACCAGGGCCACGAGGGCGCAGCCCACGGCGAGGGCCACGGCATCGTGGTAGTCCTTCCCGTTCGCCGCGAGCACCATGTAGAACAGGCCCGGCAGGACCGCCGTACCCACCGCGCCCCCGAGCCGCTGCCCGGTCTGCAGGGCGCCGCCCGCCGCCCCGGCCATCCGCACCGGCACGTCACGCAGCGTCATCGTCACGTTCGGGGCGATGACGCAGCCGCTGCCCACGCCGCCCACGAACAGGGCGGGCGCGGCCCACCACGCCTCGGCGCCCGGCGGAGCCGACCGCAGGATCAGTGCGGTGGCCGCCAGTCCGACGAGGACCGTGACCAGCCCCCAGAAGGTCAGCAGCCGCCCGAACCGCTCCACCAGCCGGCCCGAGACCACCGCCGCGGCCGCCGAACCGATGGCGAACGGCGTCACCGCGAGACCGGACTGCAGCGGTTCGTAGCCGAGGCCGTTCTGGAAGAACAGGGCGAACACCAGCCACACCCCGCTGAACCCCACGAAGTACAGCGTGCCCAGCGACGTGCCCGCCGCATAGCCGCGCGTGCAGGTCAGCAGCCGTGGATCGAGCAGCGGCCCACCGTCGCGCGCCGCGATCCGCCTCTCCCAGCGGGCGAAGGCCACCAGAAGCGCCAGGCCCACCGGGAACAGCCACCACAGCCGGCGTACTCCCCCGCTGTCGGCGAAGACCAGGGGCAGCATCAGGCCCAGCACCCCGGCACCCAGCAGGGCCACGCCCGGCAGGTCCAGGTGTTCCCGGCGGCCGGGCGCCACGCGGGGCAGCAGCCTCAGGCCCAGCAGCAGCGCGACCGCCCCGATCGGCACGTTGACGTAGAAGATCCAGCGCCAGCCCTGGCTGCCGTGCGCCAACGCCAGGATGAGGCCTCCGGTGACGGGTCCCACCGCGCTGGAGATGCCCACCGTGGCGCCGAACAGGCCGAAGGCACGGCCTCGCTCGGCCCCGCGGAACATCTGCTGGATCAGCGCCGAGTTCTGCGGCGCGAGGCAGCCCGCGCAGGCGCCCTGCGCGATCCGGGCCACGACGAGCCAGGCGATGCCGGGCGCGGCGCCCGCCGCGGCGCTGCACACCACGAAGCCGGCCAGGGACCACAGGAAGATCCTGCGCCGTCCCATCGCGTCGCCCAGCCGCCCCGCGGGGACCAGCGCGAGCGCGAACGACAGGGCGTAGCCGGAGACGACCCACTGCACGGAGGCAGGCGAGGCACCCAGATCCCGCTGCATCGACGGCAGCGCCACGGCCACGATCGTCACGTCGAGCAGGCTCATGAACCCGGTGGCGAGCGTGACCCACAGCGCCTTCCAGCGCCTCGGGTCGCGTCCCTCCGGAGCGCCTGAGCGTCCGCCTGTCGTGTCCCTGCTCACGAAGGCTCCTTGTCCACGAAGGCTCCTTCCGGTTGCCGCCGAAGCACGCACCGGCGGCCGGAATCCGCGTGCCCCGGCCACGTTCCCCGCTGCTCGCAGTCGAACACCGCATCGCATCGGCCCCTGCTGTTCCCCTACCCCGCCACCACCCCTGCTCGGCAGGCGCGCCGGCGTGAGAGGGGGAAATATATGGGTGTGAGGTTTACGCACCGGGGTAGACGCTGCGACATCCGCCTTGATCAACAAGGTGGGCGCGTACCGAAGACGTTCCGGCTGAGAGGGAGGGCCGCACGATGGCGGTGACCACGGAGGCGAAGGCGACTCGGGCTCGTAGGGAGCTGCCGGAGGTGGCCGACCCCTCAAGGGTCGCGCCCACTGACGCAAGGGCTCTGTCACGCCTGTTCTTCGACCGGCTGGCGACCCTGGAGGAGGGCACGCCCGACCACCAGTACGCCCGCAACACACTCATCGAGATGAACATGTCCCTCGTCCGTTACGCGGCCGGCCGCTTCCGCAGCCGGGGCCCGCAGGAGATGGAGGACATCGTCCAGGTCGGCATGATCGGGCTGATCAAGGCGATCGACCGGTTCGAACTCGCCCGCGAGGTGGAGTTCACGTCCTTCGCCGTGCCGTACATCGTCGGCGAGATCAAGCGGTTCTTCCGCGACACCTCCTGGGCCGTGCACGTCCCGCGCCGGTTGCAGGAGGCCCGCGTGGAGCTGGCCAAGGCCACCGAGGAGCTCGGCAGCCGGCTCGGCCGCAAGCCCACGACCGCGGAGCTCGCGGAGCTGATGAACCTGCCCGAGCCGGAGGTCGTCGACGCGATGGTGGCCTCCAACGGCTACACCTCCGCCTCCCTTGACGCCGCCGTCGGCGGCAGCGAGGAGGGCGAGAACGTCCTCGCCGACTTCATCGGCGCCGAGGACACCGGCATGGCGCTCGTGGAGGACGTCCACAGCCTGGCTCCGCTGCTCGCCGAACTCGGCGAGCGGGACCGGCTGATCGTCCACATGCGGTTCGTCGAGGAACTCACCCAGGCACAGATCGGGGAGCGCCTGGGCATCTCCCAGATGCATGTCTCCCGCCTGCTCAACCGGCTGCTGGGCCGACTGCGGCAGGGTCTGCTGACCACCCGTTGAACCTCCGAGGAGCGCCGAGCACCGGATCGGCACACCCGGGAGCTAGTGCCTCGGCAGGCAACGTTTGCCCGTCAAGGAGCGGCGTCCGGTGCGTGCTCTCGGCGTGCCGGCCGGAAGTCCTCGTACTGGATGTACTTGGGCTTTCGGGCGGTGCGGCGAGAGTGCGTGCCGGGCGTCGCGACGGGGCGAACGTTGCCTGCCGGGGCACTAGGGCGGGGTGGGGCGGTCGGCGCGGCTGCCTGCCGGGGCGCCGGCGCGGCTGTCGCCGAGCAGGGCCTGCTGGGCGTGCGGGACCACGTGGATGAGCCGCAGGACGCCCCACAGGATCAGCCCGGCACCGATCAGCTCCGGCAGGAGCCACCAGCCCAGACGGACCTGTTCGCCCAGGAGCATGACGCCCAGCACCAGGCTCACCGTCGCGTCGCCGAGCGTCAGCGCCGGCTGGGAGGCGGCCAGCGAGCCGGCCTGGAGGGCGTTCTCCAGCAGCAACAGGGCGGCGACCCCGGTGAGGGCGAAACCGTAGGTCTGCCAGGTGGTGAGGAAGGCCGCGAGGCCAAAGGCGGCGAGGGTGCCGGCCGCCGACTTCAGCAGGGCGGCAGTCAGCGCGTTGCCGACGGCGGCGGCCGCGGCCAGCACGGCGGCGCGGAACAGCGCGGGGCGTCCCGGCCGGGCGAGGACCACCGCCGCCGCCATCGCCCCCAGACACGCCACCAGGGTCGGGATCCAGCGCATCATGGACGCCTGGTCCTGGGCCCCCGAGGGGGCGGCCGAGACCAGTACCAGCGTGAGACCGCCGACCATGCCCGCCACGCCCCACCAGCCCGCGCGGGGCAGCCCGCGGTGCATCAGGGGGGCGGCAATGAGCAGGGCGAACGGCAGTTCCAGGATGAACAGGGGCTGCACGAGCGCCATCGGGCCGTTCACCAGCGCGAGAGCCTGGAACATGGCCGCCCCCATCACCCCGCCGATGCCCGCGAGCCAGGCGGGGCGGCGCGCCAGGGCGAACAGCAGCCGCAGCCCACCGCCGCGCGCGACGGTGGAGGCCGCCTTGCGCTGGAAGGCCGTGCCCATGGCGTTGCTGGCGGCCCCCAGGACGGCGAAGCACGCGGCCAACCCGATCACAGCTCCACCATGCCCGACCGAGGCCGTGCCGTCCTGCCGTCACGCACGTCATAAATCGTCTTTATGGGTCCATAGACCGGACCCGCGTACCTACTTAGGTTTGCCTCAGTTTAGGGTTGCCGAGGAGTCGAACGTCCTCGCTCGAAGGGAACCTGATCATGCCCCGCCCCCTGCGGGTAGCCATCGTCGGAGCCGGCCCCGCCGGGATCTACGCCGCCGACGCCCTCCTCAAGTCCGACGTGGCCACCGAACCGGGCGTGTCCATCGACCTCTTCGAGCGCATGCCGGCCCCGTTCGGTCTGATCCGCTACGGAGTCGCCCCCGACCACCCCCGCATCAAGGGCATCGTCACGGCCCTCCACCAGGTGCTCGACAAGCCGCAGATCCGGCTCTTCGGCAACGTCGACCACCCGGGCGACATCAGCCTGGACGACCTGCGCGCGTTCTACGACGCAGTGATCTTCTCCACCGGCGCGACGGCCGACCGGGCGCTGCCCATACCCGGCATCGAGCTGGACGGCTCGTACGGCGCCGCGGACTTCGTCTCCTGGTACGACGGGCACCCGGACGTGCCGCGCACCTGGCCCCTGACCGCCGAGAAGGTCGCCGTGCTCGGGGTCGGCAACGTCGCCCTGGACGTGGCCCGCATCCTGGCCAAGACGGCCGACGAACTGCTGCCGACCGAGATCCCGCCGAACGTGCACGAGGGCCTGAAGGCCAACAGGGCGGTGGAGATCCACGTGTTCGGCCGCCGCGGTCCGGCACAGGCGAAGTTCAGCCCGATGGAGCTGCGGGAGCTGGACCACTCCCCCTCGATCGAGGTCGTCGTCGACCCCGAGGACATCGACTACGACGAGGGCTCCATCACGACCCGGCGCGGCAACAAGCAGGCCGACATGGTCGCCAAGACGCTGGAGAACTGGGCGATCCGCGACGTCGGCGACCGGCCGCACAAGCTGTTCCTGCACTTCTTCGAGTCCCCGGCCGAGATCCTCGGCGAGGACGGCAGGGTCGTCGGCCTGCGCACCGAGCGCACCGCGCTCGACGGCACCGGCAACGTCAAGGGCACCGGCACCTTCAAGGACTGGGACGTCACGGCCGTCTACCGCGCCGTGGGGTACCTCTCCGACCGACTGCCCAAGCTGCCCTGGGACCTCGAGTCGGGCACGATCCCGGACGAGGGCGGCCGGATCGTCGCCGAGTCCGGCGAGCACGTGCAGTCCCTGTACGTCACCGGGTGGATCCGGCGCGGTCCCGTGGGTCTCATCGGCCACACCAAGGGCGACGCCAACGAGACGGTCGCCAACCTGCTGGACGACTTCACGAACGGACGCCTGCACACCCCCGCCTCGCCCGCCCCGGAGGCCGTCGACGCCTTCCTGGCCGAGCGGAACGTCCGGTTCACCACCTGGGAGGGCTGGTACCGCCTGGACGCCGCCGAGAAGGCCCTGGGCGAGCCCCGGGGCCGCGAGCGCGTGAAGATCGTCGAACGCGAGGACATGCTCCGCGCGAGCGGCGCGTAGTCCGGCGCGGCCGGCTGCCGGGCGGCGACCGCCCGGCGGACGGCGAACCGTGCGGAACCTGTGTGCGGCCCATACCGAGCGAGCCGTGCCCCTGCCGGGGCACGGCTCGCTCGGCTGCGCGGGAAACGGGCACGTGGAAGCGCACCGCCCGGCCGGGATCGTCCTAGCCGTTCACGCACACGTTCCCGGCGGTGGGGTTGAGCAGGCCGACCAGGTTGACCGAGTTGCCGCACAGGTTGAGGCCGAGGTCGACGGGGACCTGGATGACGTTGCCGGAGAGCACCCCGGGGCTGTTGCTTGCGGCACCGATCGCGCCGGAGTCGGCCGCGGCGGTTCCCGCGCACGTCATCAGGGCCGCGCCGGCCAGGGCGGCGGCAGCCGTCATTCTGATCCTCATGGAGAACTCCTGTCGCTCGAAGAACACGGGCGTTCCCACGGTGAGGGACGGAGAGGGTTCCGGGCGCCGCAGAACACCGTTCCGCCGCCGAATGCAGCAGGACTGTCAGCCTCACAGGGCGTGACATGCTCCGAACGGGGAAGGCGGCACCGGTGGCTCCGGCACCCGCGTCAACGCCGCGCCGCCGCCCGCAGGGGACTCACCGCGCACGCCGGCGAGCGGCGGGCCGGGGCCGGCCAGGCCACCGGGCAGACCGGCTGACCACGGGGAACGCGCCGCCACGGCACACGCACGGCCGCGGGCGGACGGCGCCGCCGCCCCGGCGGGACGGGCACCGACCCCGCGCGACCCGGCATGATCCGGCTTGGCGATACTGAACACACACGCCGCCCCCGCTCTCCGATTGGCTCATGTCGAACTCCCCCTCCCCCCGCCCCGCCACCCCGCCCACGGTGTGGCCGGCCCGCGGCCGCCACACCGGGCCCGCCGCGGAGGACGTCGTACGACGCCAGCTGAAAAAGCTCAAGGCCGACGGTGTCCTCCACGACCACCTCGAAGCGGAGGGCACCGGCCCCGGCGGCGAGAAGGTCTTCGAGGCCCGCTGGCTGGTGCCCGGCGAAGTCACCGTACGGGCCCGGCT
Organism: Streptomyces cyslabdanicus; assembly: GCF_052663305.1. NCBI lineage: Bacteria > Bacillati > Actinomycetota > Actinomycetes > Kitasatosporales > Streptomycetaceae > Streptomyces > Streptomyces cyslabdanicus. Next base: position 20,851 of record NZ_JBQRUW010000070.1, read on the forward strand.
CGCCCTCGCGCCCCTCGACGACCCCGGTGACGCACCGGGGCGGGCGTGGACGCTGCTGGCGGAGGCGGAGCGGACGTGGGACCCGCGGTGGCCCTCCCCCGCGACCATGTTCTGGCCGCAGGGACCCGACGCCGGTTGGCAGCACGAGGCCGTCACCGGGCTGCCGCTCGGGGAGGCCACCCCCCTGCCGGACGACGACAAGGACCTCAGGCGGGTCCTGCGGCACGCGGCGCGGGACATCTGGACCCTCCACGTCGTCGTCCACGAGGCCATGACGCCCGACGAGCGGGGCCGGGCGGCGGTGGTGCGCCTGCTGCCCGAGGGCCTGCGGCACCGGGTGGTCGAACACCGGGCCGCGCCGCACCGTTTCCGGGCCGTGAACTGGGTACTGGACGACTTCGGCATCCGGGTGCCTCGCGGCGGCGCCGTGGTCCTGCCCGGCAGTCCGGCGCCGTCCGGCTACGCCATGGCGGACTTCTCGGTGCGCAGCGTCTTCCTCGACGGCACGGAACCCACCGAACTCCTCGACACCGTCCGCCGTTTCGCCGCGCTGCCCAGGCCCCTGCCCGACGGCGCCGACCGGGCCCTCACGGGGGTGCGCGAGGAGTGGCGGCTGCTGACCATCGAAGAGGAACTCGCCCGGGCGCGCGAACTCGTCACCATGTACTCCGAAGCCCTGGAGGCGATGACGAAGTCCCGGGACCTCTACAAGGAGGCCGCCGAGCGCGCCCACGAGGCCCTCGCCGTGTACCGGGAGGCGGAGGCCGAGGGCATGCTGCCGGCCAGGAGGCAGGCCGGTCCGGTCTCCGGGTCCCCCTTCCGTCAACTCGCGCGCGGACTGGGGCGCTTGAAGGGCACCGCCCTGTCGCTGCGCCCGAGTGCCGCGCCGGAGCGGCGGCCGAAGGCCGGAGCGGCCTCCGACGACGGTGGCGCGTCTCCGGCCGGCGGGGACGCCGGCACGTCCCCGCCGGCCGGAGGTTCAGAGCCGCGGGCCGAGAACTGAGCCCGGTCCGCGGTGGTACGGGTGCCCGGATCCGCCGGGTGCCGCGGCCCGGGCACGCGGTCCGCGCGGCGGCACCTCCGAGGGGCCGCCCGGTCGCGCCGCGGCGGGGCGGCCTGCTCGCGGACGGCGCCGGCCGGCGGGCGAGGGGTGTCCACTTCCGGACGCGCCGTTCCCGGCCCCCGGCAAGCAGCTCACCGGGCGGGCGGGTTGACGGCCCGTGAACCGAGGCCGGTCGACCGAGGCGGCGGATGCCGCTCGGCCGCCTGCACCATCAGCAGCAGCGAGAGCGCGGCCAGACTGGCCAGCGACGCGCACACCGCGGTCAGTCCCGCGCTCAGCGGCGGCGCCACCGTGATCGCCAGAGCGCGGGAGACCTGCGCCGGGACGAACCTGCCTTCGACATAACCGACCGCCGCCGGCACCGCCGGGACGACCGCCCCCGCCACCAGGGCCACCACGCCGGTACGCAGCGCCAGCAGCAGGGCCAGCAGCCCGCACAGCCCCGACACGGTGAGGGCGAGGAGACAGACGAACAGGGGCACTCCCTGCCAGCGCAGCGGGAAGTAGGCCGCGCCGCACACCACGAGGGCCGCCGAGGCGATCCAGCTGGGCCAGAAGGCGGGCCGCCCGGCCCTCTCGCCCGCGGCCTTCCGCTCCGGGCCCGCGGCCGGATCCGGCGACGCACCCGGCTCGTCGTGCGGCTCCCGGGCCAGCCGCCCGATCAGCTCCACGAGTTCCTCGACCGTGCGGTCGGCGGCGGCCGCGCGGATCGCCGCCCGGCCGCAGTGCGGCAGGTGCGGTGGCTGGTGCAGCAGCGCCACCAGCCGGGTGACGTCCTCCACGCAGCGGCCGCCGACCGCGGCGCGGATCGTGTCGTCGGCGCTGTCCGCCGGCCGCGGCGGCCGGGTCAGCTCGGCGACCAGCCGGGCGACGTCCTCCACCGGCCGGTCCAGGGCGACCGCGCGCAGGGCGTGCCGGACGGCCTCGGCGTGCTCGGGCGGTCCCTCCAGCAGGGTGACGAACCGGAGGATCTCTTCCAGGGGCCGGTCGTCGACCGCCGCCCGGACGAGTCCGCCGACCGGATCACCGGCCGCGTCCTCGTCCTCGCCGCCTCCCACCATGCCGCCGGGCGGCCCGGACCAGCGGTTCTCGTCGGTGAAGTCGATGACGGCCTGGTTCGACTCGGATGGTGAAGAGCGGGTGGTCATGCTGAGCTCCATGGCAGGGTTGCGGCCGCTCCTGCACCCCCGAAGCGCGACACGCCTTTACCCCGCCATTACAAGGGCCCTGTCGACCGGCGCGCCACCGGGACGACGCAGCGGGGTGACGTCCGGTCATGGGCGGGCGGCAACGAGGGCGTCCGACGGGGCCGTGCCGGCTCTGTCGGGGACCGCCTCCATCTGGTCCTGCGCACGGACCTGTTGCCCGGCCCGCCGACCGACACTTTTCGGACGCCGTGGGCGCCCGGACGCCAACGACTACGCTCCGTAAGGAAACCATTCACTCGTTCGATTCGTATAAGTCTCGGGAACCCGAAACGAAGTCAGCGGGCCAAGCGACGCCACAAGCAGCAACACCGCTTGGTCGCGGCTGCACCGACAGGGGAGAGACGATGCAACCGTTCGCGCTCAACTACGCTCGTCCGGCAGTGGAACGGGACGCCGCCACGCCGTACGCCTACGACTCCGGTCTGCAGTTGAACGTTCTCCTGGACGGACGGATCGCCGCATCCGACCACGCGCTGCTGAGAGAACTGGGCACCACGACCTCAACGGCGGGCTCCAAGACGCACTTCGACGACTGAGCACGGCCGCGGAGATGACCGTACTGATCCTCACCGGCGAGGAGGACGTGACGGCGGACATGGTGGTGATGCACCTGAACGCCTCCTCGACTCCGGTGGTCCGGCTGGATCCGGCCGATCTGACCGCGGGCGCCGCCCTGTCGGGCGAGTGGGTCCACGGCTCCTTCAACGGGCACCTGTCGGCGGGCGGACGGCTGGTGAGCGTGAACCGCCTGCGCTCGGTCTGGGTGCGCAGACCCGGGCTCCCGGCGATCCGGGCGGTCCGGCCGTCCGCGTGGCTGACCGAGGAGGCCGCGCAGGCGCTGTACGGAATGCTGCGCGGCTGCGGAGCGCGCTGGATGAACCATCCGGACGCGGCCGAGCGTGCCCGGCACAAGCCCTGGCAGCTGCGGCTCGCCCAGCGCAGCGGCCTGCCGGTGCCGGCCACGCTCATCACCACGTTCCCGCAGGCCGCACGGGAGTTCGCCGAGCGCTTCCCGGACCTGGTGGTCAAGCCGGTCTCCGGGGCCCATCCGCAGGAGCCGCCGAGGGCGGTGCCGACCAGCCGGGTCGCCCCGGACGCGGACTTCGGCGCGGTGGCCTACGGTCCGACCCTGCTCCAACGCAGGATCGCCAAGCGCGCCGACATCCGGCTGACCGCGGTCGGCGACACGCTGCTGGCCGCCCGCAAGGCGACCCCGACGGACGCCGACTCCGAGGAGGTGGACGTCCGGTTCGCCAGGTCCGGGACGCCGTGGCGGGCGGCCGAGGTCCCGCCGCGCGTGGCCGCCGCGGTGCGCGCCTATCTGCGGCAGGCCGAACTGGCCTACGGCGCCTTCGATTTCGCCGAGGACGCCGACGGCACCTGGTGGTTCCTCGAGTGCAACCAGTCCGGCCAGTTCGGGTTCGTCGAGGTGGAGACCGGCCAGCCGATCGCGCGCACCATCGCCGAGTGGCTGGCCCGACCCGCCCCGCGGGAACGCGCGCACGCCGGCGGGAGGCGTACGGCGGCTCCTTGACGGCACGCTGTGCCAGGAGGGCACCCGTCCGGGTGCCGCGGGGTCGGACCGCCGGGTCAGACCGCCAGGGGCAGGGCGCCGTCCCCGTCGGCGTCGGCGCTCACGTCGGCGTCCGCTGCTCGCCGGGAGGCGAGCAGCAGGGCGTCCGCCTTCCCGATGGCCTCGTGGATGCCGGTGGTCCCCATCATGACGCACAAGGTGTAGCTGACGTCCTCCAGCTCCCGGGCCGTCTCGGCCCGCTCCCTCTCCGCCTGAGCGATCTTCAGCGACGCGTACCGCGTCAGCAACGTCCTGACGACCTTCGGGTCCGGAACCAGCACGGAGAGCCCCTCTCTCGATTTTTGCTCCGTATGCCCGCGGCACGCCGTGCCATGCGCGGCGACCGGCGCGCGGGCATATGTGTGACCGGATTCAGTCGACCCCCGGTGGCACGGCCACCGCTCGCCACCGGGGTACCGCCGGGTCTACCGGCCGCGGTCCCCGGATCAGCGCCGGGCCGCGGCACGGCGCTCCCCGGCGGTCATGCCGCCCCAGACACCGTCGTACTCGCTGTTGCGCAGGGCCCACGCCCGGCACTCGCGCAGCACGGGGCACCGGTGGCACACCGCGCGGGCCTGCGCTATCTGACGCACCGACGGACCGCTTTCCCCGAGCGGGAAGAACAGTTCGGGATCCTCGAAGCGGCACGCCCCGCGCTCGCGCCAGTTCTCGATCGTTCGGACCACGCTCACCGGGACCTCCGCTGAACACTCGGCCGCATGTCGTCCGGGCAGCTCCCGTCTGCGGCATCAGGGCGCCGCACGACCCGGCAGAGGTACCGCAATATAGGTGTTTTTCGGCCCCGCGGCCACGACTGGGTGAACGCCACGCAGAAGGCGTACAGGAGAACGCCCAGCCGTGAGCCCCTCGGAGCGGAGGGTCTGCGGCCACGGACCCGCTCGACGAGTGATTCTTCGCGCTGGTGGCCGAATGCGCGCAGTGGCTGCGGGCGGTCGGGGCCGCCCGGAGGTCCGGGGGCCCCCGCCTACGCGGCGAGCGCGGCGGCGAGCTCCGCCGTGGCCTCGGCGGTCTCACGGTCGCGGTCGTCGAGCAGCGCCGGCAGCGCGTCGCGCCGGGCGCGCACGGCCTGCCGCGCGCGGCGCTCCCACACCACGGGGTTCTCCCGGTGGTTGAGGAGCTTGGGGTAGACCGCGGCGACGCTCTCCCACTGCCGGGCTTCGGCGATGCCCCTGAGCAGCTGGATGATCTGCGGTCGGCAGGTCACGTGCGGAAGCCGGACGAGCTCCCACAGGAAGGGGACCGTGGCCGCGGTGGCCTGCTCCACCACGAAGCCGTACTGGCAGATCCGACCGCGCAGTTCGTCCAGCGCGGCGCGGGCGGTGCCGGCTTCGCCCGAGGCCACCTCGCGGAGCAACAGGGGGATGTCGGCCGCCGAGCCGGTGGAGTCCCTGATGTCGCTCCAGGGCACCTGCCCCAGGGCCGACAGCGGGGTCGCGCGGTCGGTGCCGGGCTGCTCCGTCGGTACGGTGCGCATGGCGTCGTCCTTTCCGGCGGCGGTAGTAGTAGTACAGGGAACGGCGGTTCAGTGGGGTGGACGCGTCGACAGCCTCACCCAGACGGACTTGCCCGCCGGAGGCCTCGGGGTCCAGCCCCATTCCTCGGCCAGGGCGTCGACGATGCGCAGGCCCCGGCCGTGCTCCAGCAGGCTGGAGTCGGCCGGGGCGCGGTGTATGGACCGGCCGGCGCAGGGGTCGGAGACGGTGATGAGCAGCTGGGCGGCGTCGACGGCGAGCCCGAGCCACACGGCCGTGTCGCCGGACGGGGCGTACGGCACCGCGTGCGTCGCCGCGTTGGCCGCGAGTTCGGTGACGATGAGGGCGGCGTCGTCGGCACAGTGGTCGAGCGACCATCTGCCCAAGGTCTCTCGCGTGAAGGCGCGGGCCCGGGCGAATCCCTCCCGGCCGCAGTCGATCCGCAGCGCTGCGGCCGCGAGCGCGCCGGGGGTCCCCTCCGCCCACGGCGCGATCACGGCGGCCGCACTCGGCACTTCGAGCTCTCGGCTCACTGGTGAGGGCACGGCATCTCCCTGATGCGACGTCACCGAACAGCGTCCACAGGGGGTTGACGCCCCGGCTATTATCCACGCTGACAGCGCCCGTGTGCAATTGCACGCGAAATTTCTCGTGAAAATGCGCACGGACGTGCGAACGTGAACAGCAAGGAGACCGCGATGCCACTTATGCGGAACGGAGTGCGGGCCAGTTCGCTGGACGCCCGCTGGATCAAGAGCCGGCACAGCAACGCCGAAGGCAACTGCGTGGAGGTCGCCACTCTGGTCGACGGTGACATCGCGGTGCGCAACTCCCGTGACCCCGACGGCCCCGCGCTGGTCTACACCCCCGCGGAGGTGGCCGCGTTCGTGGCCGGCGCCAAGGAGGGCGAGTTCGACCATCTGCTGTGAAACGGAAGGAACATGCCGACTTCCACCGGCGAGTGCCCTCCGCAGCCGGACGGTACGGTACGGTGACTGCTCAGCCTGCCGGTCTACGGGGAGTCAGGATGTCCGCCGAGCCACATCGCATCTCCCGCCTCGAACCCTATCTGGACCGGCCCGAGCCGGCCCCGACCCTGCTGAAGATGCTGGTCGGCGTTCAGCTGGCGGGTTTTCGCGAGGACGCCGGCCTGTCCCAGGAGCAGTCGGCGCGTGAGCTCGGATTCAGTGCCGCGAAGCTCTCGCGCATCGAGTCGGGCAAGGGACGTCGCCCTCCGGCCGAGGGCGACGTCCGCGCCCTGCTGAAGCTGTACGGCACCGACGAGTACGGATCCTCGGTCCTGCTCAGGCTGCTACGGCGGGCGGGCGAACCCGGTTGGTGGCAGCGCTACGACAAGCGGCTGATGCCCGAGTGGTTCGACCGGCTGGTCGGCCTCCAGGAGGCGGCCGCCGCGATCCGCACCTTCGAGATCCAGTACGTACCCGGTCTGCTCCAGACCGCGGCGTACACCCGGGCGGTGGTGGAGCGCGGTCTGCCGACCGCCTCGGCGGGCGAGGTCCAGCGCCGCGTCGAACTGCGCATGCGGCGGGCCCAGTTGCTGCTGCGGCAGGAGGCACCGCAGGTGTGGGCGGTCGTTGACGAATCGGTCCTGCTGCGTGTTCTGGGCAGCCGCGAGGTCATGCGCGAGCAGCTCGAGCACCTCGCCACCATGGCGCAGCGCCCCAACGTGACCGTGCAGATCGTCCCGCTGGACGTGACGAACGCGTCCGCGCCCGCCATCCCGATCACGTATCTCCGGTTCGGCGGCCTGGACCTGCCCGACGTCGTCTACCTCGAGCACATCAAGAGCGCCAACTTCCTCGAGGACCGCGACGAGACGGAGGAGTACCGGGTCGCGCTGGACCGGCTGGCCGACGAGGCGCTCACTCCGCAGGAGTCCCTGGCACTGCTGCGCAAGACGGCCAACGACCGTTACGCGTCCGCGTCCTAGGACGACCTGAGGGGACGACCTGAGGCGATCCCGCCCGGGACGCACACCCCGACCGATACGAACGCCCCGTCCACAACCCGGTATCCGGGTCCTGGACGGGGCGTCGTCGTTCGCGTCGGTGCCGCCGTACGGTCGTCCGCTAGCGGATCAGGCCGATCCCGCCGAACTCCACCCACTCGTGGGTGAGCTGACGGGGGGCCACCTCGGTGTCCGGCCGCCAGGTGGACACTTCCACCAGACCCGGCTCGAGCAGTTCCAGGCCCTCGAACCACTCGGCGACGTCCTTCTCCTGGCGCACCCGGCCCCAGTGACCCTGCGTGACCTTGTCCATGAAGTCGGTGACGAAGGCCCGCACCTCGGGGTCCTCGCTGACCAGCTGGCACATGAGCATGACGCTGCCGGGCGCGAGCCGCTCCCGTACGCGCTCCACCACGGCGAGCGGGCCGTCGGTGTCGCTGTCCGGGATGCAGTGGAACACCGAGTTGAACAGCACGGCCACCGGTTGCGAGAAGTCGATCAGGCGCTGGGTCTCGGGGTGCGAGAAGATCTGGTCGGTCTGCCGCAGGTCGGCGTGGATGACCGCGGTGCGCTCGTCCTGCTGCAGCAGGGCCCGGCCGTGGACCAGCACCATCGGGTCGTTGTCGACGTAGACCACGTGCGACTCGGGGTCGACGCGCTGGGCGACCTGGTGGACGTTGTCCTGGGTGGGCAGGCCGGAGCCGTGGTCGAGGAACTGCCGGATCCCGTGGTCCTCGGCGAGCGTGCGGACAGCTCGCTGCAGGAAGCGCCTGTTGTTCAGGGCGAGCCGGCGGGTGCTGGGGACGACCTTGTCGAGTTCCTCGCACGCGGACCGGTCGGCCGCGTAGTTGTCCTTGCCACCCAGATAGTGGTCGTACATACGTGCAGCCGTCGGCACGCTCTCGTCGATGTTCGTGGACAGCTGGTTCTCCGCAGGCATCAGTCCCCCAGATTCGCCGATTCCACCGCGCCAACTGGGCCGGTCCGACTGAGAGTACATCCTAGGGAACCCGCGTCTTCCCACACCAGCGGACGGAGAACGACGGCCGGTGATGCCATCACGGTCTGTCCCGATCCTCATGAATTCTTCACGGAACGGCACCCATCAACCGCGCGGTTCTGAGCACTCGGATCCTCTGTCGAACAAGGAGCACCGATCGTCTGCCGGGCAAGGGGGCGTCATGGTCTTCGTCGCTGTTCTGCTGCTGCCGCTCATGTCCGTGCTGCTCGCGGTCCTGGACCACGTGGAGGAGCGGATACTGGATCCGGCTCCGGCGCGCGGCCGCCGTGCCGGGCGCCGCGGACCTCTGCGTCTGCTCCCGGACGGCCGCCGCCGCACCCGGGCCGGTACCGGCCCGGTCGGGTTCGCGGCCGACCCTCCCGGCTCCGGCGAACGGCAGCGGACCGGCTGACCCGGCGGGCGGCCCGGGCCGGCAGGCACCCGCGCGGCCGGCCGACGCCGTCGACCCGTTCCGCGACGGCTTACGCGCCCGCTTTCTTGCCCGCTTTCGTCCGCGGGCTTGCTCCGGTACCCGGTTCCTGTGACACGCTCGGTGACGACCGGCCGTACGGGCCGGTCGTCACCCTGTCCGGCACAGTGGAGAGGCACCGGTATGCGCATCGGACTGCTCGGCACCGGCCCCTGGGCCCGGATGGTCCACGCTCCCGCCCTGAGCGAACACGGCGAGCTGGACTTCGCCGGCGTGTGGGGGCGACGGACGGCCGCCGCGAAGGATCTTGCCGAACGACACGGCACGCACGCCTACGACGACCTCGACGCCCTGCTGGCGGAGGTGGACGCGGTCGCCGTCGCGCTGCCCCCGCACGTGCAGGCCGACCTCGCGGTGCGGGCCGCGCGGTGGTCGGGGCCGTCCGCGAGACGGGGGTGGCCTCGGTGGTCTTCTTCACCACCCGCTTCCAGCCCGAGCCGGAGGCCTGGATCGCCGAGCAGGCGGCACGGGGGGAGTGGTTCACGGCACGGGCCCAGTGGCTGGGCGCGGTGTTCACCGGCGACAGCCCGTTCGCCGCCTCGCCGTGGCGGCGGGAGAAGGGCGCGCTGTGGGACGTCGGCCCGCACGCGCTGTCGGTGCTGCTGCCGGTCCTCGGCGACGTACGGCGCGTGACCGCGGCCGCGCACGGTCCCGGGGACACGGTGCACGCGGTCCTCGACCACGTGGGCGGCGCGTCCAGCACCCTGACCCTGAGCCTGACCGCTCCCCCGGCGGCGGCCGGGGCCACCGTGGAGCTGCGGGGCGAGGCCGGGGTGACCCTGCTTCCGGAGAGCTCCGAGGACGCCGGCGCCGCGTTCGGGCGGGCGGCGGACGCGCTGCTCACCGCCGCGCGCACCGGGCGGCCGCACCCGTGCGACGCCGCGTTCGGGCTGCGGGTCACCGAGATACTCGCGGCTGCCGAGGCCATGCTGACCCACGACACGGACTGACCGACGCTCGTGCTCGCGCCGCGCCTCGCGGTCAGCCCACGTCCCACAGGAACCGGTGGGTGTGAATGCCGAAGTACGGGAACGACTGGACCTGCCGGACGCCCTCGATGGGGCGGACCACGTCGTTGACGAAGTCCAGCAGGTCCCGCGGGCCGGGCGCGACCACCTCGGCGAACAGGTCGAAGCCGCCGGAGGTCAGCACCGAGTAGACCACCTCGGGCCGCCCGGCCAGTTCGTCGGCGACCGCCCGCGGGTCGCCGTCCACGCCGATGCCGAGCAGGGCCATGGCCTGACCGCCCATGGCCATCGGATCGGTCACGCCGACCACCTGGACGGCCTTGGAGTCCAGCAGGCGCTGGAGCCGCTGGCGGGCGGCGGACGCGGACAGACCGACCTTGGGGCCGAGGTCCGCGTAGGCGATACGTCCGTCGGTCTGCAACTCGCGCAGGATGGCCCGGTCGATCTCGTCCACGTGTGTCGCTCTCCCTCTCCGGCCGGCTCGCCCCAGCGTAGGCCCTGCCGTCAGCCGTGCGGTTCGGCCAGGGCGGCGGCGAGGACCTCGGTGTGCGCGTCGGCGTCCCGCTCGGTCGTTCCGCCTTGCCGAGGCGATCCGCGGGCCGTTCCATGGGCGTATGCGTCCCTGCGTGGCCGTCGCCGGTCCCCAGGAGGCCTCCGCGCGGGAGGCGGATCTCGCGCGGCGGGTGGGCGCGCTTCTGGCCCGGCGGGGGGCGGTCGTGGTGTGCGGGGGCCTGGGCGGGGTCATGGAGGCCTGCGCGCAGGGCGTGCGGTCGGCGGACGGTACGGTCGTCGGCCTGCTGCCGGGGCGGGACCGGGCCGCCGGAAGCCGGCACCTGAGCCTCGCCGTGGCGACCGGTCTGGGCGAGCTGCGCAACGGGGTGCTCGTGAACACCTGCGACGCCCTCATCGCGGTCGGCGGCGGCTGGGGCACGCTCAGCGAGGTGGCGCTGGCCCTGCGGGCGGGCAGGCCGGTCGCCCTGCTGGAGAGCTGGACCCTGCCGGACGCGCCGTCCGCCACGGGCGGGATACGCGGACCGGTCCAGGTGGCGACACCGGCGGCGGCCGTCGAGGCGGTCCTGCCCTCACCGCCGAGCGCACCGGTGCGGCTGGACGGCTGAGCGCCGGGCGGCACGGGACCGGTCCCCCGTTCCGGTCCCGTGTCCGCGGCTCGTCGAACCTATGTGCAGCGGGGGCCCGTTGGGTACCGCGCCGATGCCCCCTCCGCCCGGCGGAGGACTCACCCGTGCACAAGTGAGTCCGGAATGCCCGCCTTCACTCCGTGCCGAGCGCGGGCGGTTCGAGGTCGCCCACCGCCAGATGGGCCAGGACGACCTCGTACAGGTCGCCGCCGGCGGCGAGGAGCTGGCGTTCCAGGACGGGCTCCACCCCGCGGACGTGCTCGCGGACGGTCTGCGCGTGCACGCCGAGCAGTTGCGCGGCGCGCTCGGCGTTGCCACCGGCGGTGATCCAGGTGCGGAGTGTGCCGCGCAGGTCCCGCGTGTCCGCCCCCAGACGGCCGAGGAGCTCGCGTGCCCAGGTGCGCAGCGCCGGGCCGGACAGCAGTTCGCCGAGGCGTACCGCGCCCGACTGCGGCCCCGGGGCCGCGGCCGGCTGGTGGTCGAAGCCGGCCTGGGTGTTCAGGGCGAGGTGGACCACGGCCCGGGAGGTCAGGCTGCCGAAGTCCGCGCCGACCAGTCCCTCCACCCGCTCCATACGGGCCCGTACCGTGTTGCGGCTCACTCCGAGGACCTTCGCCGCGCTCACGGCGGTGAACTCCAGGCCCAGCCGGGTGGTGGCGAGCAGTTCGGCACGCGTGTGGTGCGCCAGCGTGTCCAGCGGCCGCAGCAGCCGGGCGGACCAGGCACGCAGCGCCTCGGGGTCCATCAGGCGCTCGGGGTGGCTGCGCTCGGCGTACACGGCGGCACCCTCGGGGCGGAACCGGGCGACCGCGAGGGCGCTCACGGCCTGCCCGTACGCGGTGGCCGTCCGGGCCAGATCGTGCCGGATGCTGCCGCCGAGGAACGTGCGCGGCCGCTCGCCGACCAGCGAGCGCAGGTTGCGGCCGTCGGCCTCGAGGGGCGCCACCACGATCACGTGCTCGTCCACCGCCGGGCAGAGCACCACCAGGGCCCGTTCCCCGGTGGCGTCCCGGCACTCGGCGGCCAGCCGGTCGCGTTCGGCGCGGTGGGTTTCGACGACGTAGACCCAGGCGGCGTCCGTGTCGAGCAGTCCGGGCCACAGGCCGGCGGCCACCCTGCGGGCCGAGACGGTGTCCTCCACCATCAGCAGTTGCAGGATCGCCAGCCGCAGGGCCGCCGTCGCCCTTTCGAGCCGGTGCCCGGCGACGGTCGACTCGTGGGCCCGCAGCAGCAGTTCGAGCACCCCGGCGGTATGGGTGACCATGTCGGCGGCCTGCCGGTCGAAGGGCTCGGCGCGGGAGACGGCCAGGACCCGGGCCGACCGCGGATGCGGGCCCGCCACCCGCACCAGGCGGACATGGCGTCCGCGGTCCTCCAGCGCGGCGGAGGCGAACCGGCCGGCGACGACCTCCGCGACCACGTCCTCGTCCAGGGCCACCGGCTCGCCGGCCAGCAGGGTGCCGCCGCCGTCCAGCAGGCAGCCGGTCCCGTGCACGGAGGCGGTGAGCCAGGCGACCACCTTGCGCACGTCCCGCCCGGTCGGCCGCAACTGGTCGAGCAGCCCCTCGGCCCACGACTCCCGGTCGGCCCGTCCCGGGTCCCCGGTGGTTCCGTCGTCTCGCCCGGCCATGTCGGCCCTCTCCATCCGTCGCATGTCCGTGGCCTTGACCTCGGTGTTTCCGGTCCGTGACGTTACCAGGCAGTACCGTTCCCATGGACTGAGCGGGAGTGAGCCGGGGGGCCCGCACGGGGAGGCAGCGTCCGGGGTCCCGAGGTGGTGCGTTCCCGGCTCTCGGCTCGGTCGTTCCACATCGACGTGCAGGGCTGCTTGTTGATGCATGATCAGCACGAAGAGCGCGAGAAGCACGCACCTTCGCACGAAAGGCACCATGTCATGCCTCCTTCCGAGACGGCAGTCCCCAGCCCCGCCGACCTTCTGGCTGCCATGCCCTTCGCCGGCCGACTGGGCGTCGAACTCCACGAGGCCACCCCCGACCGGGCCGTGGGCAGCCTGCCCTGGTCCCCGGAGGTCTGCACCGCGGGCGGGGTCCTGCACGGCGGGGCCCTGATGGCGCTGGCCGACTCCGTCGGCGCCGTCTGCGCCTACCTCAACCTCCCGCCGGGTGCCGGCACGTCCACGGTGGAGTCCAAGACCAACTTCCTTCGGCCGGTGGCCTCCGGGCGGGTCCACGCCACGGCCCGCCCCCTGCACGTCGGCGGCACCCTGGTCGTCGTACAGACCGATCTACGGGACGACAAGGACCGGCTCGTGGGACAGACCACCCAGACCCAGATCGTGCTCGCTGCGAAGGGCGGCGCCACGAGCTGACCCTGGGGCGCGGAGTGGTGGGGCGGCGCGCGGGGGCGTTGGCGGGGGCCTGCGTGGTGGTGGGTGGGGTTCGGCTTAAGCTCGGCGGATGGCGAAGTACTTCGACGTGCACCCCGACAATCCGCAGCCGCGCGCGATCCGTCAGGTCGCGGACAGCGTGCGCGACGGCGCGCTGATCGCGTATCCGACCGACTCCTGCTATGCCCTGGGCTGCCGGCTGGGCAGCCGGGAGGGCATCGAGCGGATCCGGACGATCCGGCACCTGGACGACCGGCATCACTTCACCCTGGTCTGCCAGGACTTCGCGCAGCTCGGCCAGTTCGTGCGGATCGACAACGACGTCTTCCGCGCCATCAAGGCGTCCACGCCCGGCAGTTACACCTTCATCCTCCCCGCCACGAGGGAGGTGCCGCGCATGTTGCAGCATCCCAAGAAGAAGACCGTCGGGGTGCGCATCCCCGACCACGTCGTCACCCAGGCCCTGCTCACGGAGCTCGGGGAGCCGCTGCTGTCCAGCACGCTGCTGCTGCCCGACGAGGAGGAGCCGATGACGCAGGGCTGGGAGATCAAGGACCGGCTCGACCACGTGGTGGACGCGGTGGTCGACTCGGGAGACTGCGGCACCGAGCCGACCACGGTCGTCGACTTCTCCGGCGGCGAGGCGGAGATCGTACGGCGGGGAGCGGGCGACACCTCGCGGTTCGAGTGAGGGACCGGCTCGAACGGCGGGCGGCCGCGGGCGACGGGCGTCCGCCACCGCCGTAACGCCCGCCCCCGCACGGCAGGTTCCTGACGACAGCTCCTGATTGACATGTACGCACCCTAGACGGGATTCTGAGAGCGCTCTCACTTCAGGTACGGACCAACCAACTCCGTATCCCCCCAACCCCCCACGGAGGTGGAGCATGCTCAGCAGACTCAAGGGGCTCGCGGCGACAGGGGCCACTGCCCTCGTCGGCGCACTGCTCGGACTCGGCGTCCCCGCCCCGGCCGACGCGGCGGTGCCCGACACGATCCCACTCGAGGTGACCAACGATTCCGGCCGCGGCGAGACGCTGTACGTCTACGACATCGGCACGTCACTGACCACCGGTCAGCAGGGCTGGGCCGACGCCGACGGCACCTTCCACCCGTGGCCGGAAGGCGGGAACCCGCCGACCCCCGCACCCGACGCCTCGATCCCCGGGCCCGCCGCGGGGCAGTCGGCGACCATCCGGATCCCCAAGTTCTCCGGGCGCATCTACTTCTCCTACGGCCAGAAACTCGACTTCCGGCTGACCACGGGCGGACTGGTCCAGCCCGCCGTGCAGAACCCGAGCGACCCCAACCACGACATCCTCTTCAACTGGTCCGAGTACACGCTGAACGACGCCGGGTTGTGGCTCAACAGCACCCAGGTGGACATGTTCTCCGCGCCGTACTCGGTGGGTGTCCGGGGCGCCGGCGGGAACACCGTCACCACCGGCCGCCTCCAGCCGGGCGGCTACCAGGCCGTGTTCGACGCCCTGCGCGCCCAACCCGGCGGCTGGGGCGGCCTGATCCAGACCCGGTCCGACGGCACCGTGCTGCGCGCGCTCTCCCCCGGACACGGCATGGAGAACGGCGACCTGCCGGGCGATGTGATGGACGACTACGTCAACCGGGTGTGGGAGAAGTACGCCGGCACCACGCTGACCGTCACCCCCTTCGGGGACCAGCCCGGCATCCGCTACTACGGCCGAGTCTCGGGCGACGTCATGAACTTCACCGACGACTCGGGCGCCGTCGTCACCAGCTTCCAGAAGCCGGACGCCGACAGCGTCTTCGGCTGCCACAAGCAGCTGGACGCGCCGAACGACAATGTCCGCGGCCCCATCTCCCGCACCCTGTGCGCCGCCTTCAACCGCTCCACGCTCCTGGTCAACCCCGACCAGCCGGACGCCACGACGGCGAACTTCTACCAGGACCCGGTCACCAACCACTACGCGCGGATCATCCATGACCGGATGGCCGACGCGTTGGCCTACGCGTTCGCCTTCGACGACGTCGGCAACCAGGAGTCCCTGGTCCACGACGGCGATCCGCAGCAGGCCTACCTCACCCTCGATCCCCTGGACTAGTCCCCCCTGCAGGCGAGTTCACCGCGGAGGGGTCCGGCGCCACGCGCGCCGGACCCCTCTCGTACACCCGGCATGATCATTGTTACGGTGCACCGCGTGTCCAACTCCTCACGCGATACCGTCGAAGGCGCCGGCTGGACGGCCGCCGAACCCGGCTCGTACCGGCAGTTACTCCCCGACAGAGTGCGGAAGCTGTCCTGGCTCGACCCGCGCGTCCTGTGGGCCGCCCGCAACGGGGTGGTCGCCTCCTGGTTCGGGGATCCCACGGGCCGCACCCGGGCCCGGTGGGTGGCGCAGCAGGCAGCGGCCGGCGCCCCGGCGGACAAGGTGATACGGCGACCGGAGGGCGACCGCTTCTCCTTCCTGGTCGTCGGGGACACCGGCGCGGGCGACGACTCGCAGTACGCCGTCGTGCCCGGCCTGCTGGAGGCGGGGCGGGGAACGGCGTTCGCCGTGATCGCCAGTGACGTGATCTACCCGGTCGGAAGCACCGGCGACTACGACACCAAGTTCTTCCGCCCGTACCAGGACTATCCGGCCCCGATCTACGCGATACCCGGGAACCACGACTGGTACGAGGACCTCGGCGGCTTCATGCGCGTCTTCTGCGACGACGCCCCACCGCTGCCGCCCGAGCCGCGGCCCCGGCCGCTCGGCCGCGCCTGGTGGCGCGCGCTGCTGTGGCACCGGCCGCGTCCGGTGGACGAGCAAGGCCTCGCCGAGGCACGGAAGTCGCGGTCGCAGCCGGCTCAACAGGCAGTCCAGCCGGGCCCGTACTGGGCGATCGACGCCGGGCCGGTGCGGATCGTCGGCATCGACACCGGACTGCTCGGCACGATCGACGCCGAGCAGGGCGCCTGGCTGCGGGAGGTCTCACGAGGGCCCCGCCCGAAGATCCTCCTCACCGGATCACCGCTGTACGTGGACGGCGAGCACCATCCCTGCCCCATCGAGGGCGGCGGGACCGTCGACGACATCGTGCGCGACCCGGCCCACCACTACGTGGCGGCGATCGGCGGCGACATCCACAACTACCAGCGCTACCCGGTCGACGTGGACGGCCGCACCGTCCAGTACGTCGTCTCCGGCGGCGGGGGCGCGTTCATGCACGCCACCCACACCATCCCGCGCGTGTCCGTCGCGAACGTCACCGAGTCGGACTTCCGCTGCTATCCGCTGCGCGGCGACTCCCTGGCCTTCTACAGCAGGGTGTACGCCCGCCGGCTGCGGCTGCGCCGCTTCTTCACGCTCACCGAGGCCGAGGCGATGGCCGTCGTCGCCGAACGGCTCGGCGTCCCGTCCGTCCGTCCCGAAGGCGAGCCGGTCCGGGTCACCCGGCGCGTCCGCCTGGTGGCGAGCCTGCTCGGCGCCGGCCTCCGCCCGGAGCGCCGGGCCCGCGTCCGCCTACCGGTGCGCAAGCTCTACACCCAGCTGTTCTCGCCCACTTCGGCCACGTACAGCCCGCCGTTCTTCAAGTCGTTCCTGCGTCTGGACGTCACCGGGGAGGCGGTCCGGCTGCGCTGCTTCGCCGCGACCGGCGGACGGGCCCAGGAGGTCAGCCCGCCGGTCGAGGACGAGGTCACCATCCCGCTGACCTGACCGGATCCCCCTGGCCTGACCGGTGACGTACCGGCCGCGCGCGAGCCGGTCACCAGCGGCCCGGCGCGCTGCCGGTGACCGGCTCGGAGGGCGTGCCGTCCACTCCCACCGGTACGTCACCGGCGAGCATCACCCGGTGCATGATCCGCGGGTGGCCGAGGTGGGCGCTGTCGCCGGGCGCCAGATGGATGGTGGCCCGGTTGTCCCAGAAGGCCACGCTGCCCGGCTCCCAGCGGAACCGGACGGTGTACTCGGGCCGGACCGCCTGTTCCAGCAGCATCTCGAGGATCGCCGCGCTCTCCGTCCGGGAGAGGCCCTCGATCTGCTCGACGTAGTAGCCGTTGACGAACAGCAGCCGCTCACCCGTCTCGGGATGGACGCGCACCAGCGGGTGCCGTGTGGCAATCTGATGGCCCATCAGGTGACGGACGTACGCGTCGTCCCCGGGCCGCGGCTGGTAGCCGACCCCGAGCCGGTGCTCGGCGCGCAGACCGTCGACGAAGGCGCGCACCGGCGCCGACAGACCGGCGTAGGCGGCGGCCAGGTTGGACCAGGTGGTGTCGCCGCCGTACGGCGGGACGGTCTCGGCGCGCAGGATCGTGGCGGCCGGCGGGTCGACCCGGGCCCCGTGGTCGCAGTGCCAGCCGCGCAGCAGCGTGTGCCGGCGGCGCCGCAGCCACTCCTCGTGGTCCATGCCGAACCGCCCGCCCAGCTCCAGCCGGTCCGCGGTGGTCTCCACCTCGGGGACGTCCGGCGGTGACGCGCCGCCGCGCCGCCGCAGGACCACCGGTTCACCGAAGCGGCGGGCGAGGGCCACGTGGGAGGCGTGGTCAAGCCGCTGCCCGCGGAAGAACACCACCTTCCAGCGCAGCACCGCCGCGCGGATCTCCGCCGCCGCGCTGTCGTCGAACTCCCCGGCCAGATCCACTCCGGTGATCTCCGCCCCGATGTACCCGGCAACGGGCCTCACCTCGATCCCGCCGGACCGCCTCCCGCCCGCCGTGCCCGTCTCCGTCGTCATCCCCGCGCTCCGAAATGCTCGTCGTAACGGTCTTCGCCGATCGTGTCAGCGTTTTCCGTCCCCGGCGACAGGGCCCCGGACTCCCGAGTCAGCAGCTCCATCAGCTGCCGACCTTCCGCCTCGCTGAGCGGTCCCATCAACTCGGCGTTGGCCCGCTCCGCGCACCGCTCCAGGGTCCCCACGCCCGCCGGCGTCACCGTCACTGCGTTCTTGCGACGGTCCCGCGGGTCAGCCGCGCGCACTGCCGGCCCTGCATCCTCCAGGTGGTTGACCAGGAGGACCACATCCTTTGCGCCGAAGCCCAGTTGGCGCGCCAAATCTGCCTGAGCACCCGATGCGGGCGGGACGGTGACCGTCGACCTCGAAGCCGAGGTTCAGCTCCGCAATGATCTTCCCGGGCAGGGTGGTCGTGCCGCCCCTGCCAGCGCGCTCTTGAGTGGACCCGAACGCGCCCGCGCTGGACGAGGACGACGAAGGCGTGGACTGAACGCCCACATCGGGTGACGCGGGCCTATCAGGTGGCCGGGTGCTCGGAAATCGCAAGCGCCGGTGGGGGAGCCGATGTCAGGCTGCCTGGTATGTCTGACTAAGCCTTGATGGGTGCGGTCGACCTGGCGGCCTGCTCGATCTTCGCGCAGTAGGCTGCACGGGCTTCCTCGTCGATCTGCTTCTCGTGTTCGGCGCGCAACCCGGTCCGGCCGTCGAGGCCCTCGCGCAGGATATCGGCGTGCCCGGCATGCCGGATGGACTCGCCGAGGACATGGACCATGACGGCGAACAGGTTCGTGTCGGTATAAGGCTCCGGCCACCACGGCACGTGGCCGGGGGCGTCGAGGGGAAGCTCGTTGATCGTCGCGTCCGAGTGTTCCCACGTGCGCCGGTAGAACGCGATGATCTGATCGCGGGTCTCGTCCTCGGTCGCCCACAGGTCACTGCCGTTGGAGTCCTGCCACCGGGGCAGCGGTTCCGGGGAAGGGCGGTCGAAGACCTCGCCGAAGTACCTGGCCTCGACGGTGGCCACGTGTTTGACCAGGCCGAGCAGGTTGGTCCCGGTCGCTGTCAAAGGTCGGCGGGCGTCGTATTCGGACAAGCCGTCGAGTTTCCAGAGCAGCGCCTTGCGATCCCGCCGCAGTCTCCCGTGCAGGTTGTCCTTCGCGAATTCATCGATCATGGGCGTGAGCCTGCCATGAGCTACTCGCGGTCTCAAGATCCCGTACGTGGCCCGCAAGGACTGGCAGAGCCGAGGCCTGGCCATGGCCGCCGTTGTTCACGCTCACGGACAGCACTGCTTCGGGGCGAAGAGTGGGCGCCGTCTCCAGATCTCGTCCTGCTGAGCCGGCGAAGACCCGTAGTCACGCACCTGCGCCTCCACGACCACACGATCACCCGTGGGTGGTGCGTTGATCACTTGAGGGCGCCCCCGCCTGCCGGCACTCCCGCTCGGTGCTGTACCTGGTCACGCTCGGCGTCGACCTGCGCGAGCGCGGCATCGGGCTGCACGTCGTCGAGCAGGGCATCGACACCTCCACCACGGAGGGCCGCGCGGTGTCCGGGATGATGCCCGTACTCGCCGAGCTCCGGCGCGAGCTGATCGTCGCGAACACACCAACGACGGGCTCGCCTCCGCACGCGCCCGCGGCCGGGTCGGCGGGCGCCGGCCGAAGCTCACCGTCGACCAGGCCGCGCTTGCCCAACGGCTCTACGACCAGGGCCTCTCCGGCCACACCATGGGCCCGGACGATCCGACCGGGTCCATGGCCGTCGTCGGCGGGCCGTGTTCGGCGGTGGGTCGACCTTCGGCGTCGTGCCCGCCGACGCCTGGTTCACCGTCGACAGCCGCTTCGACGCGCCCCGGGCCTGTTGTTCCTGGCGGGCGACTGGGGGGATGGACCCGCCTGGCGGCCCGTCGTGTGCGGGAGTCCGCGGTCCGTCGGCGATGCGGTCAGTCGGCGATGCGCAGCAGCAACTTGCCCGTGGACGTGCGTCCGCCGATGAGCTGGTGTGCGCCGGCCGCGTCCGACAGCGGGAACTCGGCGGTGACGGGAAGGACGACCGCTCCGTCGCAGACGACGCGCAGGGCGCGCTCGGTGAGCGCACGCAGGGCGCCGGGCGAGGACTGGGCGAGGGCGAGCACGGAGAACCCTGCGACGGAGCGGCCCCGCGCGTACAGCTCGCCCTGCCCGACCAGCCAGGGCTCGGCGCCGCCGGCGTTGCCGAAGGACACCAGGCGCCCGAAGACGGCCAGTGCCTCCAGGCCGCGGCGCAGCGTGTCGCCGCCCACCGGGTCCAGGACCAGGTCGACGCCCCTGCCGCTGGTCGCCCGGCGGACGTCCGTCTCGAAGGTGTCGGGCCTGAACACCTCGTCGTAGCCGTGCTTGAGCGCGTAGTCGGCCTTGACAACGCTGGAGGCCACCCCGTACACCGCACCGGCGCCCGCTGCCCGGGCCAACTGCCCGACGGCCGTACCGATGCCTCCCGCCGCGCCGTGCACCAGCACGCTCTCCCCGGCCCGCAGCCGCCCCACTTCGTGGACCAGGGCGTGCGCGGTCGGCAGCACGGTCGGCAGCGTGGCCGCGGTCCGCAGGTCCAGCCCGTCGGGCAACGGGAAGACCCTTGCGGCCTCCGCGAGCACGACCTCGGCGTAGCCGCCGCCGTCGACGAGCGCGGCCACCTCCTGCCCCGCCCGCAGACCCTCGACGCCCTCCCCGACCGCCCGGATGCGCCCGGAGACCTCCAGGCCCGGACGGTAGGGCAGCGACGCCACCCGGTATCCCTCGGCGCGCGCCTTGACGTCCGCGAAGTTCACCCCTGCCCAGACGGCCTGGACGGTCACCTGGCCAGGGCCCGGTTCGGGTGCCGCGGTCTGCGTCATCCGCAGCACCTCGGGACCGCCGTACTCCTGGAACTCGACGGCACGCATACGCACAACCACCCTTCCCTGAGTGTTCAACCGGAGGCGAACACTAGCACTGTAAGATGGTCATCGAACACTGCGCGGAGGAGGACATCGGAATGCCGGACCAGGCCGAAGGCACAAGTCACCGTCCGGCGCCCGTGCACACACACCCGGACGACGTCCCGCTCCTCAGCGCCCTGTCCGCGCTCGCGGATCCCGTGCGCATCCAGCTGGTCCGCGACCTGGCCGACCACCCCGACTGGGCGCTCAGCTGCAGCGACTTCGACGTACCGGTCGGCCGGGCCGCGAAGAGCCACCACTTCTCGGTCCTGCGCGGCGCCGGCCTGGTCGAACAGCGCGACCAGGGCCCCAGGCGACTCAACCGACTGCGCCGCGAGGAGTTCGACGCCCGCTTCCCCGGCCTCCTCGACCTGACCCTCCGCGCCGACGACACCGAGTAACGGCGACCGGCTCCCCCGCCCGGCCGTCCACACGCGACGGCACCGGCGTCGACTCCACCGAGGGACACGGTCCAGCCGACCCCACCGCCCTCATTCCGCGGCCGGACCTGTCTTCTGGAAGGTCCTCCAGTACTGGCGTCGCTTCTCGTCCCTCACCACGACGCCGAGGCGGGCCAGTTCCCCACGGAGTTCCCGAACGTCGTCGTCGGAGGGACCCTTCTTCTCCAGCGACTCCTGGCGGGCCTTGAGGATGGCGTTCGCGCCCTCCGGGAGTCCGGGGGTGCCCGGGACCCAGCGGCGGAACTCGTCCTGGTGCGGATCGGCGTCCGCCCACACATAGCCGTGCTCGGTGAAGGCGTCCGCAACGCGGGCGGCGTCCAGGTCGCACTCCTGCCGGGCGAGTTCGCCACCGTCGCGGCCGAGCAGGACGAGCTGCTTGCCGTCCCGGAACACCGCGGCGACGGCATCGCGCGGGAACTCCCGCTCCCGTCCCTTGCTGGTGAGCACGACGCGATCATCCGACAGGCGAACCACCAACTGCTCGTACTGGGCGACCAGTCCAAGGACCAGCCCTGCCACCGCGCCCGACCGGTCAGCTCCCCACCCTGCGCCTGATCCTTCACCGCTTCCTACGCCCCAGCACCGCTGCGCAGCAGGAGCGTTGAGCGGGCGCCCCCGCAGGACCCGACAGCCCTGCGGGATCCGCGAAGACGCGCCAACTCCGCTTTGCGTCACGAAAAGCGTTTGACGCTCGTCGGCGTCCGGCGGTCGGATGTCGTGCCATGACCACAGGGCCCATGCATCCCGGCATGCATCCGATCGACGACGACCTCGTACGGCGGCTGATCGCCGGGCAGTTCCCTCAGTGGGTGGCACTGACGGTGGAACGGCTTCCGTCCGGCGGCACGGTCAACGCCATGTACCGGCTGGGCGACGAGATGGTCGTACGGCTTCCGCTGGTGCAGGGCGGGGCCAACGACGTCTCGATGGAACGGACATGGCTGCCTCGCCTCGCGCCCCACCTGCCCACCCCCATCCCCGAGGTGCTCGGAGCCGGGCAGCCCGCCGAGGGGTATCCGTGGCCGTGGTCGGTGTACCAGTGGCTCGCGGGGGACCATCCCGAGGCGGGGGCGCTGAGCGAACCTGTCCCGCTGGCCGAGGATCTGGCCGCATTCGTGGCGGCGATGCGGAGCATCACCCTGCCCGGGGCGCCGCGAGCGCACCGCGGCGGGCCGGTCGCCTCGCTCGACGCGGAGACCAGGACAGCGATCGAGGAACTGCGCGGGATCCCGCAGGAGGGCGTCGACTGCGATGCCGCCACCGCTGTGTGGGAAGAGGCGCTGCGGGCCCCCGCCTGGGACGGGCCGCCGGTATGGCTGCACGCCGATCTCATGCCGGGCAACCTGCTGGTGGACGGCTCCAGGCTGACCTCGGTCATCGACTTCGGATGCCTGGGGGTGGGTGATCCGGCGTGCGATCTGTTCCCGGCCTGGAATCTGCTACCGGCCGTTGCGAGGGACGTCTTCCGCGAGGCGCTGCGCGTGGACGACGCGACCTGGACACGCGGCCGGGGGCGGACGCTCTCGCAGGCGCTGATCGCACTGCCGTACTACCGGAAGACGAACCCGGCCATGGCGCACAACGCCCGGCACGTGATCCGGACGGTGCTCGAGGAGGACTGAGGCATCCCGGACAGCGCGCCTGGCCTGCGCCGCCTCGGCGACCGTTCAGGGGAATGCGCCGGGCGACGCGCGTGGCGGCATGCCGGTTCGTCGACATCTCTGCCGTGACCCTGCCGCAGATCCCGCCCATGCTCGCCACGCCCGGCTCGCTGCCCCCGGCCGCCCAGGACGCGCGGTGGGCGTACGAGACCAAGCAGGACGGCCAGCGCGTGGTGGCCTATCTGCCCGGGGACGGCGGGCTGGTGCTGCGGGCCCGCTCCGGTGAGGACATCACCGCCGCCTACCCCGAACTGCGGCCCCTCGGCCGGGTGCTCGGGGCCACGCCCGCGATCCTGGACGGGGAGGTGCTGGCGCTGGACGAGCGGGGCCGGGCGAGCTTCCAGCTGCTCCAGGGGCGCATGGGGCTGGCCCACGCCCCCGCCCTGGCGGCGCGCCGGGCCGCCCGGGTCCCCGTCCACCTCGTCCTGTTCGACGTGATGCACCTGGGCGCGCACCCGCTGCTCGCGCTCCCGTACGTCCGGCGCCGCGAGCACCTGGAAGGCCTCGGCCTGACGGGGCCCTACTGGTCGACGCCCTCGGCGGTCGTCGGCCACGGCGCCGAGGCGCTGGCCGCCACCCGCGAGCACGGTCTGGAGGGCCTGGTGTGCAAGCGGCTGGACTCGGTGTACGAGCCGGGGGTGCGCTCCCGCGCCTGGATCAAGATCCGCAACATGCGCGGCGAGGACGTCCTCGTGGGCGGCTGGCTGCCCGGCAAGGGGCGTCTGACGGGCCTGCCGGGCGCCGTCCTCATGGGGCGGCGCGCGGGCGGGCGGCTGCGCTACGTCGGCAGCGTGGGCACCGGCTGGAGCGAGGCGGAGCGGTCCGAGCTCGCCGCGCTGCTCGCGGCCCTGGCGACCGACGTGTGCCCCTTCGACCCCGTACCGGCGGTGCGCGGGGCGCACTGGGTGCTGCCGCGCCTGGTCGGCGAGGTCCGCTACAGCGTGCGCACGCGGGCCGGGAGGCTGCGCCAGCCCTCGTGGCTGCGGCTGCGGCCCGACCTCACCCCCGAGGAGGCCGTGGTGGAGGACCCGCCCGACGACTTGGAGAGGTGACGGACGTGAAGGGGTGACGGATGCGGGGGGCGGACACCGAAGGGTGACGTGACGTCACGTTCCTCACAGGGGTGCCGTCGAGAGCCGTACGGGCCGCCCTCGCCGAGGTCTATCGTGTCCCGCATGTCCGTACCCGAACTGATCCGTGTCGTCTCCCGCGACTCCCCCATGGCACTCGCCCAGGTGGAACGGGTCCGCACCGAACTGGCCGCCGCGTACCCCGGTGTGCGCACCGAGGTGGTCCCGGTGCGGACCACCGGGGACAAGTGGCTGGGCGATCTGTCCGCGGTCGAGGGCAAGGGCGCCTTCACCAAGGAGGTCGACGCCGCGCTGCTGCACGGCGAGGCCGACCTCGCCGTGCACTGCCTGAAGGACGTGCCCGCCGACCGGCCGCTGCCGGCCGGCACGACGTTCGCCGCGTTCCTGAAGCGGGACGACGTCCGCGACGCCCTCGTCCACCCCGGCGGGCTCACGCTGGACGAGCTGCCCGCCGGCACCCGGATCGGCACGTCCGCGGTGCGCCGCGTCGCCCAGCTCGCGGCCACCCACCCGCACCTCGCGTGCGTGCCGCTGCGCGGCAACGCCAACCGGCGGCTGGAGAAGCTGGCCGCGGGAGAGGCGGACGCGCTCCTGCTCGCCGCGTCCGGCCTCGAGCGCATCGGACGCACGGACGTCGTCAGCGAGGTGCTGTCCCCGGAGGCGATGATGCCGCCGATCGGCGCGGGCATCCTCGCCCTCCAGTGCCGGGAGGGCGACAGCGAGCTCATCGAGGCGGTCGGCGCGCTCGGCGACCCCGGCACGTGTCGCGCGGCCACCGCGGAACGCATGCTCCTGCATGTGCTCCAGGGGCACTGCAACAGCCCGATCGCCGGGTACGCGCACGTCGACCGCGGTGGGGAGCTCTCACTGCGGGCCTGTGTGTTCACCCCCGACGGCAAGACCCGGCTGAACGCCCACGAGTGGGCGGGCCGGCTGGACGCGGCCACACTCGGCACGTCGGTCGCCGTCGCCCTGCTCCGTCAGGGCGCCCGGGAGATCATCGACGGCATCCCGCACTGACGACGCGGGCGCGCCGGAGTACGACGCGCGCGACGGTGCGGGCGGCTCGGCCCGCGCGACGGCACGGCGGGATCAGCCCGCGGTACCCGGTTCCGCCTGGTCGCGCAGGAAGGTGCTGATCTGGTGCGCGAGCCCGCCCTGCCCGCCGGCCGCGTGCGTGCCGGTCCCGGCGGACTCCTCGTGCCCGTCGACGCAGCCGGTCCACAGCGCGCGAGGGGTCCACTCCTCGTCGACCCGCAGCTGGATCTGCGCGTCGATCCGGGACAGGGCGGCCTCAGAACCCGCCGCGTACAGCACCGCCGTGGCCCGGCGCAGCGGATAGACGTCGTAGCCCTCGATGAACTGCGAGTTGCGCCAGTCGACGAACGCGCCCTCCCCGTCGGGGCCGATCCGCACGTCGATCTGCCCGTCCTCCAGGTGGACGCCGAAACGCCGCGCGCCGCGGTTCTCCACGGTGACGCGGAGGCGGAAGTACGTCAGCCCCTCGGCGGCCTCGTCGCGCCCCCGCGGCGGCTCGGACCGCTCCAGTCGGTGGACGCGGACTCGCAGACCGGCATGCCCCTCGTACTCCTGCCAGTCCCCGACCACGTTCGGCTCGTACACAATGCACCTCTCGACTTCCAAGAGCTGCTTCCTATCCGCGCGCTCAGCGCACTGTCAAATGTGCGGAATGCACCGTGGCCGGGGAATTCACGGTCTTTGATCGCTGATCAAGCCGTGGGCAGGAGGAATTCACCGGCGGGCCGTCGAGGCGGTCTCCGCGGCGTGCCGCACATCACTTTGACGGGCGGTGCCGACGACGGTCCGCCGGCACCGTCAGCGGGCCAGCCGGCCGAGCAGGGCGGAGGCCGCGGTGATGCCGAGCGCGGCGGCCACCACGAGGACCACGAAGTCGAGGGCCAGGTGCGCGGGGGTGCCGAGCAGCAGCCCGCGCAGGGCGTCGACCTGGTAGCTCAACGGGTTGGCCTTGCTGACGGCCTGGAGCCAGCCCGGCATGACGGCGACCGGGTACAGGGCGTTGGAGCCGAAGAACAGCGGCATCGTGATCGCCTGCCCGATGCCCATCAGCCGGTCGCGGCTGAGCACGATGCCGGCGATGGTCATCGACAGGCAGGAGAAGAACGCCGAGCCGAGGATGACGGCCGCGGCGACACCGAGCAGCCGCAGCGGGTTCCAGGTGAGCGCCACGCCGAGCAGAGCGGCGATGACGACCACGACGATCGCCTGGATCAGCGCCTTCACCCCGGCCGCGAACGCCTTGCCGGTGACGAGGGCGGAGCGCGGGGTCGGAGTGACCAGGAGCTTGTTGAGGACGCCCGCGTCGCGCTCCCAGATGATCTGGATGCCGTAGAAGATGGCGATGAACATGGCGGACTGGGCGATGATGCCCGGCGCCATGAAGTCGATGTACGGGATGCCGCCGGTGGGGATCGCCCGGATGCGGGTGAAGGTCTGGCCGAAGATCAGCAGCCACAGGGCAGGCTGCACCGCGCGCGTGTAGAGCTCGGTGCGGTCGTGGCGGAGCTTCTGGAGCTCCACCGCGCACATGGCGACGACCCGGGCGGGCAGCAGCCGCCAGCCGGCGCGGGGCTGCGGCGGCCGCAGCAGCAGGCCGATGTCGGCGGCGCGGACGGCGTCAGCCGACGCGGTGCGCGGTGCGGCGGGTGCTTCGGACATCGCGGAAGTCTCCTGAGGTCTCGTCGAGGCCGCTGCCGGCCACGTCGCGGAAGACGTCCTCCAGCGTGGGCAGCGGGTCCGTGGCCGGGGCGCCCTGGGCGCGGCGGCGCTCACCGAGCCCCTCGCGCAGCTCGGCCGGGGTGCCGAGGGCCCGGATGCGGCCGCGGTGCATCAGGGCGACCCGGTCGCAGTACTGGTCGGCCTCGTCCATGTAGTGGGTGGTCACCAGGACCGTCATGCCGGTGGCGGCGCGGACGGCGCCGATGTGCTCCCACACCCCGGTGCGGGCGATCGGGTCCAGGCCGATCGTCGGCTCGTCGAGGATCAGCAGCCGAGGTGAGCTGACCAGGGCTTGGGCGAGTTCGAGGCGGCGGACCATGCCGCCGGAGTAGGTGTTCGCCAGCCGGTCGGCGGCGTCGGCCAGGCCGACCGCGGCCAGTGCCTGGGCGACCCGCTCGGCACGTTCGCGGCGCGGGACGTCGAAGACGCGGGCGAACAGGGTGACGTTCTCCCGGCCGGTGAGCGCGGCGTCGGCGGACAGCTGCTGCGGGACGTAGCCCAGCAGGCGGCGCACCGCCATGCGCTCGGCGGCGGCGTCGTGGCCGAAGACGCTGACCATGCCGGAGGGGACCGGCAGAAGGGTGGTGATGCAGCGGATCGCCGTGGTCTTCCCGGCGCCGTTGGGGCCGAGCAGCCCGAACACCTCGCCCGGGCGCACGGACAGGTCGACGCCGTCGACGGCGTTGGTGTCGCCGAAGGCGTAGGCGAGCCGGCTGCAGGCGACCGCGTCGGCGGCGGGCTGGGCGGCAGCGTTCCGGGTCATGGGCGATCGGCCTCCTCGCGCAGGTTGTCGGCCAGTCTGCGCAGCGCCGGGATCGCCGCGCGCAACGCGTCCCGGTCCGTGTCGTCGAGCCGGTCCACCTGGCGGCGTACCAGGGCCGCGCGGCGTTCCCGCCAGTCACGCAGGCGGGTTCCGGCGGCCTCCGTCAGCAGCAGGCGCGCGGCCCGCCGGTCGGCGGGGTCCGTCTCTCGGATCAACTGACCGTCCCGGACGAGCTGGTTGACCAGTGTCGAGACGGAGTTGCCCGCCAGGTGCAGTTCCTTGGCGGCCTCCGAGACGCCTATGCCGGGGCGGCCCTCGACCAGCCGCAGCAGCTCGATCTCGGCGCCGCGCGGCCGGTTCACGGTCATCCCGGTGCGCAGCCGGCGGCGGATCAGCCGCTGGACGCCGACGAGGGCGTCGGCCAGCTCTTCGGGGAAGGTTTCCGGGGTCACGCTGCCAGATTATCTCTGTAGCAGAGGTAATCACCCCAAGAGACGGTCAAGGACGGTCAAGGACGCGGACGCTGATGCGGTTGCCGCGGGCACGGTGGCGGGCGGACGCGGACGCGGGCCAGGCGGTGGCTCGGGTCCGGCGCCGCATCGCGGGTCCGGCCCGGCGCGGAACCGGCGGGCGCATCCGCATTCGCACTGCCAGGGAAATGCGCGCATTTCCTCCGGTGGCGATTCTCCGGATTCTGGACAACAATTGACATTCGTGCGGTCGCATACCGTCACCGCATTCCCGGAACAGTTTCGTAATCGCCGACTTCGGGAATCCCGAGTCCAGTGCTTCGGACAGGAGGCACGTCCGTGGGAGCCGGCGCGCCGGGCCCCGATGTTCATCTCTCCGTTCGGTCCGAGCCCCGCGCCTCCCAAGGTGTCCGTCCATCCAGCACCTGCTGAGGGAGGCGCATCTCATGCGTACCACCGGCAGAACGAAGACCCATCCGCACGACGACGCCCCCGACACGGCCGCGGCGTTCGAGAGGCTCGCCCGCATGCCCGACGGCGCCGAGCGCAAGGCGCTGAGGGACGAGCTGGTGCGGGTGTGGCTGCCCATGGCCGAGCGGATCGCCGTACGGTTCCGTGGGCGCGGCGAGGCCCTGGAGGATCTGTACCAGGTGGCCGCGCTGGGCCTGGTCAAGGCCGTCGACCACTACGACCCGGCACGCGGCTACGCGTTCGAGGCGTACGCCGTGCCGACGGTCACCGGGGAGATCAAGCGGCACTTCCGCGACCACATGTGGACGCTGCACGTGCCGCGCCGGGTCCAGGACCTGCGCAACCGTGTGCGGCGCGCCACGAAGGAGCTGGCGCAGACCACGCCCGGCCGGACGCCGACCGTGGCCGAGATCGCCGAGTACGCGCACCTGAGCGTGAGCGACGTGCACACCGGGATGGAGGCCCTTGACTGCTTCGCCGCGCTGTCGCTGGAGGCGGAGGTCCCCGGTACGGACGGCTACGCGCTCGGCGACGGCCTGGGCGAGGCCGACGCGCGGTTCGACCTGGTCGTGGACCGGGTGGCGGTCAGGCCCTGTCTGGAGGCGCTGCCCGAACGGGAGCGCACCATCCTGTACCTCCGGTTCTTCGGGGGCATGACGCAGAGCCGGATCGCGCAGCAGCTGGGCATCTCGCAGATGCATGTCTCGCGCCTGCTCAGCGGGTGTTTCGCCCAGCTGCGCGAGGAACTGCTCGCCGAGGCCGGGTGAGCCTCGCGGAGGCACGCCTCCCGTACGGGGGCGGCCGTGCCCGCGCCGTTTCGGCGGCGCGCGGCGGGTACTCGGCAGGCGTCTTCCGCGCTCCGGCCGGACACTGGTGTCAGGCTGGTGGAAACCGGTCTGACACGACCAGGACGGGCCATGAACCACGACAGGACACCTTCCGGCAGTTCCCCCGACGTCGTCTCCACGCACTCGGTGT
This sequence comes from Streptomyces cyslabdanicus, assembly GCF_052663305.1. Lineage (NCBI taxonomy): Bacteria > Bacillati > Actinomycetota > Actinomycetes > Kitasatosporales > Streptomycetaceae > Streptomyces > Streptomyces cyslabdanicus. The sequence goes on from NZ_JBQRUW010000070.1 coordinate 50,410, forward strand.
GCGGCGCGCCCTGCTGGGTGAGCCTGACCAGCCGTGATCTCGGGACCACGGAGGACTTCTACCAGGCGGTGCTGGGCTGGGAGTGGCGTCCGGCCAGACTCGGCGACCACTTTCGCATCGCGCTCGCGGAGGGCGCCCCGGTCGCGGGGATCGGCGCGGTGGCCGCCATGTGGCAGATGGCGGTCGCCTGGACGCCGTACTTCGCCGTGCCCAGCGCCGACCAGGCCGTCGCACGGGTGCAGGAACGCGGCGGTACGGCCGCGGTCGGCCCGATCTCCTTCCCGCCGGGGCGGGCGGCGCTGCTGGCCGACCGGGACGGGGCGACCTTCGGGATCTGGGAGGGTGACCTCCTGACGGACTGGGAGACCTGGCGCAAGGCCGCGCCGGCCTTCATCCGGCTGCACACGCGCGACGCCTTCGACGCCGCCATCTTCTACGGCGAGGTCCTGGACTGGGCCTCACGGCAGCCCGGCTGCTGCGAGGTCCGCTACGAGGGCGACGAGGTGGTGCTGCGCAGCCACGGGGAGGTCGTGGCGCGCATCGAGTCCGGCGCGCTGGAGGCGGCGCCCGACCCCACGATCCGCCCGCACTGGCAGATCCACTTCCGCGTGGCCGACGTGGCCGCCTGTGCCCGCACCGCCGAGGCCCACGGCGGCAGCGTCCTGCGCGAGGGCCCCGACGAGGCGGTACTCCGCGACTCGGACGGCGCCCAGTTCACGGTGACGTCCCGCCGCGAGGCCTGAACGACCGGCCCACCCTGCGGGGCCCGCGAGCCCGGCATGATCCAAACGAGAGGCCGGTCAATACACCTAGCGGCGTCGGCCGCGGCGTCCGGGCCCGCGTGTGGCCGGCTTGGTGGGGTGGTGGGGGGCCGTGGGGGTTCTCGGGGGGCGGGACAGAAGGATCAGGCTGCGGGGGTCGGCGTGGAGGGTGCCGCCGGGTTTGTGCTCGGCCTCGTCCGGGAGGCCCCGGGGCTCGGCGGTGTCGAGGAGGGTGGTCCAGCGGTCTCCGTAGGCGGGGCCGGGCAGGCGGAAGTCGACTGGCTCCCAGTAGCCGTTGAGCAGCAGGAGGAAGGAGTCGTCCACCACGGGACGGCCCTGCCGGTCGGGTTCGGCGATGGCGTCGCCGTTGAGGAAGACCGTGACGGAGTGCGCGTCGGAGCGCTGCCAGTCCTCCTCCGCCATCTCCCGGCCGTCCGGCAGCAGCCACACCAGGTCCGGCAGCGGCTGGTCGTCCCGGGTCGCCGTCTCCCCCTGGAAGAAGCGGCGCCGGCGCAGCACGGGATGGGCGCTGCGCAGGCCGATCAGGTACCGCGTGAGGTCCGCGAGCTCCCGCTGCTCGTCGGTCAGCCGCCAGTCGATCCAGGAGACCTCGTTGTCCTGGCAGTAGGCGTTGTTGTTGCCGCCCTGGGTGCGCCCCAGCTCGTCGCCGTGGCACAGCATCGGAATGCCCTGCGAAAGCAGCAGCGTGGCAAGGAAGTTGCGCTGCTGGCGGGCCCTCAGTTCCAGGACGGCCGGGTCGTCGGTGTCGCCCTCGGCCCCACAGTTCCAGGACCGGTTGGCGCTCTCGCCGTCCCGGTTGCCCTCGCCGTTGGCCTCGTTGTGCTTGTCGTTGTACGACACCAGGTCCAGCAGCGTGAACCCGTCGTGCGCGGTCACGAAGTTGACGCTGGCGCGTGGCCTGCGCCGGTGGTGGGCGTACAGGTCGGCGGACCCGGTCAGCCGGGAGGCGAACTCGCCGAGCGTGTGCTCCTCGCCGCGCCAGAAGTCCCGTACCGCGTCCCGGTACAGGCCGTTCCACTCCGACCACAGCGGCGGGAAGTTGCCCACCTGGTAGCCGCCCTCGCCGACGTCCCAGGGCTCCGCGATCAGCTTCACCCGGCTGATCACCGGGTCCTGCTGGATCAGGTCGAAGAACGCCGACAGCCGGTCCACCTCGTGGAACTGCCGCGCCAGCGTGGCCGCGAGGTCGAAGCGGAAGCCGTCGACGTGCATCTCGGTGACCCAGTACCGCAGCGAGTCCATGATCAGCTGCAGGACGTAGGGGTGCCGCATCAGCAGGCTGTTCCCGGTGCCCGTGGTGTCGTAGTAGTGCGCCCAGTCGCCGTCGACCAGGCGGTAGTACGAGGCGTTGTCGATGCCCCGGAAGGACAGCGTCGGGCCCTTCTCGCTGCCCTCGGCCGTGTGGTTGTAGACCACGTCGAGGATCACCTCGAGCCCCGCCGCGTGCAGCGCCTTGACCATCGACTTGAACTCGGCGACCTGCTGCCCGCGCGTACCGCTTGCGGCGTAGCCGTTGTGCGGCGCGAAGAAGCCGATGGTGTTGTAGCCCCAGTAGTTGGAAAGGCCCCGGCCCTGGAGCACGCCGTCGTGCACGAACTGGTGCACCGGCATCAGTTCGACCGCGGTCACACCCAGCGAGGTCAGGTGCTCGATCACCGCCGGGTGCGCCAACCCCGCGTAGGTGCCGCGCAGTTCGGGCGGGACCTCGGGGTGGGCGCGGGTCAGGCCGCGTACGTGCGCCTCGTAGATCACGGTGTCCGAGTACGCCCGCCGGGGCAGGCGGTCGTCGCCCCAGTCGAAGGCCGGGTCGGTCACCACGCCCAGCATGGTGTGCCCGGCGCTGTCGGCCGGGTCCGGGCCGTGCGCGGCCCGCTCGTACAGGGAGGGGTGGTTGTCGATCTGCCCGTCCACCGCCCTGGCATAGGGGTCAAGGAGCAGTTTCCTCGGGTTGCACCGGTGGCCGGCGGACGGGTGCCAGGGACCGTGGACCCGGTACCCGTAGCGCTGCCCCGGCCCGACACCGGGCAGATAGCCGTGCCACACGAAGCCGTCAACCTCGGTCAAGGGCACGCCGCGATGGGTGCCGGCGTCGTCCACCAGGACGAGGTCGACACGCTCCGCCACCTCGCTGAACAGCGCGAAGTTGGTGCCCTTGCCGTCGTACACCGCCCCCAGCGGGAAGGGGTACCCGCTCCACACGGGTACCCCTTCCCGGTGCCTTCGCCCGGTCACCGGGCGGCTTCCAGCACGGCCCGCGGACCGCTGAGCGGAGAGGCCAGTGCCGCGACCGGCGTCTCGCGCGGCGTCTTCAGGCCCTCGCGCAGCGTCGGGGCCGGAGCCGTCGGGACCAGCGGGACGCGCACCCCGGCACGGGCCCGCTGCGAGAACCAGATGATCTTGCTGCCGGTCTCGGCGGCGCAGCAGCCCCAGCCGTCGCTGGTCGCCGCGATCCGGGCGAGGCAGCCACGCAGGTCCTGGTCCGGGCGCAGATCGTGGTTGTTCTCCCCGACGGCGGTGATCAGGTGCTGACCGGTCCACCACATCTCGATCGAGATGCGCTTGTCAGTGGCGTGCTCGTCGATGGCCTTCAGCAGCATCTCGGCACCCCCGCACACGGGTTCGACCAAGTCCTCCAGGTCCCAGAAACGCAGGTGCGCGGCCAGAATGCGCCTGACCTGCCCGACCCGTTCCGGGCTGACTTCCACGTCGAGGTGGTAGTAACAGGGCACTGCGGTCTTCATCGTCGTTGACTCCTCACCGGCGAGGCCCACGCTCCTCTCCCGCAGGTGCGAGAAGCCCCGGACACGAAGCGTGAGCAAGTGTTGCCTCTGAGTGGAATCAACAGTGCGGGCGCTACGCCATTCGTGCAACACGAGCAGGTCAGCAAGCTTGTTGAAGATCCAACAGGACGCTGTGTCGTTGAACGTGCACCATGAGTGAAGTCTCGAGCGCCGTCAACGGGACCGCTGCTCACGCGTGCGCGGTCGCCGCCCCGGCTGTCGGGGGAACGAGCCCATCGAGCGCATCCGAAAGGTGAACGGCGCCATGCTGCTACCCGCCAAAGCCGAAGTCGCCCGGCATCTGCGCCGCTACCGGGCGTGGGAACGCGCGATGCTCGCGTCGCCCGACGACCGCCGGGTGCGGTCCACCTTCGAGGACGCGGGCTACACCTTGTGCGTACTGATGGGGAAGCGCTGCGCCCGGGAGGCCGCGGACGCCGCCGAGCGCTATCTGTGCACCAGCCTCGGCACCTACCTGCGGGAGCAGAGCGGCCGGCCGCACCGGAGCGCCGTCCCCCGCCGGGGCCCGCCGAAGGCGGCCCAGGCCCACAGGCGTACCCACGCCGGGAGGTAGGCCCTCCCGGCACGACCCGATCCCCGGCCGGGCGCGCGCCCGGCCTCGAGCACGGTGGAGGTGACACCCATGAGTTCGACCCCGAGCCAGGCCTGGAGTCCGGCCTCGAGTACGCCCCCGAGTCCGGCCCCGTCGATCGGCCGCGTCCCGGTGCGGGACGTCCGTCCGGCCGTGGAGGGCGGCAGGCGGGCCGCCAAGGCGGTCGCGGGAGAGACGTTCCCTGTCACCGCCACCGTGTTCCGTGAGGGTCACGACGCCGTGGCCGCCAACGTCGTCCTGCGCGATCCGGAGGGCCGTCCCGGCCCGTGGACGCCGATGCGCGAGCTGGCCCCCGGCAGCGACCGCTGGGGCGCCGAGGTCACTGCGGACCGGGTCGGCCGCTGGACGTACCACGTGGAGGCCTGGTCGGATCCGGTCGCCACCTGGCGCCACGCCGCCTCCATCAAGGTCCCGGCCGGCATCGACGCCGGTCTTGTGCTGGAGGAGGGGGCCGCTCTGCACGCCCGCGCGGCGACCGCGGTGCCGCGGGGTCCGGAGCGGGAGACCGTGCTCGCCGCCGCGGCGGCGCTCCAGGACGACGAGCTGCCGGTGATGACGCGGCTGGCGGCGGCGTTGACGCCGGAGGTGGACGCGGTCCTCGCCCGGCACCCGCTGCGGGACCTGGTCACCGCCTCCGAACCACTCGCCCTGCTCGTCGAACGCGAGCGGGCCCTGTACGGGTCCTGGTACGAGTTCTTCCCCCGCTCCGAGGGCACCCCCGAGCAGCCGCACGGCACCTTCCGCACCGCCGCCCGCCGCCTGCCCGCGATCGCCGCGATGGGCTTCGACGTCGTCTACCTCCCCCCGATCCACCCCATCGGCACCACCTACCGCAAGGGCCGCAACAACTCCCTCGACGCCCACCCCGACGACGTCGGCGTGCCCTGGGCCATCGGCTCCCCCGAGGGCGGCCACGACACCGTCCACCCCGCCCTGGGCACCCTGGAGGACTTCGGCCACTTCGTCGCCCGGGCCGCCGAACTCGGCCTGGAGGTCGCCCTCGACCTCGCCCTGCAGTGCTCCCCGGACCACCCCTGGGTGCACAAGCACCCCCAGTGGTTCCACCACCGCCCCGACGGCACCATCGCCTACGCCGAGAACCCGCCCAAGAAGTACCAGGACATCTACCCCCTGGCCTTCGACGCCGACCCGGACGGCCTGATCGACGAGACCCTGCGCGTGCTGCGGCACTGGATGGACCACGGCGTGCGGATCTTCCGCGTCGACAACCCCCACACCAAACCGGTGATGTTCTGGGAACGCGTGATCGCCGCCGTCAACGCCACCGACCCCGACGTGATCTTCCTGGCGGAGGCGTTCACCCGGCCCGCGATGATGCACACCCTGGCCCAGATCGGCTTCCAGCAGTCCTACACCTACTTCACCTGGCGCACCACCAAGCAGGAACTCACCGAGTACCTGACCGAGCTGTCCGGCGAGGCGGCGGCCTGGATGCGCCCGAACCTCTTCACCAACACCCCCGACATCCTGCACGCCTACCTCCAGGACGGCGGCCGTCCCGCCTTCGAGGTCCGCGCCGTCCTCGCCGCCACCCTCGCCCCCTCCTGGGGCATCTACAGCGGCTACGAACTGTGCGAGAACACCGCCCTGAAACCGGGCAGCGAGGAATACCTCGACTCGGAGAAGTACCAGCTCAAACCCCGCGACTGGGCGGCCGCCGCACGCGAGGGCCGCACCATCGCCCCCCTCATCACCCGCCTCAACGACATCCGCCGACG
>NZ_JBQRUW010000071.1:0-65083 GCF_052663305.1 Streptomyces cyslabdanicus
CGTGAGCAGGCCGGACGAGCTGGGCCCGGCCGTGGACAGACGTAAAGCCCCTGGTAGGACAGGTCTCACCACAAGATCATGTCCGTAACCACCAGAGGCTTCACGTTGGTCACCTATGTTGCCACGCTCGATGTCCCGCGCCACGTCGTGGACCACCTCTCGCGTCTGCTCGCTGCCCACCGCCGCCGAATCGGCACCCCGCGCGGCAGCCGCGCGCTCGGCTCGTTCCGCCAGGCCGTGCTGGTCCTGCGCTGGTTCCGCGAACGCGGCTGCGTCCACTGCCTGGCCCGCGACGCTGGCATCTCCCAGGCCACCGGCTACCGCTACCTGCACGAAGGCATCGACGTCCTCGCCGCCCAGGCCCCCGACCTGCACGAGGTCCTGGACCGCTGCCAACAAGAGGGCATGACCCACGTGATCCTCGACGGCACGCTCATCGAAACGGACCGCCTCGCCGGCGTCCGCGACAACGGCAACGACCTGTGGTTCAGCCAGAAGCACAGGGCATTCGGCGGGAACGTACAGTTCCTGTCCGCCCCGGACGGCGCCCCGTTGTGGGTCTCCGAGGTGGAGCCCGGCTCCACCCCCGATATCACCGCCGCCCGCATCCACGCGCTCCCCGCGCTGTACAAGGCGGCGGCCGACGGCCTGCCCACCCTGGCCGACAAGGGCTACATCGGCGCCGGCATCGGCATCCTCGTCCCCGTCCGCCGCCCGAAGGGCCGGTCCGAACGGGCCCTGGACGCCGATACGCGCACCACGAACAGCCTGATCAGAGGCGTCCGAGCTCTCGGTGAACGTGCCGCAGCCGAACTCAAGCAGCGCTGGCGCACCCTGCAGTACATCACCCTCAGCCCCAGCCGGATCGGCGACATCGCCCGCGCCGCCCTCACCCTCAACAGAATCTGGAAATGACCACCGCTGAGAAAACGTCAATCACTCGCGAACTCTGTGGCCGGTGGCTCGACGAACTACGCGCAACCGCATAGCCGCCCACCAGCCGGCCGTCCACAGGTATTGACAATTACTCGGCGGAGTAACCGTGGATGGCGAGAAAACCGAGGGCGCCGGGGCGAATACGCCGCTTTGGCGATCCGGAGGCATCACGGCACAGAGTCGAATTGCAGATCAATCGGTGTGTTTCTAAAACGGGGTAAGGCCGCCCATGAGACAAGTTGCTACACGTGAGCAGCTACATGATCCCTTTCCATCGCCACGGCGGCGCCCCGGCCCGACCGCGCAAGCAGTCAATGCGGTATTGCGCCTCGCGCCGCCACTCCGGGTGACTGGCAGCGTGCTGCGCAGCATACGTCGTCATACGCAACTCGCGTGCACCGGCGAGGATTTCGTACCCTTCCCACTCCGTGACGTCGACGCCGTAGGTCTCGCAGAACGCGGCGTACTCCTCGGCAGACACCGCGCCGGTCGTGGTGAGCTTCACCGCGGTCGACACGAGATCCCACTCCGGTGGACCAAACGAAGCGCGCTCGAAGTCCATCAACAACGGGCCAGCCTCCGTGCGCGCCACGTTGCCGACCCATGCATCCCCGTGGACTACACACTCCGGCAGGCCCTTCGGTCTGGAAGCCCATTGCTGCTTGAGATCTTCAAGCCGGCCGTTCAGCCACTGTCGGTCATCGTCAGAAATTGTGCCCGCTGCGTCGATGCGCTCAACGAGCCGGACGAACGGGTCCAGCTCACCCAGTGGCAGGTCCGGTTTCGGCAGGGCGTGCAGTTGCTTGAGGAGCACGACGACGTCGGTGACGGTCCCGATTTCGTGTGGCGGCAGCTCTTGCCAGAACGTCACCGGGTGCCCGCTGGCTGCTACCGGCTGCCGCAGGTCAAGGGCGCGTACGGCGGGCACGCCCTGGGCGGCCAGCCAGCGGGCGACCTGAACCTCGCGCCCTGCGGCGGCGGACTGGCCGGGCCGAGCAATACGCACCACCATCCCCCCGGGCAGACGCCATATGGCGTTCTCAGCGATCCGTATCGGTTGGGCGTTGGTCGCGTCGAGGCCGGCGGCGAGGCACGCCTCCTCAAGTACGGCTTGGGTGGGCGCGGGCGAAGTGGTCACGCCTGCACCGTAGCCGCGATGCGCTCGCGCAGGTCGCTGGCCTCGGGGAGCTTCCGGTGACGGCCTGCGAACCGGGCGAGTTCCCGCAGGTCATCGGCGGCCCGGCAGGAGGTCAGCCTGCCGACGTCGTCCAGCGCTCGGTGGCCGAGCACGACCGCGTGCCGCGGATCGTCGCCCTTGGCCATGACCAGGGAAGCGAGTTTTGTCTCGGAGATGGCGCGCGAGCGGGTGAAGGCGTTGCCGTGGCCTTTCACCGCGATTTCGAAGCGGCGGGCCGCCTGCCCGGGGTCCTGGTCCGCGTGGACCGCGAGATCGAACAACGCGTGAGCGGTGTCGCCATGGTGCTGGGCGTAGTCGTAGTAGGCCATCCACGGCGGATCCTGTGCCGGGTCGGACTGTTCGAACGCGGCGTCGGCTTCTCCGACCGCGCGCAGGGTGTTGGCTACGTCGCGCATCTTGCCGAAGGCGCGGGCGCGGGCGGTGTGCAGCATGGCACGCTCGGTCGCGGTGAGTCGGTCGGAGCGCACCAGACCCTTCTCTGCGTGGGTTAGGCCAGTATCCGGATCTCCGACCCAGATTTCCTGCCGGGCCATGAACGAGTACGTCTTGGCGCGCAGGTGCCACTCCCCGGCTTCTTCCGCGCACTCAGCGGCTAGCCGGAAGCTGACTCGGGCATCGTCGTGGGCGTACGCGTCGAACTGCGAGGCGCCGACGACGATCCCTAACCGGGCTACAGAGGCTAGGAGTTCAGGCCGCAGGAGCTCGGGGCAGGGCACCGTCAGCAGGGAGGCGCCCCACATGATGGCACCGCGGGCGAGTTCTCGCACCGCGCCGCCGCCTCCGTACTCGTTGTCCTGGCGATGGATGACATCGGCCAGCGACTTCAGCTGCCCGATCTCGCGCGGGCGAATCTGAGTCGGGATCTCCCGGGGGGCGGCTGGGGTCACGAGGTGGACGAGGTCTATGGGGGCGATGGCGGCAAGGCCGCTCGTGGCGAGGAAGGCGCGACGGTCCACAGAGGCAGGGCTCCCGCTTGGAGGTGTTGTACTACCTCTGCCCAGGATGCGGCCTTCATGGATCTGAACCGACGCCTCCGCCCTGCCAGGGGGTGCACTTTCCGTTTCGGGGCGGGGTTTTTCCGTTTGCCCGAACACCATCCCCCACGCCCGGGTGAGGACTCCGCCCGTCTGCAGGACCTCGTCCAAGCGCTCAGCCAAGTCCTTTGAGCAGGTAGCAGTCCCCTTCTCGATCTTCTCAATGAGTGAACCACTGACCTGCACTTTTGCACCCAACTCGGCGTGCGTGAGAGGGCCGCGCTTCTTGCGCCAGGTCCGCAGTTCATGACCGAACCAGTCGCGCGGAGACGCGTCCGGAGTCAACTGCTTCTCGGGTCTTGGCATGGGCTGTTCCTCGCTCGCGAAACGGAAGATCGAGGTTTCCGAATCAAGATCTGCACGCGGTCCTGTCGGCCTGGCTCAATGGTTGCTCACGGCCGCCACCCCAGTACACACCGCATCCGGCGCCGGTTGGAGAGATTTCGTCGAACGAGGGAATCCCCGTGAAGGCAGACCTGATGGAGGCTCAACAGCCCGTTACTGACGGGACAAGCGCTACGGTCCGGACGCGTTCCGGAGCATGCGAAATCGACGTCGCTCTGACAGCCCCGGCCGTCTCGGTCGTGCGTGAGCTCGTCAGTGCGTGCCTACGTCTGTGGGGCCTGGCCGAACTCGACTGGCGGGTCACTCTCACTGTGTCCGAACTGCTGACGAACGCCTTCCAGCATGCCCGCAAGGTGGACGATTCCTCGGTTCCAGTGAAGGTCGTCCTCACCCGCACCCCCGACGGGGTCTTCCTGTGTGTCAGCGACCCGCACCCCCGGCTTCCGGCCCCCGTCTCGGCTGGCGACAACGACGAGGGCGGTCGCGGCCTGCTGCTGATCAAGAAGCTCAGCGACAGATACGGCTGCTCGTCCACTGCACACGGCAAAGACGTTTGGGCCACGATCCTGCACTCCGCGTAGCCGCAAATTCCCTGCCTCTCACAAGACCCGAAAGGACCACCACCATGTGCCGGCACTCGCCGTCCTTCCCCAGGGCCGAAGCGAAGGCCGACGGCGGTTCATCGCCAACGACGCTGAGTTCGGAAGACTTAAATGCGGCTTCGGGTTGGGGCCTGGCCCTCGCGCGGAAGCTCTTTTGGGAGGGAGACGTTAGCGAGGACGCTGGTACTTCCTGGTCTACCTTCCGTACCCCCCGCAGGAAGGGCGTGATGTACGCCCGCAGGGGCTCCAGCGTCGTGGAGTTACGGCAAGCCTGTCTCCGGGCGCTCCGCTGCGTCGCGCCAGTAGTCGACGAGCATCTCGCCCGGCCAGGCCGGCTGGCGGACGGAGCCTCGGGGCCCCATTTCCTGAAAATAGGGGGCCAGGTCAATCACTGGCGTCCCGTCGACTGCGTCGAGGTCGGTCACCAGAAGGTCGCGGCCGTCCACTCCCAGCAACCTCGGGTAGCTGACAGCCAGCTGGTTGGGGCGCCGGTGGTTTCGGTGGACGAATGTTCCGGTCGCCGGCCACTGCGCGTTGCCCCTGGGGCTGCGGGCGTGGAGCTGCACGTCCTGGGGCTGTGCCAGGTGGAAGCGCCAAGTCACCGTCAGGTGGGAGAACTCGGCGATTCCCTGCAGGGTTTCGAGGGGGTACGCCACATTGAGTCGGATCACCGATTGGACCCCGCCCTGGTAATCGTCCTGGACGCGAGTGTGGCCGTCGACGACCGTTGCGATCGATTCGACCTCGTACGTCGTCACCGGTACTGGTTCCTCTCCTCGGGCGGTGCTGGTCCGCGGGCTGCCGTCGGGCATCGAACGCCCACGTCGCGATCAGCCTATGGCCCGGAGCTTGCCCCGTGCCCGGCGGTCCAGCTCGGTGACATGTCGGCCTCCGCGTTGCCGGACAGGCGAGAGGTCGCTCTGGATGCGGACGATGACGTCACGCGTCCGGCCGGACTGGACGCCCGTCATGGCGTCAAGCGCTTCGTTCCAGGTTGCGCACGCCTCGTCGAGGTTTCCCCGCTGGACCTGGACGGCGCCCAGGTAGCCGAGCGTCACGCTGTGGGTGCGGGCGAACTGCTGGCGCCGACGCGTGGCCACACTGCGCTTGAAGTGGATCTCCGCGTCGAGGGGCTGGCCTATGTCGCGCAGGGCGCAGGCTGTCTCGTGGGCGAGGGAGGCTTCCTGGAAGAAGCCGACGCGGGCTGGCGCTTCGGCGGTGTCGGCGCGGGCAAGGTCGCGCTCTGCGCGGCTGATGGCTGCGAGGGTGCCGGCGCGGTCGCCGTCGGCCGCGAGTGCGCGGGCGTGGACGATCGCCAACAGCGCCTTCTCGCGGTGGCTGGCCTGGCCGTAGCGGTCGCGGGACATCGAGGCGTCGGCCAAGGCAAGCGCCCTACGTGGGTGCCCGAGGTCGACGGCCTGGTGGGCGAGGGCGCGCAGGACGTGGCCGCCGAGCGGTCCGTCGCCGGCCTCCGCCGCGATCCGGGCGGCGATGGTGAGGTAGCGCTGTGCGGTTCGGTGTTCGCCGGCGTCGAAGGCCATCCAGCCGGCGAGGTACGTCATCTCCGCGACCGCGGAGTACGTGTCGCCGCGGAGCTGATCTGTACGGAATCGGCCGCCGAGCAGCGGCACCGCCTCGTCGAGCAGGTGGCTGGCGAGGGCTTTGCGGCCGGATGCGCCGCCTCGCTGCTGGTCGCGCGCGGAGTAGTAGACCGTGAGGTCGCGGACGTCGTCGACGTCGGCCTGGGTCACCGAGCGCGAGGAGGCCGGTCGGCGGTTCGCCGCTGTAGCAGGGGCGGCCGTCCACCACGAGGTGGTGGGCAGGGCGAGGCCGGCTGCGGAGTAGGCGGCGGTGGCCAGCAGCTTGCGTCGGTGCATGTCGAGATCGTCGCTTCCCAGCTCGGCCAGTGCGGTCAGAGGGTCGACGCTCCAGTCGGATCCGGTGTCGGTTGTGCCTGTCGGCTCTTCTTCCAGTCCGAGGTCGGCCAGGGTGAGGCGGCGGCCGATCCTGCGGGACAGCGTCTCGCGCAGGATATGCGGCGCTCTGCCACTCGGCTTCGTGCCGAGGACCCACATGGAGATGTGCGAGCGGGAGATCGCCTCCAGTTCACGCACTCCGCACTCCGCGGCCACGCGGGCAACAGCGGCGGCGGCTTGCGGCTGGGACCAGTCTGCTTCGCGCAGGAGTGCGGCGAGGGCGACGTTGCGTTCACGGGCCATGTGCTGCCCCTCGGTTCCGAAATGATCTTTGGCGCCTTTGGCGGCCTTCCCGTCCGCGAAGGCATACCCCTCGGGCGGGATTCGCGGTTCGCTCAACGTAGCGGCCAGATCACTGACTTCGCACGCCGGCCGTCGGCTCCGACCGGCGATCTCTGCTCACTTTGGCTTGATCTGAACAGGAGTTGTGTCATGCGCCTTTCGCTGGACTCTCGCCGAGACGGCAGCCAGCTCGTGGGCGGGCGCGGGCGGCGAGCGCCCGTCACCGAGGCGCCGGCGCCGGAGCGCGATCACGTGGTGGCCGCGTCGGAGACGGTGACGCTGGTGCTGGGCGAGGATTCGCCACTGCACGAGAGCGCCGCCGACGTGGAGGACCTCGTTCGCCTTCTGCGAGGCCACGTTGCCCAGTTGGGCGCACGGACCGCTCCGGGGATTCCCGCCCTGCTGCGCGCGCAGCAGCTCTGCTCCGACAGCGTCCCCGAGGACTACGTGCCGAGCCGGGTGTACCTGGTCAGGCTCGCCAAGGCCACCCAGGAGCTGACGGCTTACGTGGAACCCGGCGGTCCCGAGCCGATCAGCGTGGAGGGCGGGCGGCGTTGGCGCAGGCCGACGGTCAACGTGCTGCGCGGAGCCGTCTTCGCCCTCGCCCTGGCCTGTCTGGTCTTCGCCGCTTCGGTGCCGCGGGCATGACGGCGACCGGCGCCGTCGTCATCGCTCTGGTCCTCGGACCGACGGCCTGGCTGGTGCTTTGCGGCGAGAGGGCGGCCAGCCCTGCACGAGCCGTCGAGGACCTGCCGCCGCCCGGCAGCGCTCCCCCTCATCCCCGTGACCACCGACCTGACTTCTGCCCACCGTTCCCGGCCGCTGCGGCGGCCCCGATACGACCCCGGACCCGCGGGGCTCACGGAGATCCACACGATGAATCGACTTCCGCGCATCGAGCAGTACGGCCTGATCGGCGACACGCAGACCAGCGCCCATGTCTGCGATGACGGTTCGATCGACTGGCTGTGCCTGCCCCGCTTCGACTCACCAGCCGTCTTCGCCCGGCTCCTGGGCACGCAGAAGCACGGCACCTGGCAGATCGCTCCAGCGCAGCCTGCTGACCAGCCCGGCTCCGAAGCGATCGCCGAGCGCCGGTACCGCGGTGACTCGCTCGTCCTCGAATCGGTGTGGCGCACGCCGACGGGTTCGGTCCGCGTCCTGGACTTCATGCCGCCGCGCGACGGGGCACCGCAGGTGATCCGGATCGTCGAGGGCCTGACCGGCGAGGTGGAGATGGTTTCGGCCATGCGTCCGAGGCCGGGATACGGCAACGTCAACCCGTGGATCCACGAGGTCGGTGGGCGCATGGTCGCGGAGGCCGGCGCGGACGCGCTGTGGCTCGACACCTGCGTCCCGCAGGTGGAGAAGGACGGCGTCGTCGTCAGCGCCTTCGCCATCGGCGCCGGGCAGAGCGTGGCGTTCGTGCTCAGTTGGTGCCCGTCCCACGCCGCCGCGCCCGACCTTCCCAACCCGGAGGCCGCGCTCACCGAGACGCTCGCCTTCTGGCGGGACTGGACGCAGGAGTGCGCCTACGACGGACCCTACCGCGAGGCCGTGGTCCGTTCCTTGATCGCGCTGAAGGCGATGACGTACGGGCCGAGCGGCGGGATCGTGGCGGCGCCAACCACGTCGCTTCCCGAGGAGATAGGCGGCCACCGGAACTGGGACTACCGCTTCACCTGGCTGCGCGATGCCTCCACGACGCTGGCCGCGCTGCTGGGCACCGGGTACCGGCAGGAGGCGCAGGCATGGCGACGCTGGCTGCTGCGGGCGGTGGCCGGCGACCCGGAGAACCTGCAGATCATGTACGGGATCACCGGGGAACGTGACCTGCGGGAACAGGAACTGCCCTGGCTTCCCGGGTATGAGGACTCGACGCCGGTACGGGTCGGCAACGGAGCGGCGGACCAGCTCCAGCTCGACGTGTACGGCGAGGTGATCGAGACCCTGTACCTCGCGCACCGGAGCGGTGTGGCCCACTGCGCCGACACCGCGGTGTTGCACCAGCGGCTCGTCGAGCATCTGTCCCGGCGCTGGCAGGAGCCCGACGAGGGGATCTGGGAGATCCGGGGGGCGCGCCGGCACTTCGTCCACTCCAAGGTGATGGCCTGGATGGCGGTCGACCGCACCATCCGCCTGGCTGAGGCCGGCGCGCTCGACATCGACCTGGCGCCCCTGGTCGAGCTGCGGGCGGCGATCCACCACGAGGTCTGCGCCAAGGGGTTCGACCCGGTGCGCAACACGTTCACCCAGTCCTACGGCTCGCGGCAACTGGACGCCGCCACGCTACTGATCCCCCGCGTCGGCTTCCTGCCGCCCGACGACCCGCGCGTCGTCGGCACGGTGGACGCGGTACGTCGTGAACTCTCCACGCCGGAGGGTCTCGTGTACCGGTACCCGACCCTCGGCAAGCGCACCGGGGTGGACGGCTTGAAGGGCAATGAGGGCACGTTTGTCCTCTGTTCCTTCTGGCTCGTCGATGGCCTGGCCCTGACCGGCCGCCTCGATGAAGCCCGCAGCCTCTTCGAGCGCCTCCTGGCGCTGCGCAACGACCTCGGGCTCCTGGCGGAGGAGTACGACCCCGTCCAGCAGCGCCAGCTCGGGAACTTCCCGCAGGCGTTCAGCCACATGGGCCTTATCCAGAGCGCCCGGCTCCTTCAGCTTCTGACGACGGGGCCGTCCCGCCTCCGCGGTGCGGTGGCGGTTCCGGCGCCCCGCTCGACCTCCCGCAGCACGCGCCAGAGCACCGCAGACCTGACGCCGCAGCACGCTTAACCACCCACCCCCTGACGAGGATTCCCATGCCTGACAGCGCCTTCCCGGCACGGCCGGCCGCTACCGGCCACCGCAGACGGCGGCCTCCGGTCGACGCGATCACGCTGCACCGTGCCCGCCGCGCCGTGGCACTGCCCTTGGTGCTTCTTGCCGCGCTGCTTGCGGCCGCCTTCACCCTCCGGTCGGTGTCCGCGGTAGGCCCCGGCTGGATCCTGGCCGGCCTGGTGTGCGGACTGGCCGGGGTCGCCACGGTCGCGGCTCGCGAAGCGCGCACCGCCGCCGCAGCCGTGCAGACGGCCGCAGAGGAGGCCCAGGCAGCGGCGCTGACGATGGTTGCGGGGGCAGCGGCGGCCGTCGAGAAGTCGGTGCAGTGGTCGGCGGACGAGCTGTGTCGCGGGGGGCGCCCGACGCTGCAGGACCCGCAGGCGCCGCCATCGGCCAGTGCGAACGCCGGGATCAACAACGCGCTGGGTGCACTCCAGGTGCAGGCCATCGCCTCGCTGATACGGGTGCACGACGAGTCCCAGTCCGTCGTCCTCCTGGAAGTGCTGCGCCGCCTGGCCATGCGCGAGCACGCCCTGGTCGGCAAGGCGCTCCTGGCGCTGAGCGAGCTGGAGATGCTGACCGACGACCCGGAACTGTTGGCCAAGATCTTCGAGATCGATCACCTCGTGACGCGGATGCGGCGCCAGGTCGAGAGCACGGCGGTGCTGGGCGGGCAGTCCTTGCGCAGCGCACGCCGGCCCGTTCCCGTCACGACCGCGCTCCGCGGTGCGGTCTCCGAGGTCGTGCAGTATCCGCGTGTGGCCGTCGCGGCCGGGTCCGTGGGCGCCGAGCTGGGCCTTCCCGGCCATGTGGGCCCGGACCTGACGCACCTGCTGGCGGAGCTGATCGAGAACGCTTGTGAGTGCTCCGATCCGGCGACGAAGGTGATGGTGCGTGCGCAGCGGGTGGCGAACGGGCTGGCGGTCGAGGTCGAGGACCGGGCCATCCCCATGCATCCGCAGGCGCGGGCACAGGTGAACCACCTGCTCAAGGCTCCCGACGAGGTCGACGTGAGCGGCCAGGTGCGAGCAGGACAACTCGGGCTGCTGGTCGCCTCGAAGATCGCCCAGTCACACGGGCTGTCCGTCGTCCTGCAGGAGAACGTGACAGGAGGCACCACCGCCCTGGTCGTCATTCCGGCGCGGCTCCTCGTCGCGATTCCCCCCGTCGAGAACACCGGCATGCCCCCCAAGGAGACTCGCTCCTCCAGGCCGTCGGCGCGGCAGGCCGCCGCAGCACCAGCCGTCCCGTCGGCAGGTCAGGCCACGCCCCCGGGCCCCGCCGGCGCACCGAGAGCCGGCGCGGCAGGTCACCCTGCGGACGCGCCCGCCCTTCCCACCCGTACGCGTCGGGCCGGCTCATTCCGTCCGCCACGCGAGCGTGAGCAAGCGCCCGTGACCGCAGCGACGCCAGGGCTCGCAGCCGCCTTCCGCACCGGCATCCAGGCCGGCGGCACCGCCACCTCTCCCCCCGCTCCGGATGAGCACCCCAGACCCTGAACCACCACCCCCTGCCCTCCCCCGTTCTCGCTGGCCCGCTCACACGCGTTGGCCCCTTCCCCTTCTGGAGCGATCCCCATGAGCACCCACCCCGAGGTGCACACCGTGACCGGCGCGGCCGCATCCGAGACCACCGCGAGCGGTCAGCGGGACGTCATGGCCTGGCTGCTGCGTCAGTTCGCCGCCGACGTCCCGGGCGTCACACACGCCGTCCTGCTGTCGCGGGACGGGCTGCGCCTGCTGGACAGCGACGTGGACAAGGACTGGGCGGACGAGCTGTCGGCCGCCATCAGCGGCGTCGCCTCCCTCGCGGCGAACATCACCGGTCCCAGCAACAAGAAGCGGCCGGCCCGGCAGGTCATCATCGAGCGAGACGACTGCCTGTTCTTCGTCCAGAGCGCCGGGCGCAGCGCCGCCTTCGACAACGGCCCCGGCAACGAACGCGGTGAGGTGGACACGATCCTCGCCGTCATCGCCACCACGGACGCCGACGCGGGCGGCGTCGGCTTCGAGATGGGTCGCCTCATGGCGAAGTTCGCCCCCTACATGCTGATTCCCGTCCGCGTCGGCACGAGCGGCGACGTCCGGTGACCAGGCACGGCCGCGCGGCCGAGGAGTCGACGTTCGTGCGGACTTACACCCTGACACGCGGGCGCACCAGGCCACGGCATCTGCTCGGTCTGGACACCGTGCTGGAAGCCGGACCGGGACGGCCCGGCCCGGCGCAAGCCGAGGAAAGCGAGGAGATCTTCGCCCTGTGCCGGGCACGCCGCCGCTCGGTGACCGAACTGGCGGGCCGCCTCGGCCGGCCTGTCACCGCCGTCAAGGTTCTCGTCTCCGACCTGTTGGACGCCGACGCCCTGGTCGTCCCCGTCACCGCCCCCTACGCCGCATCCGGCTCGGACTCGGATGCCGGTCCCTCCACCCAGCTGCTGGCGGCCCTTTCCGCGGGCCTGAAGAGGAAGTGGCCCGATGCCATCGCCTACCCCCAAGCCGGATGACCCGGCCATGGTCCTGCGTCCTTCGCCGCGCCCGCCCGCCGGCTGCGCACCGACCGTGCTGAAGATCGTGATCGCCGGGGGCTTCGGAGCGGGCAAGACCACCGCCGTGGGCGCCGTCAGCGAGATCACGCCGCTGAGCACGGAGGAGTACCTGACCGAGGCGAGCGCGGACGTGGACAGCCTGGCGGGCATCGAGGCCAAGCAGACCACCACGGTCGCCTTCGACTTCGGCCGCCTGAGCCTGCCCGACGCGCCCGTGCCCCTGGAACTGTTCCTGTTCGGCACGCCGGGCCAGGACCGGTTCGTCGACCTCTGGTACGACCTCTCCCGCGGCGCCGTCGGGGCGGTCGTCCTGGTGGACACCCGCCGGTTGGAGAGCAGCTTCACCCCTGTCAGCTTCTTCGAGGACGTCGGCCTGCCCTTCGTCGTCGCCGTCAACCAGTTCGACGGAGCACACCGCTACCACCCCGAGCAGGTCCGCACCGCCCTCGAACTCCCCGCCTCCGTACCGGTGGTCACCTGCGACGCCCGCGACCCGAACCACGTCGCCGGCGTTCTGCTCACCCTCGTCGGCCACGCCGTGAACAACGCCTCCACGAGCCGCGTTGGTCTCGCACCCACTACCACCCTCCAGGACGCCTGATGTCACAGCACCCCAGCGACCCCTACCGCGCTCCGCATGCCGCACCGCCCGCACGGTCCCTGCCGCGACGCGACATGCGGTACGCCACCCGCGGACCGTTCACCCCGCCCGCCACCGCCGTCACCGGCTCGCAGACCCAGCAGGTACCGGAGCTGGCGCAGCGGTACGAGCTGCTCAACCGCCTGGGCGTTCCCACCGTGGCCAACGAGGACTTCGACAACCTGGCCCGCGACATGGCCGCGCAGGCCGGGTTCCTGTACGGGTTCGTCAACCTGTTCCTGGAGGAGCAGACCTTCGTCGGACTGCACCAGCCGCCGGTGGACAGCGGGTACGTCATCGTCGGCCGCACCATGAGCCGCGACCACGGGTGGTGTCCGGAGGTCATGGCCCGCAGGAAGGCTCTCCCACTGCACGACGTGCACGCCAGCCCGCGCTTCAGCGGCAACCACGTTGTCGACGCCGTCGGGATCCGCTCGTACTTCGGCGCACCGCTCATACACGACAGCGGCACGGTGCTGGGCACGGTGTGCGTCATCGACCCGGAGAAGCGGCCCCTGAGCGAGGCGCAACGACTGCGGGACATCGTCATCAACGCCGGGGCCCAGGTGATGAACCACATCGCCCGTGCGCCCGTCCGCTAGGCCCGTTCCACCCCCCACCCGGGAGCCGTAGGCGATCCCCGGCCGCTCCACGTTGCGACCTTCACCCAGGGAGAGGGAGACCATGTCCGCCACACCCGCTACACCGCCGCCTGCGTTGCGTCCCTACCTCACCGCCCGCCACGAACTGCTGTGGGACGAGGCGGACGCCTTTGCGGCCGAGCACGTCGCGCCGCGCGCCGCGCGGATGGAGGCCGCCCCGGGCAGGGTGGAGCGCAAGGTGGCCGACCTGATGGCCGCACGAGGTTGGTTTGCCGTCACCGTCCCGGCCGCCTTCGGCGGGCTGGGCGCCGGGCACGTGGCCAAGACGATCCTGGTCCACCGCATCGCGCGGGTCTCGGCGGCTGCCGCGGCCATCCTGCAGGCCAGCTTGATCCCCGTCGGCGCCCTGCTGCACTTCGCCAGCTACGAGCAGAAGGGCCGCTGGCTGCCCGGAGTCGCGGACGGTTCCCTGCTGCTGTCGATCGCCGTAACCGAACCGCTCGCCGGCGGACACATCGGCGGCATCGAAACCACCGCCGAACGCGCCGGCAACCAGTGGGTGATCACCGGCAGCAAGATCCACATAGGCAACAGCCACCTCGCGGGCGCCCACCTCGTCATCGCCCGCACCGCCAAGGCTGGCGCGAGCACCTCCCAGGCGCTGACCGCGTTCATGGTCGAAGCCGACCGACCCGGGCTCTCCGTCCCCGGCCACCGCGCTGGCCTCGGCCTGCACGGCTTCTCCGCCGGCCGCCTCGACCTCGACCACGTCCGTGTCCCCGACGACAACGTGGTCGGAGAAATCGGCCAAGGACTGAGCGTGGCCCAGAGCAGCAGCATCCTGTACGGCCGTCCCAACCTTGCCGCCGTCAGCCTCGGCATCCACGAAGCGGTCGTGGCCACCACCACTGCCCGCCTCAAGACCCGGCCTCGCTACCGGGGCTCCCTGTCCGGCCTGCCCGTCCTGCGGGACCGCATCGGCGCCATGGAGGCCGGACTGCGCGCCGGCCGCATCCTCGCCTACCAGTCCGTACACCTCCTCGACCAGGGCCTGCCCTGCGACGCCGACCTGATCAACGCCAAATACCTCGGCCACCAGTGGGCAGCGCAGTCCGCCCAGGACGCCATGGAACTGCACGGCGCCCACGCCCTCGACCGCGACTACGTCCTCCAGCGCCTGTGGCGCGACATCCAGCACACCTACCCGCCCGCCGGCACCGGCGAAGTCCAGCGCATACGCCTGGCCGACGCCGCCTTCGACGAGGACCACATCCAGTGGTCCGAACGCCTCGCCGCCGAAGCCGCCTGGGCACGCCCCGACCCCACCGCCGCATGAGCCCCCGTACGCGGCACCCCGTGAATCCACACCGCCGCGCACGGGCCGGTGCCGCCGGCCCCCGTCCCCCGCGGGGACCGGCGGCACCCACCCCGGTGACCGTCCGTTCCAGCCGAGAAAGAGACACCGTGACCCCGCCCGTGACGACCAGCGCACCGATCAGCCCTCTGACGCCAACGTTGCAGCGCGTCGCCCAGCACCTCGCGAAGGGCTGTGCACCCCAAGAGATCGCAGCGAAGACAGGGCTGTCGGCGGTCACCGTCCGCCAGTACATCCGCGACATCCGCGAGAGCCTCCACTGCCCGCCCCGTTGCAAGCCGCCCATCATCGTGCACCGCCTATTCACCACCCAGCAGGTGGCCTCTCCCCCGGCGGACAGGCCAGCTCCGAAACTCAGCCCCGAACAGATGCTGTTACTCCGAGCCGTCGCCGAGCACAGCGATACGCGCGACATCGCCGTCGCCGCCAAGCTCGCCCCGGCCGACCAGCGCGCCGCGCTCGACCAGCTCCTCGCCGACACGGGCGCCCAGGACACCACCGAACTGGTGGTCCTGGCGCACAGTTGGCAGCTACTGCCGGCCGAGCAGTCTCACCGGACGCGAAGCGGGGCGAGCCAGTGAGCCGGCCCACGACCCCCACGGCCAGCGAGGACCGCTCCGCCCCCGTCCCGTTCACGCAGGCGCCGCCGACCGCCATCTACGAGATGCGCATGCTGAGCACCGCGGCCGAGCGTGAGGAAGCCGCCGCCCTCGTCCAGGACCGCCAGCGCTGGCTCACCCTGCACGGCCTGCCCGTACCCGCCCGCGCCGACATCCCGGCGCAGTTCCGCGAGGCGCAGACGATGTCCGCCGGGCTGTTCGAGGACGGGAGGCTGCTGGCCTGCATGATCCCCGAGCACAACCCCGACCTCGGATGGGGCCAGGGGCCGTGCCTCTTCTTAGGCTGTGTCCACACCCTGCCCGGCCAGTCCGACGACATCACCCGCCTGATCACCCTGTGGGCGTCCAACTTCGCCGCCCGACTCGACCTCCACGTCGTACGGGCCGAGACCCTGGCCCGCCACGCCCTCGAAGCCGAACCCCTCGCTGCCCTCCTGCGTCGGCTCACCGACACCGGCTGGGACGTGTGCGGATCCGGCCTGGGACGCGACGGCGATCGAGTCGCCCGCCTCGAACTCCCCGCCGAGCACCGCCCCGGGCTCCGCGCGCTGATCAGCTGCCGGGTCCACGCGCCGCAGTCGGCCCCGGATGATCGGAGCATCGCGTGACAACCGACGAACCGCAGCGGCCCGACCTCGCCCGCGAGCTGATCGCCCGCGCCACGGAATCGGCCGCGCACCGGGCCAAGCGCGTGCGCGACCAGCTCGACGCCGTCCAACTCGGTCAGGGCCGGCACACCGACCACGCCAACACCAAGGTGCTGCGCCGCATCCTGGCCGAGCACGACTGGCCCGGCAACCGCCTCGTCGGCCCCGACGCGGCCCGTGCCGCGTGGAGCATCGCCCTGCACAGCGACGACGAGCCCGACTTCCAGCGCGCCGCCACCACCCTGCTGGGACGTGCGGTCCAGGCCGGCGACGCCTTGGTCCAGCACTGGGCGCACCTTCACGACCGCGCCCTCATCACCAGCGGGCGCGACCAGGAGTACGGCACCCAGCTCCTGCTGTGCGCCGACGGCATCGAGCTGTGCCCGCTGCGCGCGCCGGAGTCCGTCGACGCACGCAGGGCCACCGTCGGTCTGCCGCCGATCGCTGCCGCTCTGAAGGTGGTGTGCCGCCGGTACACGCCCGACGGCTCTGCCGATAAGGCCCCGACCGTCGTCCTCGCGGGGGCCGCGTGAACAAGCGGAACCCCGGGTTCTCCACCAGTCGACCTTAAGGCCGCAACTCCGCTCTGCGAAAGGATCGTTGGCAGATGAAGCTCACCATCACCGTCCTCGCTGCCGGTGCTGGCGTCTCCCTCACCACCGCTGTGGTCGGAGCCGCCCGGCTCAGGCAGGACGCGCGGCACCAAGCCGAGCGGAACGAGGCGGTCGTCGCCCGCAACCAGCTCGACTGGCTGGCGCAGATGTCCACCAACCCCGGCCTCGTCAAGCTCTGGACGCCCG
The DNA here is from genome assembly GCF_052663305.1 of Streptomyces cyslabdanicus. NCBI lineage: Bacteria > Bacillati > Actinomycetota > Actinomycetes > Kitasatosporales > Streptomycetaceae > Streptomyces > Streptomyces cyslabdanicus. The sequence continues at coordinate 16,423 of NZ_JBQRUW010000071.1, forward strand.
AGGACATGGACGTCGAGGAGTACATACAGCTACTCAAGGCCAACCAGCTCATCTGCACCCTCAGCCTCCGCGACCGCCTCGGCTTCGTCCGTGACGGATACATGCCGTTCTTCGCCTCGATGGTCATGAGCAGGGACGCCTGCCGGCGCTACTGGCACCGCTTCGGCGACCTCCGTGCCCGGGAGGCCGAGGGCGACGAGCGGGCCGAGCACTTCACCCGCGTACTGGACCAGGCCGCGAAGAACCACCCGCAGCCGCAGCCCGCCGCAGCCTGACGACACCACACCGACCCCGGACGCGCGACCGCTCAGGCGACTTCGCCGCCCTTCGCCGTCCGGCAGCAGACCCCGGGGCCCAACCGAGCCCCGGCATCCCGCACCATCCACCACTCCAAGGAGGCATGCATGACCGCCATCCAGGCCGAGAGGCCGACCGCCCCCGCGCAGGCGGACCTCGTGAAGACCGACGATGACCCGTTCGGGCTCGACATCACCTTCATCGAGGGCACGCCAGCGACCGAGACGGTCCTGATGTGCAGCACGGGCGACACCTGCGGCAGCTCCTGCCCCAGCGCCTGCACCACCTCGTAAGCCGGATCACCCCGGCAACGCGGGCCGGACGGGGCTTCCCCCGTCCGGCCCGCCCCGACCGCGCCACAGAAGATGAGGAGAGCCCTGATGACACGGCACCGGCCCAGCCTGTACGAGGCCACGGGGCAGGCCATGCTGCGCGCCGCGGTCCACACGACCGAGCCCGCCATGCCGCCCTGGCCGACGGCCACGGCGCCCGTGAACGAGTGGCGCGCGTGGCTGAGCACAGTGTGGTCCGACACCGACTTCCGCCACACCGTGTCGCAGGCGAGCCCTCACTTGGCGGACCAGGTGCAGGCCATCATCGACGGCCGCACACCGAAGGCGCGCCGGATGCGCCGGGCGGCGCTGTCCACCGCCCGCTACGCGATCCGCTACGCCCGCCGCTCCACCCCGTACGGCCTGTTCGCCGGCGTCGCTCCGCTCGACTTCGCCCAGACCACGTCCGTCCGCATCGGCGACGAACACCAGGCCGTGGCCCGCCCCGAGCCGGTCGGGCTCGAGGAGATGCTCAGCGCCTGGGAGAGCGACGCTGCGCGCATGGCAGACGCCGAGGTCTGCATCAACACCCTGATCCGACAGCGCGACCAGCACATCCACGTGCCCTCCGAGGGCGACGCCGCCTTCCGCCTCGCCCTCAGTCCGGCGCTGCGTCTCGTCCTTGACCTGACCCGATCGCCGATCGGGTACCGCCAGCTGTCCGACAAGCTGGCTGCAGAGTTCCCGGCCGTGAGCGACACCGCGCGCGACCGGCTGCTCGGTGAACTGCTGCGGGTGCGGCTGCTGCGCTCCTCGCTGCGCGCGCCCGCCACCGTCGCCGACCCCACCGACGTCTTACCACCCGCGGCGCGCGCTCAGGCAGCCGGCCTGCGGACTGCATGCGACCTGCGGCTGGACGCCGACGTGCAGCTGCCCGAGCAGGTGCTGACCGAAGTGGAGACCGCGGCGACCGTCCTGGCTCGCCTGGTCACCCATCCGACCGGGACACCGACCTGGCGGCGGTGGATCGAGCAGTTCTCCGAGCGCTACGGCGAGAACACCGCCGTGCCAGTGGACGTGGTCACGAACCCCGACCGGGGCGTGGGCTTCCCGGTCGGGTTCGTCACGGCGAGCGAACCGCCCCGGCCGATGTCCCGGCGTGACCGTCTGCTGCTGGAGCTGGCCGACACCGCCGCCGTCGAAGGCAGCCGCACCGTCCAGGTGACCGGGGCGATGATCGAAGAACTGGAAGCAGCGGCCGGCGACACGCCTCACCACGTGGCGCCGCACCTCGAACTGGCCGCACAGGTCCACGCCACCTCCGCCCCTGCCCTGGACCGGGGCGACTTCCGGCTGCGCGTGCTGACCGTCTCCCGCTCGGCCGGATCGATGACCGGCCGGTTCTGGCACCTGTTGCCGGGCACGGAGACTGCGTACGCGAACCTGCCCACCGTCGATCCGGGGGCGGAACTCGCGCAGCTCTCCTTTCCCGCGGGGCGGGTGCCGGCCGACCTGCTCACCCGTGCGCCCCAGGCCCTGCCCCGCGTGGTGAGCGTCGGCGAGTTCCGCCGCCCCGCCCCGCACGTCCTCTTCCCCCGCGACTTGTCCGTCACCGTCGCCGACGGCCGCCCTCAGCTGGTGGAGTCCGCGACGGGCAAGCCGCTGGAGCTGTTGGCCCCCACCGCCATCAACTTCCTGTGGAACAACTACACCCCGCCGATGGCCCGCTTCCTCGGCGAGATCAGCCGGGCCACCTCTCCGCAGGTGACCTGGTTCGACTGGGGCGCCGCCTGGACCCTGCCCTTCACCCCGGCCCTCACCTACCGGCGCACCATCCTCACCGCAGCCCGATGGAAGATCCGCAGCCGCACGCTGCCCGCCCGCACCGCACCACTCCAGCAGTGGGCGGACCACCTCCACGCCTGGCGTGCCCGGTTCCGGGTGCCTGAGCGAGTCCTGCTCGCCGAGGACGACCAGCAGCTGCCCCTCGACCTCACCCGCGACGTCGACCTGGACCTGCTGCGCGCCCACCTGGACGCCAGCCCCTTCGGCATCGCCACCCTGCACGAAGCGCCCCCGCCGGACGCCGACGGGTGGATCGGCGACCGGGCCCACAGCATTGTCGTCCCTCTGGCCAGGCGCTCATGACCACGACGACCGTGCCCCGTACGCAGGACCTGTCCGAAGGCGCCCTGGGGATGGCTCTGCTGGACATCGAGCGCCGGGATCTGGCCACTGCCCGCCGCCACCTCGCCCAGGCCACCGTCCGGGGAGTGAGCACCGGCAGCAACGCCAGCCTCTTCCACGGCGCCCCCGCACTGGAGTTCGTCCTGGCCCGCGCCCACGGGGCCGGCGAAGACGTCCGCGCGGCCGTCGACCGCGTCGTGGACGCCCGGCTCGCCGCCGCCCACCGACGTCAGGCGACCGGCGCGCTGCCCCTCCTCGCCGAATGGGACCTCATCCGCGGCCTGACCGGGCTCGCCGCCCTGCTGCTGTGCCGCCGCCCGATCGCGCCCCGTCTGCCCGACGTGCTCGCCTGCCTCGTCGCGCTCGCCCACCCCGCCCGTGGTGGCGGCCGGGTGCTGCCGGGGTGGTGGTCGGCGGTCGGCCCGGACGGGAAGGAGATGGCCGGCGGACACGGCAACAACGGCATGGCCCACGGCATCGCGGGGCCGCTCGCCGTGCTCTCCCTCGCCCTGCGCGAAGGCATCAGCTTCCCCGGCCAGGAGGAAGCTGTCGGCACGTTCGCGTCCTGGCTCGACCGGCACGGCGCCCACTACTGGTCCACAGCAGCCCACCTGGACGCCGAGCAGCCGCCCGCAGCGGAACCGGCCCGCCAGTCCTGGTGCTACGGCCAGCCCGGCATCGCCCGCGCCCAGCAGCTCGCCGCGCTAGCCCTCGGCGACCCCGCCCGCCGCCGGGCCGCCGAGGACACCGTCGAAGCGATCCTGACCGACCCGCTGCGGCTCGCCCGCATCACCGACTCCACGCTCTGCCACGGCTGGGCCGGGCTGCTGATGCTCACCCGCGCAGTCGCCGCCGACAGCCCCGCAGCCGCACGCTTCACCCCGATCATCCAGGACCTGCACCGAAGGCTGACCGCCGACTGGGAGCACCTGCCCAAACCCGGCTTCATGGAAGGCCGCGCCGGAGCCCAACTCGCCCTGAACTCCACCGACACCACCGGCTGGGCCCGCGTCCTCCTGCTCACCTGAACCGCAACCCTGCCGCCTCGCAAGGAGTTTCCTGCCCATGACGTTCGACGACGAGAACCTGCCGATCCCCCCGGACACGTCCTGGTGGCATGCCTCCGTGGCCTTCCCCGACCAGCACACGGACGCCGCCAGGGCCCTGGCGGCCGCGCTGGCCGGACACCGCTTCCACTTCCTGCGCAAGGACGCCGGCGTGCGCCTGCGCACCGAACAGCCCCTCCCCGGCCTACTGGACCAGCTCGTCGCCGACCGCGTGATCACCGGCTGGACTGGCGGGATCTACGAGCCGGAGACCCATGCCTTCGGCGGCCCCGAGGGCATGGCGGTCGCGCACGACGTGTTCTGCGCCGACAGCCCGGCCGCGCTCGCCGAGACCGGCACCCCCGGCGCCCGCGAGCGCAGCGTGATGCTGCTGTCCGCCATGATCCGTGAGGCCGGGCTGGACCCGTTCGAAGCCGGAGACGTCTACGCCCGCTGGGGCGCCCTGCGGCCCCCCGTCACCACGCCCCAGGGCCCCGCCCTGGCGAAGACCGTCTCCGCGATGCGGCGGCTGATGAACGCGGACGCCGCCCTGCGCCCCGACGCGGAAGCGGGCTGGGTCGAGCGCGTCTCCGCGTTTGAGGACGCCGGCCGCCGCCTGCAGCGGCTCGCCGCCGACGGCCGTCTGATACGCGGGATCCGGGGCGTCATCGCCCATCACGCGATCTTCGCGTTCAACCGCGCGGGCGTGCCTGCCGACGCGCAGGCCGCCACCGCGTGGCTCGGCCGTCACGTCGCCATCTCCACCGGAGAAGGAGCTGACGTGTCTACCCGCAAGTCCGCCCCGGCGGACCCTAGCCTCCCTCGAATGGAGACCAGCGTGACACCCGTGACCGACCCCAACCAGCTGCGCGAAGCTCTCGCCCAGCGGCTCGTCGACTGCGGCCACCTGCGCAGCAAGGCGGCCATCGACGCGTTCCGCACCACCGACCGGCACGCCTTCCTGCCCGGCGTTGACCTGGAGAGCGCGTACAAGGAGGACGCGGTCCCGATCAAGCACGACGAGCACGGGGAGATGATCTCCTGCATCTCAGCGCCGTCCATCGTCGCCACCCAGCTCGAACAGCTCGGCGCCCAGCCCGGCCACAAGGTCCTGGAAGCCGGAGCCGCCACCGGCTACAACGCCGCCCTCCTCGGCAAGATCGTCTCCCCCGGCGGGCAGGTGTGGACCCTCGACGTCGACCAGGACCTCGTCGCCGGCGCGAGCAAACACCTCGCCGAAGCCGGCGTCGACAACGCCACCGCCATGCTGGCCGACGGCGCGGCCGGCCTGCCCGAGCACGCCCCCTACGACCGGATCATCTTCACCGTCGGCGCCGGCGACGTACCCGTGAAGATCCTCGACCAGCTCGCCCCCGGCGGGCGCCTGGTGCTGCCGATGCGCATCCGCGGCAGCATCTCCCGCTCCTTCGCCTTCGAACGCGACGGGGACGCGTGGAAAACCGTCTCCTGCGAGATGGCCACCTTCATCCCCCTGCGCAAGGGCGTCTGCGACGACGTGTACACCCTCGTGCCGATGGCCGGCGAGGGCAACGTCCGCCTGGAGACGTTCAGCGAGCAGGACGTCGACCGCGACGCCCTGAGCACCGTCCTCGACCAGCAGCAGACCAAGCTCTACACCGGGGTGAAGTTCCGGCAGGGCTCGGCGTGGGAGTGGCTGTACCTGTACCTGGCCTGCGTGCTGCCCAACGGCCTGTCCCGACTGCCGGGCCAGCGCCCCGGGTTCACCCCGCACTTCGGCTGGGGCTCCATGGCCGCCCTCGACGGCGGATCGCTCGCGTACCTGACCATCCGAGAGGGCGAGGACGAGAAGGGCCGGTACTGGGAGGTCGGCGTGATCGGCCACGGCGCGGGCGGCGCCGACCTCGCCGAGCACGTCGTGAGCGAGATCCGCGCCTGGGACGCGACCGGCGGCAACGACGCCCCCGAACCGGGCTTCCGGATGGCCGTCGCCGACTCCCGTGACCGGCTGACGGTGGACGACCCGCGCTTCGTCGTCGACAAGCCCTACAGCCGACTGGTCGTCGACTGGGCGCGCAAGGGCTGAGCCGATGATCCCCGCGGTAGCCAGCCGCATCCCCCTGGTCCGCCGCACCAAGGCGCCCGCGCTCCCCTTGGAGGAGCGCATCAACCACCTCACCGGGCTGACCGTCGCGCCCGCAGGTGCGAGCCACCACGACCTGGTGGCCCGCGCCTGCGGGGTCCTCAACTACGCCGCGCTCATCGCCTCCGACGTCGGCCTGCCCGACCTGGCCGAAGATCTGTGCTGGCGCCAGCACCAGGTCTTCGCCGACGCCGGACGCCTCAGCGGCCGGGTCGCCGTCATGTCGCTGATGCCGCTGGTCAACCTCTCCCGACTGCAGACCCGCGCCGGCCACGGCGAACTCGCCTACAGCTTGTTGCACTGCCTCAACGACGCGGCCCGACACCGGAACAAGACCGACATCGACGGCCGCACCGTCGACCTCTCGGCCCTGACGGGCACCGACGAGGACCACCGCACGGTGTGCCAGGAGCTGTACGTCACCCTGCTCGTGGACGGCGCCCGCGCCCTCGCCCGCATCGGGCGGTGGACCGAGGCCGCCGACGCCATGGCCCAGCACCGCGGCATCGGCAACCGCCTCCTCGACGGCCGCCAGATCAAGATCATGGCTCTGATGGAGCAGGGCCTGGACCAGCAGGCCCGCGACCTGATCGACACCACCCACCCCACGGAGCCCTGGGAGAGCGCCGTCGCCAGCCTCCTGCGCGCCCACTGCCGCCCCGACGCTGCACCGCTTCCGCAGGCCGACCTCGACCAGGCCCAGCACGCAGCCGTCTTGCTCCTGACCGATCCCGAGCCCTCGATCGCTGTGTTCCAGACCCGGGCGGGCCTGGCCGCCCTGGAACTCGACGCCAACGGGCCGCACACCAACTCACTCGCCTCAGCTCTCGCCGAAGTGGCCGGCCTCGACGCCTATGCCGCGTGTGAGGTGCTGGGCCACCCGGCCACCCGGCCGCCCGGGCGATCCTCGGCACCGAGCGGGCATCTTCGCTCGGCTCGGTGGTCACTCACGCAGGTCTCGGTGCCGGCACCCTGCCCGCGGACCACCAGCGGGCTCTGTCCGAGTCCGTCGCCCTCGGCGAAGCCGAACTGAGGCGACTTCTGCGGGACGACAAGGCGGCACCAGGCAATCCCCTGAAGGAGGTACCGCAACCCACATGAGTGATCGAACACTGCATCACAGCCCGCCCCGCCAGACCACAGAAGGAGAGGGCCCGATATTCGAATCTGGGTTCTAGATTTCGCCTGCCTCCACCCGTTACGGCGATACGAGAACCCCCGTTACCCGATCACCAGTCCGCATCTGACCCCGAGGAGCCCCCATGAATCCCGTACGCCTCCCTGCGCTCGTTCATCCCGCGTTCGAAAACGCCAACGGCTCCTCGGGCACCCCTCTGCACTCCGTCGTCGACCGCAACGCCCGCTCCACCCGTGGGTCACGACCGGATACGAGGTACCTGGCATGACGCACGCCACCATCCCGCCGAGGCCGGCACATCCAGACAACGGGCGTGGCCGCCCTCTGCCCGTCGCGGCGGACCGGGCGCCGAAGGCGTTCGCCGCAGCCGATGCCGCGAGCGCTCTCGCCTACGGTCTCCGGCACGGCGATGCCCTCGTGGCCGCGCGGGGCCGGAGCAGCGTCGAACCCCTGGTGCGGGAGGGCCATCTATGAGCGAGGCACCTCACCTGCTGATCGTCGACGTCGCCCAGGTCCTGCTCCGGTCCAACGGCGCCGCACTGTGCGTGCGCCGCACGGCGGACGACGCCCTCGCACCGGGACAGCTCACCGTCGTGGGCGGCCATCTGGAAGCCGGCGAACCACTCGATCACGCCGCGCGGCGCGAAGCGAAGGAAGAGACGGGGGTCCACCTCAGCGCGGATCATCAGGAATTCTGCGGCCTCATCCACCACCACGACCTCGGTGGCGGGGCGGACCGAATCACCGCCGTATTCGTGGCCCAGTCGTGGACGGGTGAGCCGTACAACGGCAAGCCGGACAAGCACGAAGGGCTCTTCTGGGTGCCGATGGAGCGACCCTCGCTCGACTGCCATCCCTACACGGCCACGATCTTCCACATGCTCGCCCACGGCCCGTCCTACCGGGCCACCAACTGGCCTGCGGGAGGCGCCCGGTGAAGAGGTTCTTCGGACCGGTCACGATGGCCGACCCGCAGGTCTCCGACGCCGAACACGAGCTGTTCGGCGGCCCCCTGCGCTACGACATGGGCTGGTCCCAACACGAGCACGCGACCTTGGACCTGACAATGATGTCCGCGCTGCGCTCCATGCCCGCGCTCGTCGGCGCCACGCTGCGTATGGCGTGGCAGGCAGACCGGCGTGCCCTGCTCTCGGTCGGGGTGAGCGAGATCGGCCAGGGCATCGCCGCTGCCGCCGGTCTGCTCGCCGTCAATGCCGTCATGCACGCCCTGCTCGCCGGCAGCGGCAGCGCTGCCGACCGACTGCACGCCTTGCTGCCGGGTCTCCTGGCCGCCGCGGTCATCGGCGTCGTCAACTCCGCCCTGTCCGCCTGGTCCACCTCCCGCGCCGGGCGGCTGGAGCCCAAGGTGGAGCGGATCGCCACCACCCAGTACCTGGCCGCCGCAGCCAAGGTTGAGCTGGAGGCCATCGACGATCCCGACTTCCGGCGGCTCGTCGACATCGCCCAGCACGGTCCCGGCTCCGCCCGCCGCATGATCAGCGCCTGCGTCGCCGCGCTGAACGGCCTCATCTCCTTGATCACCACCGCGGGCGTCCTGGCCGTGCTCAACCCGGTGCTTTTGCCCATGCTGATCCTCATCGCCGCCCCGCGCGGCTGGGGCGCCATGCGCGTGGCGCAGGAGCGGTACGTGTCGGTGATGAGCTGGATCGAGCACGTGCGGGCCAGCCGCCTGATCGGCAACCTGCTCACCGAACGCACCGCCGCCCAGGAGGTCCGTCTCCACGCCGTCGGCCCCTTCCTCCTGAGCCGCTACGAGCGGATGGCCGAGAGCGCGGAGGCCGAACAGGAACGCCTCGCGTCCAGCAAGGCCCTGACCGAATGGGTGGCCTCCGCGTTATCCGGCCTGGCGATGGCCGCGACCTACGGCGCCATGTTCTGGCTGATCATGTCCGGGCACATGAGCCTCGCCGTCGCCGGGACCGCCGTCATCGCCGTACGTACCGGTTCGGCGAGCCTGGGGGCGCTGGTCATGAACATCAACCAGCTCCACGAGGAGAGCCTCTACGTCCGCGACCACGGCCGCTTCCTCGCTCAGGCCGCCCAGCAGACGCTGCCCGTCGGCGGGGCTCCCGTACCGGAGCGCGTCAAGGAAATCGTTCTGGACCAGGTCACCTACCGCTACCCCGACCGGGACACGGCCGCCCTGAATGGGGTGTCCCTGACCCTGCCGATGGGGTCGGTGACCGCGGTGGTGGGCGAGAACGGCTCCGGCAAGAGCACCCTGATGAAGATCCTCTCCGGCATGCTGCTGCCCGCCTCCGGCTCGCTGCGCTGGGGCGAGGCTGACCTCACCGGCCTTGACCGGGCCCAGGTCTTCGAGCGCGTCTCCCTGCTCACCCAGGACTTCCAGCGCTGGCCCGTGACCGCCGCGATGAACATCCGTCTCGGCCGCCCCGACCACCCCGCAACAGAGGAGGACTTGGGGCCTTCGGTCGACTACGCCGTCGCCGGCCCCGTCATCGCCAAACTCCCCGACGGCCTGCGCAGCCTGCTTGCCCGCATGTTCCGCGGCGCCATCGAACTGTCCGGTGGCGAATGGCAGAAAGTCGGCCTGGCCCGCACGCACTGGCGCAGTTCAACATCACAGGCAGACGGCGTCCTCATCGTCGACGAGCCGACCTCCGCCCTCGACCCCGAAGCCGAGATCGAAGCCTTCGAGCGCATCCGCCGCCTCGCCGCCCCGAACCGAGCCGTCGTCCTGGTCACCCACCGCATGTCCGGCGTCCGCCACGCCGACCACATCTACGTCCTCAACAACGGGCACCTCGCCGAGCACGGCACCCACGACCAACTCATCGCCGCCCGCGGCCGATACGCCGTCATGTTCGACGCCCAAGCCGCCCAGTACGCCCCGACCGCGACCATCCCCCACCCCGCCGCGCCCACCGTCTCGGACCAGGCATGACCCGCCCGACCGAAAGGCCCGCTGTGACCACGCCGCCCACCACAGACCTCGACGAGGCCACCGCCCTGCGCCACCAGCTGGCCGACCAGCTCGCCGCTGCCGGACACATCCGCACCCCCTCAGTCGACCGCGCCCTGCGCACCGTGCCCCGGCACGCCTTCGCCCCCGAGGTCCCCCTCCCCGCTGCGTACGCCAACGACATCGTCGCCACCCGCCGCAGCGACGACGGCACCATCATTAGCTCCATCTCCGCGCCCTGGCTGCAGGCCGACATGCTCGAAGCCGCCCGCATCCAGCCCGGCCACCGCGTCCTGGAGATCGGCTCCGGCGGCTACAACGCCGCCCTCCTCGCCGAACTCACCGGTCCGACCGGTCACGTCACCACCCTCGACATCGACCCGACCGTCACGGAGAGGGCCACTCGCTTCCTGCCCCAGGCCGGATACCACCACGTCAGCGTGGTCACCGCGGACGCCGAGCACCTGCCCTCCACAGTGGTGCCGGACGGCGGATTCGACGCCATCGTGGTCACCGTCGACACCTGGGACCTGCCCTGGATCGACGCCCTGGCCGAGGGCGGCCGTCTCGTTGCGCCGCTGCGTCTGCACGGCTATCACTGGGCCATCGGCTTCACCAAGGGCCAGGGGGCACTGCACAGCGACGAGCCGCTCATCGTCTGCGGCTTCGTCGCCATGCAGGGCGACGGCGCCTGGAACCCGAACCGCCGCACCATCCCCGGCACCGGAGTCCACCTCTCCTGGGAAGACGGCACCCCGCTATCCGTGGAACAACTCGCCCCCGCCCTTGACCGCGAGCCGACCGTCACCCGCACCGACATCACTGTCGGGGGCCAGGAACCCTTCGACCTCCTCACGCTCTACCTCGCCGGCGCCCTGCCCGGCTTCTGCCGCCTGGAAGTCGACCCCGACGGCGACAACCAGGTCCTCCACCCGCCGCCCCGGCACTGGCCCGCTGCCGCGATCGTCCGCGGAGCCTCCCTCGCCCGGCTAGCCACCGAACGCATCGGCGACGGAGACAACAGCAAGGGCCGATACGAGTTCGTCGTCCACGGTTACGGCGACCAAGGGCACGTCGCCGCGCAGGAGATGGCCGAGCAGGTCGAGATCTGGCAGCGCAACCACCGCGGCGCCCGCTGCCCCCTCGTCACCGCCCGCCCGGCAGCCGACCGTGCTCCGGCGGGCCCGGACCACGAGCCGCACGTGTTCGCCAAGAAGCACACCCGCATCACCGTGGACTGGCCGATCGTGCCCGGCAGCACTGCCCGCCCCACCGCCCTCGGGAGCGGCGACGCCGGATGAACGACGGTGCCTACTGATCACCGCTCGCCCCCCGTGCTGCACGTTCCCCCGTCCACCGCTGCGAAAGGCAGAGACCCGTGCCCTCTCCCGTCTCCCCTTCGGATCACGTCACACCGCGTGCCGCCCTGCCGACAGCGCAGTACGCCGCGTCCCGGCATGCGGTGTGGATCGGGGCCGCCGCGATCATCACCGACGAGGTCGGCCGGGTCCTGCTGGTGCATCCCACCTGCCGCAAGGACGAGTCGTGGCTGCTGCCCGGAGGCGTCGTCGAAGCCGGCGAACACCCGCACGTCACCTGCCGGCGCGAGATCACCGAGGAACTGGGCCTGGATCTGCCCCTGTCGGCCGTGCTCGCCGTCCACTCTTTCTCCCCACACCACCCCGACCTCCAGCCCGGCACGCCCTGCCCCGGCGAGGTCCGGTTCGTCTTCGACGCAGGGACCCTCAACCCCGACCAGGTGGAAGCGATCCGCCTGCCGCACGAGGAGCTGTCCGAATACGCCTTCCTGGAGACCCGGGACGCGGTGCAGAGGCTGCGCCCCGTGGACGGGCAGATCATGCTCGCCGCCTACCGTGCCCGGCTCGGGAACACCGCGACCGCTCACCTCGCCGACGGCCAGCACATCCTCGACGTCCCGGCACTGGACCGGCACGACGTCCACGTCCGCTACCGGCCCTTGTGGGACAGCCCTCTCCACCGCGCCCCCGTCCCCGAGCGGCTGCCCGTGCAGCAAGCCTGGGCGTGGTGCTTCGTCCCCGACGGCCGTGTCGCCCTGGTGGCCGACCCCGGGCCGCGGGGTGCGCTGCCAATGCTGCCCGGCGGCACGGTAGAGAGCACCGACGCGACGCCCGAGGACACCCTGCACCGCGAAGCCGCCGAGGAAGCCCAGCTCACCCTGGCAGATCCGGTGCGACTGGGCTGGGTGCTGGACGAAACCGGCGAAGTCTACGGCGGCGTGGGGCCCAACGCGAGGCTCCGCCTCGCCGCCCGGGTCACCGCCATCGGCCCGGCGGCCGTCGGCCCCGCCACCGAACGCCCCTTCGCCCGCCTGCTCGCCACCCCCGCCCAGGCAGCCGCCCTGCTGGGCTGGGGCCCGCCCGGCGCGCGCCAAGCCCAGCTCGCGGCGGAGACGGCACGCGAGCGGTGGGGCCTGCCCACCGCTCGCGCCGCCGCCATCGAGGAGATCCCGACAGAGGGGATGCGGCTGAGCTGACACGAACGCCCATCCAGCCTCGACTCGTTCCGCTCCACGCCCCTCTGAGGAAGCCCCATGCCGTTGTCGCACGACCACATCCGCACCACCGTCGCCGCCTACCTCGCTCGCCACCCTCACGAGCGCGAGCAGCTCGGCGACCTCCTGGACGCCCTCGACCGGACTGGCGACGACATCGCCAGCCGCTTCACCTTCACCGGACACGTCACCTGCGGCACGATCGTCGTCGACCAGCTTGGCCGCGTCCTGCACGTGCTGCACCTGGCGAGCGGGAAGGTCCTCGCCCCCGGCGGACACACCGAGCCCGCCGACGAGTCCCTGGCAGCAGCGGCATTGCGGGAGCTGCACGAGGAGACCGGGATTCCGCCCCAGGCCGTCACGCCGTGGCCCGGCTACGAGACCGTTCCGCTGGACATCGACATCCACGGCATCGACGCCCACCCGGGCAAAGGCGAACCCGGACACCTCCACTTCGACCTCCGGTTCCTCTTCCGCCTGCACACCGCGACCGAGACGCCGGTCGTGCTGCAGGAGGAAGAGGTCGGCGGCATCGAGTGGCGTCCCGTGGACCGGGTGACCTCCCCGACCCTGCGCGAGAAGCTGCTCAAGCTCCCGCTCCAGGTCGAACCGGAGACGGCCAACGCCTCGGCTCTGATCTACAACGACCGCGGCGAGTACCTGCTCCACCTGCGCGACTACTTCCCCGGCCGGATCTGGGAGCCGGGCATGTGGTCCCTGCTGGGCGGCGGCCGAGAGCCCCAGGACGCCACCCTGGAACACACCGTGCGGCGCGAACTGGCCGAGGAAGCCGGCCTCGACCTCGCCGACCTCACCCCGTTCGGCACCGAATACGCCTCCGGCGACGCCGGCGCGACCGTGCCCATCGCCATCTACACCGGCCGCTGGAACGGTGATCCCCGCGAACTCCATCTGACAGAAGGGGTGATACTTGCCTGGTTCACCCCCTCAGACCTCCACCGCCTCCGTATCGCCGACACCACCAGCGACCTCGTACGGCGCCACGCCGCCAGCCGCCCGGCCAGCAACGCGCCGCAGAACGGGCTCGCACCACAGAAGGAGCGCCGGACTTCGCCGCGCGGCACGGTCCTCAACGTCATCGGCGTCCACCTCTACCTGGAGCGGCCCGACGGGACGGTGCTGCTCGGGCTGCGCCACCCCAACTCAGCGTTTGCGCCGTCCACCTGGCACGTCCTGGCCGGTCACTGCGAGCAGGAGGACGCCATCGCCTGCCTGATCAGGGAGGCCCGGGAGGAAGCGGGCCTGCACATCGAGCGCCAGGACGTCGAACTCGTCCACGTCGTCCACCACATCGACAAGGCCGGGGACCCGCCCCGCATGGGCCTGTTCTTCCGCGCCCGCGCCTGGAGCGGTGAGCCGGAACTGCGCGAGCCGGACAAGTGCACCCAGTGGAAATTCTGGGACCCCGCCGCGCTCCCTGACGACCTCGTCTCCTACACCCGGGTGGCGCTCGAAAAGATCCAGAACGGGGAGCTGTACAGCGAGACGGGCTGGCCCGCATGACCGGCACACCGAGCGGCGCACCCTGTCGCGTATCCGCTGCAACTGCGGCCGGACGTCCGGATACCCGCCTCGTGGTCATCCGCGGCAACTCGGCGTCGGGCAAGTCAAGCGTGGCCCAGGGACTGCGAGATCACTACGGCCGCGGTGTCGCGATCGTGGGCCAGGACGTGATCCGCCGGAACGTGCTGAGGGAACACGACACCGCGCGCGCCGCCAACATCGCCCTGCTGGGCAGGATCGCACGCGCCGCACTGAACGCCGGCTTTCACGTCGTGCTCGAAGGGATCCTGTACGCCGATCGCTACAGCCACATGATCACGTCTCTGGTACGGGACCACCGCGGCGTCTCCCGCTGCTACTACCTGGACGTGCCGCTGGAGGCGACGTTGATCCGGCATGCGTCGAAGGCGGATGCCGCGTACCTGGAGCAAGTCACCGACAACCACCTCGCCTCGTGGTACCGGGAGCTGGATCTGCTGCCCGGCGGTCTCGAGACCGTGATCCCGGCCGACAGCACGCTGCAGGGCACCGTCGCGCGGATCGTGCGCGAAACCGAGCTGACCGCTGCCTCCCCCGTCCCGCCGCCTCAGTGCAACCCGTCACAGGGAGACTCGATGAACCCTCTGGTGTTGATGTCCGATCCGCGGGTCGCTGCGATCCCGGTGCGCGAGTGCGGGGAGCCGCTCGTCGACGTGCGTGACCACGACTTCCGTGTCGATCCCCGCAAGCAAGATCCGCTGAGGGCGTTCGCCCACGTCCGCGAGGGCGTCCTGGCCCGGCTGGAGCACGCCCGCTCGCTCCTGCCCGCCGGCACCGACCTGCTGTTCATCGAGGGCTACCGGCCGCTTTCCCTCCAGCAGCGCTACTTCACCGAGTACCGGGACGAGCTGGCCGCTGCTCAGCCCGGCTGGACATCTGAGCAGCTGTACCAGGCCGCCAGCCGGTACGTGTCGCCGCCAGAGATCGCGCCTCACTCCGCGGGCGCGGCCGTGGACGTGACCCTCGTCGACCAGGACGGCCACGAACTCGATCTCGGCACCCGTGTCAATGCCTCCCCGGAGGAGAGCGACGGGGCCTGCTTCACGCACGCTCCGAACCTCAGCGATCACGCACGCCACCATCGCACGCTGCTGCTCAACGCCATGGAGGGCGCGGGTTTTACGAACTATGGGACCGAGTTTTGGCACTTCTCGGTAGCGGACCGGTACGACGCGCTGATGCGGCAGGAGCCGCACGCGCGCTACGGACCGATCGAACTGCCTTAGCGCGCCGGCGGACTCGTCCACTTCCTCGCCACCCAATCCGATCCGGAGACACAGGAGCGCGGCCACCGCTCCATGGCCGGTCGCGACCCCACGACCGCGACGGACGGAAAGCATCGAACGGAGGCATGTATGCCTGACGACACCCAGCAGGCGATCCCAGCCGTCCCGAGCCCGTCGGCCGGAGACGAACCACCCGAGCACCACATGCACCTGACTTGGCGGTGCTACCGCCAAGTGGAAGCAGGCCGCAAGACGATCGAAGTGAGGGTGGCCACCCCGAACAAGCGCGACATCGGCGTCGGCGACACGGTCGTCTTCCACGACCGGGACACCGGTCGGGAACTCGACATCATCGTGCAGCGGATCACCCCGTACCCCTCCTTCGAGGACCTGCTCAGCTCGGAGGACACCGCACGCATCGACCCGGACGGGCCGCCCGGCGAGCTACTCGCCAACCTCCGCGGCATCTACCCGCCCGCCAAG
This sequence comes from Streptomyces cyslabdanicus, assembly GCF_052663305.1. Taxonomy (NCBI): domain Bacteria; kingdom Bacillati; phylum Actinomycetota; class Actinomycetes; order Kitasatosporales; family Streptomycetaceae; genus Streptomyces; species Streptomyces cyslabdanicus. The sequence continues at coordinate 32,234 of NZ_JBQRUW010000071.1, forward strand.
GAAGCCCTCGGCGTTCTCGCCCTCGCATTCGACCACCGCCCTGCCCGGCCCGGCCGCCCCATGCCGATGACGGCCGAGGAGTACGCGCAGACCGTCCCCCACCACACGGTGTACGGCTGCCTGTACATCCGCGACGAGCACGACCGGCCGGTCCAGCTTCGCTCGGTCTACGGCTCGAGACTCTGGCAGTTCCCGGGCGGCAACCTGGACGCCCCAAGCGAGGACCCACTGCAGACCGCCCGGCGGGAGGCGGTCGAGGAGACCGGACTCGAACTCGCCCTCAACGCACCGACCCTGCTCCTGACGCACTTCCTGCACGCCGGGCCCCGGCTGCCGCTGAACAAGGTGGGGCTCATCTTCGAGGGGGGCCGGCTGACCGCCGAGCAGCTCGGCCGGATCCGGCTCGATCCCGCGGAACACGACATGTGGGCCGTCCACGACCTCGCGACCTGGCAGGAGCTGATGGCGCCGCGCGCCTTCGCCCGCCTCGACGCCATCGAACGAGCCCGGCGCGGCGAGGGCCCCGCCTACCTGATCACGCACACCTAACCCCTGAACACCCGCCCACCAGGAGGAAATCGTGCCCGCCGAGGAGACCAACACCCGGGCCTGGGAGATCTACGGCCAGCGCCAACTGACCCGTGCCTACACCCCGCCCGTCCCCGACCGGCTCGGCTGGACACCCTGGGAAGGGATCGGCCCGGGAGCAGAGGTCCTCGGCGCCGTCACCGGCCGCCGTGTCCTGGACATCGGCTGCGGGGCCGGCCACCACGCCGTCCACCTCGCCCAAGCGCATGGAGCGCGCGTCACCGGCATCGAACTTTCCCCGACCCAGCACGAACGCGCCGTCCGCGCCCACGCGGACGTGGACGGCGTGGAGTTCGTCCGGGCGGACGTGACCGAGTACCTGGCCGGAGCCGAGCCGTTCGACGCCGCGTACGCGATCGGGACGCTCGCCTTCATCGACCCGCACCGCTCACTGCCCGTACTGCGCGACGGCCTGCGCCCTGGCGCCCCGCTGATCCTCTCGCTCCTGCACACCGACCTGCACGGCCGCGGTCCGTCCACGGAAGTGGCGCCGCGCGAGCAGCTGATCCTGCTGCGCGACGACCCGCCCCTGCCGACACAGATGTGGGTCCTGGCACCGCAGCTGTGGGAGGACCTGCTCACCGAGTACGGCTTCCGCGTCGAAGCCATCGACCTATACGCGCACCCCGACGAGAGCGCCACGGTCATCCAGCAGCTCATCCGCGCCCGGCGCCTTCCCGACCGTCCGGCGCGCGTCTCCAGCCGGCCCCGCAGCACCCGAGCGCCGGACGCCCACGCGGCCGTCGGCGTCGGCGCGATCCTGCTCAGCGAGCAGGGCATCCTGCTGGGCCGGCACCGCCTCGGCACCCTCGAACTGCCCGGCGGAAGCGTGGAGGCCGGGGAATCCTTCGAGGACGCGGTCGTTCGAGAACTCGCCGAGGAGACCGGTCTGGTCGCTCGGACCGCCAACGTGGGGCTCCTGGGCACGCTCGTCGACCACGTCGAAGGTGTCCTGCGGGTCACCGTCGGCGCGCTCGTCCACACCTGGCAAGGGCAGCCGACCACGCAGCCGGACGAGAGCGTCGGCGACTGGGCATGGCAACCGCTCGATCAGCTCCCCGACGGCCTGTTCGTATGCAGCGCCCAGATCCTCACCGCCTGGCGGCCCAACCTGCCCATCGACCACCCGCCGGCGCACTTCACTGCCTTCGCCCCAGCCAAGTAGGCCGCGCTGGCACGACAGCCGCCACCGATGCTTTCCCGCGACACGACGTAGGTGCCGCGCCCCGGTAGCAATACACACCGCTCAACATCAAGCTGGAGTTCTTCATGCCGCATCTCTCCATGCGCCGGTCCATACCCTCGGACGGCGCCGTCGGCACCGACCGACTGCATGATCTGGAGCAGGTTGCCCTGCGCCACGGAGTCCCCGTCGAGGACGTGCTGCTGATCGCCGTCAACCTGTACGGGATCACCTCCGACCACGACCGTCACCGGGCTCGGGTCAACCTCCGCCTCGTACGCCGCCCCGACGTTGACTGGCAGATCATCGTCCCACTGAACCAGCCGGCCAGCCCGTTCCGGCTCCGCGGCGACGAGTTGTCGCTGAACGGCTCGGTGGTCGCGCACGTCGAGCACATCGATGCCGACGAGGCGGTCGGGGGGTACTTCCGCAACGGCGGCCGGGCGGCGACCCTCAATCCCAACGCCCGCAGCCGGTGTGTCGGGTGCGGCTGGTGCCCGAACACCCTGGAGGCCGCCGCCGATCCAAGGATGCACGAGGACCAGGGGCTCGATGCCCTGCTGCGGGCCCTCGGCGAGCAGCACCCCCGCCGCAACCTGGCCGAGTTAGAGGAGGTCACCGTCTCCACCGGCTGCTTCGAGCGCGAGGAAGCCGCCGTCGCGCACCTGACCGCCCTGCGACCCGCCCTGGAGCGGGCTGGCGTCACGGCTCGGATCGGCTTCCTCACCTCCGTGCTGCGCAGCGACGAGGCGTTCGAGACCATCGCGTCGCAGGTGTCGCCGTTCGTGCTCAGGCTGACGGCCGAGCACTTCACCCGGCGGGAGGCCCTGATGAAGGCGACCAAGGCCGACCTTCGGCCGGAGCAGATGCCGGACCTGCTGACACGGGCGCGTAAGGCAGGGCTGGACACCTCGTACACGTACATCGTCGGCCTGGACCCGATGGAAGACCTCGCGCGCGGGGTGAACGAGCTGGCGGGCGAGGTCACCGCGTTCCCGAACATCCAGGTCTTCCAGGCACACACGGTGATCATGCAGGGGATGCGGACGCCGGGCGCGGAGAGCCTGGAGTACTACCTGCAGGCGCGCACGGTGATCGAGCGGGCCATGACGGCGACCGGGCTGCGGCCGGTGGGTTGGGAGTGCTACCGGCCGCTGTGGTACTTCACCTTCGCGGGAGAGGACCTCGTCGATGGACCCCGCTGACGCGGTCATCGACCGGGTGCGGGTCGAGCGCCTCGACGAGAGCGTGGCCGGTCCGTGGAAAGCGGGCGACAGCCGGTACGCGGTAGTGGTCGAGGCCGACGGAGTGAATGGGGTATTCGCCCCGGTCGACGAGCTGCCCGCCGCGCTCGTCGCCACACGGCTCGGCCAGAGCGCGCTGCGGCACCCGGTGACTGACCACACGGGTCTGCTGCGCAGACTCCTGGCCGAACTCGGTCCGCACGCGGCGGGGCTCGGGCGCTGGGCGGTCGGGACGCTGGACTGCGCGGTGTGGGACCTGCACGGCTGCCTCGCCGACCTCCCGGTCGCAGCCCTGCTCAGCAACCGGCCCATACCGCGGGTGCCGGTCTACGCTTCCTGGCTCTCCCTGGACCTGGCCGCCGACTCGGCCGCCGAGTCCGTCAAGGCGACTGCCGGCGATGGGTTCACCTTCACCAAGTGGGCCCTGCGCGGCGGAGCAGAGGCCGCCGAGATGGTGCTGCTGGCCGAACGTGCGGCGAAGTGGGCGGGGCACAGTGTGGCGGTGGACGCCCTGGGCACGTGGGGCCACCTGCGGACCATGGAGGTCGCACCGCTCCTCATTCCGGAGGCGGTGCGCTGGGTGGAGGACCCGCTCCCGCGAACCGACCGTGCCGTGTACCGACAGCTGCGCCGACAGGCGGAAGGTCTTCGGGTCGCGTTCGGTGAGCGGCTGTCCCATGCGGAGGACGCCAGGGCCCTGCTGGAGCACTGCCGGCCGGAGGCGTTCACGTTCGACGCGGTGTGGTGCGGGGGGATCACCGAAGCGATTACCTGGCTCGGCGCCGCCCACGAAGCGGGAGTACCCGTCCACCTTCACGGCCGGGCGTTCCTGCCTGCCATACATCTGGCCGCCGCCTTCCCGGACGCGGCGGGCGCGGTGGAGTACCAGGTGGTGTGGGAGCCACGCCGGCAGCGGACGCTGCGCGGCACGCTCCGGCCGGACGGCGGGCATGTCGCTCTTCCCGACCGGCCCGGTCTCGGGATGGAGGTGCATCGGTAATGCCCAGGCACACAGGCGAGTTGGCGATCCACGGCCGACTGGAGCGCCGCGAAGGAACCGTGCTGTTCGTCGTGGACGAGCCGCTGAGCGGACACGACACCTTCTTGTCCACGACCCTTCGCCTCGATCAGCCAGTGCACCTGCCCGAACTCCCGGTCAGAATCCTCACGTTCGATGACGTCACCGTCCTTGCACCCCTCGTATCCGTCCTGCCCCAGTCGCAGGCCGGCGAGGAGTGGAGAGGCACCCTGCTGATTCCGCACGGCGCCCGCCCGCCGACGATCCCCGACGACCTCGCCCAAGCCGCTGCCGAGGCCGGTGTCGACACCAGCGGCTGGTCGCCGGCCGAAGCCCGGCACCTGCTGACCTTCCTCAGCGAAGCCGACTCCGGTCCCGTGCGCACCATGCGGATCGGCATGATCATCGCGGCTCTGGCGGGTCCGTCGTGAACGCGGCTGCGGTGCGGCTGGTGAGCCTCGATGTCGGATACACCCTGGGAGAGCCGTCCGGGACGACGCTGACGCAGCGACTGGTGGAGCTGTCCCCGCTCCCGGCCCGGCAGGCGAAGCAGATCGCTCAGCAGCTCCTGCACGCCCTGGACCCGCGCCGCGATGCGACAGCACCGCAGGCGGTGTGTGCCGCTCTGGGGATCGCGCCGTCCGCGTTCCCCCACGACCACTGTCCGCCCGGCTTCGCCCTGTGGGCCGGCGCGGTGGAGGCGGTGGCACGGATCGCCCGGGTCGTGCCGGTGGTCACCCTGTCGAACGTGAGCCACTGGGACGAGCAGGCGACCGACGTCGCCACCCTCCTCGCCCCCCACCTCTGGGCCCATCACCCGTCTTGGCAACTCGGGTTCGCCAAACCCGACGCTCGCGCCGTGGAGACTGTCGCCCGGCTGCACGGCCGGGATCCCGCGGAGGTGCTGCACGTCGGCGACAGTCTCGACTACGACGTACGCGGCGCCCTCGCCGCTGGAGCCCACGCCCTGTGGATCACGCCCCGCACGCCGTCGTCCGAGGCAGTCCGGCTGCTGGCCGAGCACCCCGGCCGGGTCACGGTCGTGCCGGACCTCACCCGTGCGGTCGAGCACATCGAGCAGATCGCCCTTCCGTCAACTCACATGATCAGGAGTTCCACCCCGTGAGCCAGTTCGACACCACCGCCACGTTTTACGCCGCCTACCGGCCCGGCATCCCGAAGGAAGCCGTCGAGCTGCTCGCACAGCGGGTGGCCGGCAAGGAGCACCGGGCCCTGCTCGACCTCGGCTCCGGCACCGGGCAGGTCCCACTGGCCCTGGCCGGGAAGATGACGGAGATCGACGTCGTCGAGCGGGACGCGGGCATGCTCGCCGAGGCCGGCAAGGCGCTCGCCGGGCTGCCGGTCACCGCGCGCCTGCACAACACCTCGGCCGAGGAGTTCACCCCGCCCGCCTCCTACCGGGCCGACCTCGTCACGGTCTGCCGCGCCTTCCACTGGATGCGGCAGGACGTGGTGCTGTCACGTCTGGAGGAAATGACCGCGCCGGACGCGACCGTCGCGGTCATGGGCGACGGCAGTCTGTGGACCGCGCGCACCGAGTGGACCGACGCCCTGCGGGCCCTGATCCAGAAGTACCTGGGAGAGGAGCGGCGGGCCGGGGTGGGCAAGAAGTACGCGGCGCACAACCGGCCCTACCGCGACATCATCGCCGAGAGCGCGTTCGGCCGGGTCGAGGAGCACACCATCGCCGTCGAGCGGGAGTGGACCACCGAGACGGTGATCGGCTACCTGTACTCGACCAGCTTCGCCGCACGGCCGCTGTTCGGGGGGCAGGTCGACGACTTCGAGCGCCGCGCCCGCGCCCTGCTCGACGAGCACACCGCCGCCGGCGGGCTGATCGAGCACGCCTCCTTCCAGGTCGTCCTCGGCCGGCGCGGCTGACCCGCTCCCCATCCTTGCGCGCCGGGGCGGCTCTCTCACCGCCCCGGCCCCGTCCTTCTGGAAGGAGATCCACCATGCCCAGTCCTGTGACGTGGAGCGACGACGAGCAGCGCCGGTTCGTCGACGACGGCGTCCTCATACGCCGTGGCCTGGTCCACGGCAACGTCCTGTCCACGGCGCGCGACCTCGTCGGCGGCTGGCTGGCCGAGGCGTACGATCCCACGCGGCTCACCGCCTACACCGAACGCAGCTTCGCCCCCGAGCTGGAGGAGCACCCCGACCTCGTCGCCCTCTACCAGCGCAGCGGCCTGGCGGAGCTGGCCGGAGACCTGCTGCGGCCCGCGACGCCCGACCCGGTCACCCGGGCGCAGATCCAGATCCGGCTGCCGCACGGGGCCGAGCAACCCGTGAAGCGGATGCACGTCGACGGCGTCTCCTGCCCCCACCTGGAACCCCGCGACCTGCGCACGTTCACCTTCATCGTCGGCGTCGTCCTGGACGGCAGCGCCACCGCCAACGCTGGCGCTCTGCACTACGTGGCCGGCGGGCACCACCGGATGGCCCGATACTTCGCCTCGGACTGGACCCTGGGGCAGCCAGCCCAGACCCCCGACGACATCGACGGCCAGGACGGCACCGCCCTCACCGCCGAGCCCGGCGACGTGATCGTGATGCACCACCTCGTCCCGCACCGGGTCGGCATCAACACCAGCAGCACCCCGAGAGTGATGGCGTACTTCCGCATCCACCACGCCCAGCACCCCGACCTCGCCCTGCGCGCCCTGTCGGACCCGTGGCTGGAATACCCGGCGCTCGCCGACCTCGCCCGACCCGGCACCGCGTGAGAGGGCAGCGCACCGTGGACGTCCTCGCCCCCGACCAACTCGGCGATGCAGCCCGGCTCCTGGCCGCTGGGCGGATGGTCGCCGTGCCCACCCCGCGCTGGTACATGCTGTGTGCCCGCGCCGCCGACCCCGCCGCCATGAACGCAGTCTTCCGCGCCAAGCAGCGCCCCACCGCCAAGCCACTGCTACTCCTGCTCGACTCCTCGGCCACGGCCGAGGCCCTGTTCGACCTGAGCGGCGACGCCCGCCTGCTGGCCGACGGCCTGTGGCCGGGGGACCTCGCGCTGCGCCTTCCGTGGAAGCCGGGCGTCGAGACCGTCGCGGCGGTCGGCTCCCCGGCGCTCGTCGGATGCCCCGACGGGTTCCTGGGCCAGCTCGTCGCTCTGGCCGGCGAACCGCTGGCCGCCGCCGTGTGCAGCATCTCCACCCTCGCCGCTGGCGAGAGGGATCACCCGGCGCTCACCGCCGGCCAGGTCGCAGGCTTCGAGCGGACCACGGGGGCCGGGATCGCCGCGGTCGTCGACGGCGGGATCTGCCCGTACAGCCGGCACATGACCATCGTTGACTGCCCCGCGCGCGCCGCAGCCCGCCTTGAGCGCGAGGGCACCGTCCACGCCCGCGCCGTCGAAGCCGCTCTGACCCCGGCAGGAGGACCGCATGTGGGCTGACCTCGCCCGCCGCACGAACCGCCTGGTGCCCGACGCGTCGGTGGCCGCCGTCGCCGACGCGCTCGACTACCTCTGTCTCGCCCAGCTCTACCTGCGCGACAACCCGCTCCTGGCCCGCCCCCTGACCCCGGCCGACGTCAAGCCCCGACCGGCTGGCCATTGGGGAGTGTGCCCGCCCGTCAACCGCCTGCTCGCCGCCCTGGGCCCACTCCAGGCGGCCGTCCCCGACGGCTACGAGCTGCACGTCCTGCACGGCGCCGGGCACGCCGGGCCCTCCGCCCTCGCCCACGCCTACCTCACAGGCCGACTCGGCCGCGCCCACCCCGGCCTGTCCCAGGACGCGGCCGGGCTGCGCGAACTCGTCGCGGGCTTCCCCCTGGCCGACATCGGCGGGGAGATCACCCCGATGGTCCCCGGCCACCTGCACACCGGAGGCCAGCTCGGGCCCGCCCTCGCGATCGGGCAGGGCACCGTCCTCGACGCGCCCCACCGGCTGTCCGTGGTCCTGATCGGCGACGGCGAGTGCGAGACCGGGACGACCGCAGCGTCCTGGCTCGCCACCCGCGCCCTGCACGATACGGGCGACCACGGCACCGTCCTTCCCGTCGTCCTGCTTAACGGGCTGCGCATGGGCGGCTCGAGCCTGTTGTCCACCCTGAGCCGCGCCGAACTCACCGCCTATTTCACCGGCCTCGGTCACCGGCCCGTCTACAGCGACGGGCTCGACATCGGCCAGCTCCGCCAGGCGGTGGCCGAAGCGCTCGGCACCGCCCAGCCTCTGGGCATTCCGGGGCCGTCGAGCGTCCTGGTCCTCACCCTGGACAAGGGCCATGGCGCGCCCGACCGCCTCACCGGCACCCCGACGATCCACAAGACGCCGCTGCGCGACCCGGCCGGTGTGCCCGCCGAGTTCGACGCGCTCGCCGACTGGCTGGCCTCCTACCAGCCCACCCAGCTCCTGACCTCCAGCGGCCGGCCCCGGCCGCACCTGCTGCCCGCGCTCCCGCTGCCCCGGCCCGAGCCCGACGGCCTCCCGGCGCCGCGCGGCTGCGTCGCCGCCTCCGCCCAGGTCGCCGCCCAAGCCGCCGGCCGCCCGTTCGCGCAGGCGGTCCCCGAGGTCCTGCGGGCCCGGGCCGAGCAGGGACCGTTCCGCGTGTTCAGCCCCGACGAGCTGGCCTCCAACCGCCTCGACCTCACCGACGAGCACGGACGCCCGGTGCCGTGGGCAGTGGAAGTGCTCAACGAGGAGATGTGCCACGCCTGGGCCCAGGGCTACACGGAGACCGGCCGACACGCCCTCGTCGCCACCTACGAGGCGTTCGCGCCAATCACCCTCAGCCTCATCCAGCAGCAACTCAAGCACCGATCCGTGCGCCGGCACGCCGGGCTCGTCCCGCTGCCCAGCCTGGTCTACCTCCTGACCAGCCTGGGCTGGCACAACACCCTCACCCACCAAAACCCCAGCCTCACCACGGCACTTCTCGCCGGCAGCGACCCAACCCTCCACGTCCTCACCCCCGCAGACCCCGCGCGCACCGCCGCCGCACTCACCTTCGCCCTGCGCAAACTCGACCGATGCACCCTCGTCGTCGCCGGTAAGCACGGGAGCATCCACCACCCGCAGGAGACCCTCGACGAGGAACTGCGGCTCGGCATCGCGATCTGGCCCCACCTGACCCACCCCGGCCCCGGCGAGCCCGACCTGGTCCTCGCCTCCGCCGGCGACCTGCCCGCCGAAGCCCTGACCACCCTCGTCGAGCGGCTGCGCGCCGAACGCCCCTGCCTGCGCCTTCGGTACGTCCACATCCACGACCTCACGGCCCTTGCCGAGGACGGCACCCGCCCCCTCGCCCTCGCCCCGGACGCGTTCGCTCGCCACTTCGGCACCCGGGCGCCGATCGTCCTGGCCACCAGCGGGCACCCAGCCGACATCCACGCCCTCCTCGGACGCCGCCACCCCGGGCCCCGGCTCACCGTCCTCGGCTACCGCGACCCCGGCCGCCCCGTCTCCCAGGAACACCTACGCCAGCTCTGCGGCCTCGACGACGCCGGCCTGTGGCAGCTCGCCACCACCCTCACCGACATTCCGAAGGAGATACCCGCATGAGCACCCCGCTCCCGCCCGTCGCCCCCGACGCCGGCACCATCGACGCCTTCGAACGCGACGGGTACGCGATCATCCGCGACGCGATCTCCTCGGACCTGCGCGACCGGCTTCTGACCGCCGCCGAGAGGCTGCTGGCCAGCGACATCACCAAGGACCGCGACCGTGGTGGGGACGGCAAGGACGGCTTCCGCGGATGCCTCAACCTCGACCGCGCCTTCCTCCCGCTCCTCGCCAACCCGTCCGTCCTGCCCACCGTCGTCCAGCTCCTCAGTCCGAACATCCACCTGCTGTCCGCCCACCTCATCGCCCTGCCCAGCGGCCCGCCCCGCACCATCCGCATCCCCGAACGCCACGGCTGGCACCGCGACATGTACGGCGTCACCGCCGACCTCGGCGTCCCCGACACCCCCCGGATGGCGATCAAGGCGGCCCACTACCTCACCCCCGTCACCCCCGACTGCGGGCTGACGATGTTCCTCCCCGGCAGCCATCGCCTCACCGAAGAACCCGTCGTCCCCGTCGGCGCCATCGACCCGCCCGGCGCCGTCACCCTCGACATCGCCGGAACCGACGCAGTCCTCTTCGAGAACCGGACCTGGCACACCGGAGGCATCAACCTCTCCGGCCAGCCCCGAATCGCCCTGATGCTCCAGTACGGATACCGCTGGCTCCACCCCGTCGATGACCCGGCCACGGAACTTCGAGCCGACCCCGCTCTCACCTCCGTAGAACAGCAGCTCTTGGGCCTGCCCGACCGCCATCCGGACGGATCCCTCGCCAAGGGCAGCGGAGCCGCGCCCATGCGCTCGTGGTGGCAGTCCGGCCTGGCTGTTGCACACTGCCGGTAGAGCCGGGGCACGCCAACGACCCCACCGGCTACGAGCGCTGCAAGGGAGCACGACACCGTGAGCGAGCCGACCGCCGTCCTGCTCATCGGGATCACAGGCTCCGGCAAGACGCACCTTGCACAGGCCCTCTCCGCGAAGGGCCTTGTCCGCCTCAGCGTTGACGAGGAGGTTCACCGCCTCCACGGCCGGTACGGTGTCGACTACCCCGAGCACGAGTATTTCGAGCGCGAGGCCCCCGCACTCGAAACCGTGCGGGCGCAACTTACGGAGCTGCTGCGCGCCGGCCGTTCCGTCGTCCTCGACCACGGCCTCTGGCGTCGCTCCGATCGCGACGAGTGGAGAGAGGCCGTCCGGGCCGCGGGAGGGCGCTCCTTGCTCGTCTACCTGCCAGCGTCCAAGGAGGAACTCTTGCGCCGCCTCGCTGCACGCAACCAGCGCCGGGACGCCAATGCCTTGACCGTGACTCCCGAAGCACTGGACGACTTCTTCGCTCGGTTCGAACCGCCTACCGACGATGAAGGCGCCGTCACCTACAACGGTGACGCGGAGGTCATCCGCGCCATGGTGGGGTGACGCCCTCGGCCTCAGTTCCGAGCAGCGGCGCCAGGTGCTCGGCCATCACGAGCAAGGTCCGGTCCGAATAGGCCGGTCCCACGAGTTGTACACCGATCGGGAGGCCGTCGGCGCCGTGCGCAGTAGGCATGACCAGGCTGGGCAGGCCGACGTGGCTGGTGAGGTTGGCCCAGCCGGTCTGGTCGAAGAAGCTCCGTTCGGTGCCGTCGACCGTGAGGGATCGGCTCCCGGCCGGGATCGCGGCGGTGGGAGCGGCGGGCGTGATGAGGACGTCGTACTGACCGTCGGCGAAGAACCGGTGCCACGTCTGCTGGAGCCGGAGGCGCTCCTCGTTGGCGCGGAGCCAGGCGCGGTGTGTCTGCGTGCGGTGACGGAGGATGGCGGCTCGTGGGCTCGCGTCGTCCGTGTGCAGGTCACGGGCGGCGGCGAGTTCGGCCGCTCCGGCGTCGTCGTCGGCGGTGGCCGTCGTGGTGGCGTGGAGGAGCTGCTCGAAGAGGCGGAGGGACTCGGCGAAGCTGACCGGCCCTGTGGTGCGGTGGAGACTGGTGCCGGCGGAGGCGAGTGTCCCTTCGAGGGCGGCGAGAGCGTCGGCGGTGTTGCGGTCGACGGGGCCGCTTGCGTCGTCGGCCCATACCGCCACGCGGAGTTGGCCGAGCGGGCGCTGCGCCGTGGACAGCGTGACGCTCCAGGGGGTGTTCTCGTCGGGTGACGGTGTCGTCAGCGCGGCGAGGAGCAGGTCGAGGTCTCGGGGGTGGCGGGCGAGGGGGCCGGGGGTGACCATGTCGCTGCTGGTGATCCATCCCGGCGGTCGGGGGATGTGGCCGCGGGCTGGGACGAGTCCGTGGGTGGGGCGCAGGCCGTAGACGCCGCAGTAGTGGGCGGGAAGCCGTAGGGAGCCGGCAAGGTCGCTGCCAAGGTCGGCGGGGGTCAGGTAGGCAGCGACTGCTGCGGCGGGGCCGCCGGAGGAACCGCCGGTGGTGTGCTTGAAGTCGTGCGGGTTGAGCGTGGGGCCGAACACGGCGTTGTCGGTGTGTAGGTCCTGGCAGTACGCCGGGGTGTTGGTCTTGCCCATGATGACGGCGCCTTGGTGGCGGAGTCGGGCGACCGCGTCGGCGTCTCGTGCGGGGACGTGGTCGGCGAGGTCTTCGGCGCCGCTTGTGGTGCGCAGGCCGGCCGTCTCGAAGCTGTCCTTGATCGTGAGGGGAAGGCCGTCGAGGACGCCGGTGCTCTTGTTGCGGGCGCGGCGTTCGTCGGCCGCGTGCGCGGCGGCTCGGGCCGCGTCGTCGTCGCGGGTGACGACGGCGTTGACGTGGCTGGCGTCGATCCGGACGAGGTGGAGGTCGAGCAGCTCGCGGCTGGAGATCTCGCGGCGGTCCAGGGCCTGGAGCTGGACGTGAGCGGGCTGGTGGGTGAGGTCATTCGTCATGCGGAGACCTGCTCAAGGTGGGGGGCTCGTGCGGGCTGGCGGGGTAGGTGGCGAGCGACGTCGAGGAGAGCGTCGATGTCGTCCATGGGCCGGCTGGTCGGGCGTTCGGAGTCAGCGAATTCGACGAGCTGGTCGGGCGCCGGGCGGGCGCCTGCGGCCCGGGCGGCGATTCCGGCGAGGATCTGGTCGGCCGTGACGGCTGCAGACAGCTCCTGGCCGTGAAGCCCTCGGGCCCGGTGATGGGCTTCGCTGGCCTCGCGGACGGCGGCATCGAGGTATTGGCGGATCACGAACCGGCCGTCCCGGATCTCGACGGCTCGGCGGTAGAGCCGGATCGAGATGCGGCGGAAGCGGCGCCTGTGGGCCGGGGCGATTCTGTCGATCGGCAGCTCGATCTCGGGCGCTTCGCTGTAGAAGGCCAGCCACAGGGGGCGCAGGCCGTAGTAGCTGCGGTACTGCTTGATCCGGTACTGGACGCTCTGGGCCTGGTCGCTGATCCTGGGCGCGAGCCAGCCGATGAGCGTGAGCATGGCGCCGACGTCGCCACAGGTCCAGGCGAAGCCCTCCCATTCTGCGAGGGAGGTGTCGAAGGCGCCGGCGATCACGTTGCCGATGCGGACGGCGCTGTATCCGAGGGTGACGGTGGCCCCGAGGGCGACGATGCGCAGGCCGACGCGGACGGACCCGCGGGCGCTGCGGCGGGCCAGGCGCCAGCAGGCGCGGGCGAGGGACAGCTCCCCGATGGTGTAAGCCGTGATGTACAGGGTGAGGTACGCGGCGTACCAGTCGTCGTGGGCGTAGTACAGCGTGAAGTCGATCGGATGAGGCGCGCTGGGCGTCAGCAGGGCGAACAGCACCAGCAGCCCTACGATCACCGCGAAGCCGGCCCCGAGCCACCCTCGACTGCGCCGACGGGCGACCTCGGGCGGAGATCCCCAGTAGGTGAGGACCACCTGCTGGCAGGCCAGGAGCGCGACCACGCAGCCTTGCGCGAGGGGCACGGAGAGGTTGACGGTGCCGAGCGCGCGGTCGAGGTAGTTCCACATCGGCGTGATGGAGAACAGGAACGACAGTCCTGACAGCAGGAAGACGGCGGCCAGCGCGGTGGAGGCAGGGTCTCGGCGGCGGGTCGGCACGTCGCGCAGGAGGCAGAGGAAGCCGAGCGTGGCGACGACGAGGCTGATCGGATGGAGCAGGTCCTTCACGGCCGGGCCTCCCGTCGGCGCAGAAGCGTGTGTGTGACCCGGTCTTGGACTTCGTCCCCGGAGGACTCGTCGCTGCGCAGCCACCGGTCGATGATCTGGTGCTGTAGCAGCGAAGCGAGGAGTTCAGTGTCCCGCTCCTCGTCCTCGTCGTACTTGGTGCGCCCCAGCATCATCTGGACGGTGGCTGGGTCCACGCTGGTGATGAAGGCCGGACCCAGCGCGGAGACCGGTCGGTTTTCGTGGTGGCCGAGCAGTAGGTGGCTGAACTCGTGGGCGATGATGTGGTCTTGGTGCAGGGAGCTGGTCCGCGGGTCGTAGAACACATGGACGGCACGCTCCGTGACGGCGCATGCCCCGCACACCGAGGGCGCCTGCTCCCGGGGCTCTAGGACCACCGTCCGTCCGGTGCGGCGAGAGACCACGTCGCTGAGATCGCGGATATTGGTGACGTGCGGGAGATTCAACTCGGCCAGGAAGTCAGGCCGGCGCAGCCTACGTGCAGACCACATCGCTTTTCCTTGATCACTTACTGAACTAGGGCCGTTTTACACGCCAGTTGAGGGCGGCAACCCCTCGGACTTTCGTACACTCTCGACGATCCCCAGGACGGCATCTTTTCCGTCTGCGGAGACGTCGGATAGACGAAGAAGGACGCTCTTGATCTTCGCGTCGCGAAGCAGTGCGAGCAACTCAAGCTCCTGCACGGTCTTTTCAGCGACGACATCGTCGAACCAATAGGCGGGATCCACACCGAAAAACCCTGCGAGCGCTTCGAGATGACGCTTCGTCGGGTTATCGCGCTGCCCCGTCCGCAGGAGCCACAGGTACTGGGCCGACAGCTTGCCCAGCCCCCGCTTCTCCATCATTTCGGCCACTTCAGCATTGCTGAAGGGGCCGCGATCGGGCGGGTGCACCGTGTCGAACAGGCGGTTTAGGCGGTCCATGAGCCCCTTGGGGGCCCCCTGACCTTCGGTCGACTCTTCCATGATCCTTCCCGGGCGGGCTCCGTAAGTCACTTCAACCACCCTACCCCGCGATAAACACCAGTTGACGGGCCGATCCCACGTATGGAACGTTCTTCCTCACCAGCACGTTTCCGCGTGGCGCGCACCGCCCGTTTCGGGTCGACCCGTCCGTTTCCACCGACAGAAGTACGCCGGGCGACGTGGCGCAAGCCACATACGCCCAGCGAACATACGTCACGCCTGGCACGCAAGGATTTGACCTTCGACCGGAAAGCACGGAGGCAACAGTGGAAACACCTCATCCGCATCGCATTTCCGCTGCGGGAAATATCAGACACCTGCTCCAATTCGGACACGATGGAACGCTCTCGGCGTTCAGGGCAACCGCGGTAACGATGCTCTTCGACGCCGGAGGACGGCCCGTACCGAGCCCCACAGACGGCTCTGGCGGTAGATCGCGTGGTGACTCTCTGCAACCAGTACAGAGTTTAAGAACCAAGTCTGGATCTTGACACGGGTCCGTGCGTATGTTCGTCGTCCCCGGGCAGCACCGCCCGCGACGACGGAAGCGAGGAGCCAGCAAGCACGGACCGGACCGAGAAGGTCCGCAATACAGCGACGGCGCCCGAGAGCGGTAACTCACGGACGCCGAACGCTAAGCGGCATACCCGCCCCGGCAAGGGCGGAGATTGCCCACCATCACCACGCTGAGTCCTTCCAAGGGGCGCGTCAGCGTGGCAACATTGCAAGGGGAGTGTCGCATGCCTCCTGCCCTGCGCAAAAGGCCCTTCCGCCTGGCCTGCGCGGCAGCCACCTCCGCCTCGGCGCCTCAGCGCCCCGAGCCGGACCGCACCATCCTGGCCCCGGCGAGCCGCCGGATCCGCCCGCTCGTCGGGAGCGGCCGATGAGCAGCGAAGCCCGCGAGTGGGTATGGGAGCACAGCTCCAGCCGAGGGGCCGCGCGCCTGGTCCTGCTGTCGATCGCCGACCGGGTGGCCGACGAGCAGTGCATCTCCTGGGCCTCGCTGTCCAGCCTGGCCAAGCGCACCCGTGCCTCGGTCTCCACGGTGCGCGAAGCCGTCGAGCGCCTGCTCTTGGCCGGCGAGCTGGAACAGCTCGACGACCTCGTCGGCCCGCAGCGGAGCACGGTCTACCGCATGCCTCTCGCCGCCGAAGCGGTCGCCCAGGCCCAGCGCGAGCAGCAGGAGCAGGAGGACAGCGACACGGCGGCGGCAGACGAGACCGCCGGCCCCGCGAAGCTCCGGCTCTCGGCTCTGCGGCGGTACGGAATCCGCCCGCGTGAGGTGCCGGAATCCCCGGCGAGGGTCCGGAAACCGGCAGTACCGGAAACCGGCAGGTCGAGGCGGAAACCGGCACAGCGACGTACCGGCCACCGGCACAGCGATGTACCGGCCACCGGCACACAGAACCGTAGTGAACCTGATTTGAACCGGAGGTACAGCAGTAGTGGTGCTGCCGTCCTCTCGGCTGCCGAGTGGCAGGTCGACCCCGCCACCCTCACCTGGACCCGCCAGCAAGGGCACCTCGACCGCCTCGGCGAGCAGGGCCTGCGAGCCGCCGACGCGAAGTGGCGCGCCCACCGGGCGGGCCACACCCCGAGGCCGGCGGAAGCCTGGGCTGCCGACTGGTGCTCCTGGGTCGCCCGGGAGCACGCCCCCAGCCGCCCGAACCTCTACGCCGTGCCCGGCAAGAACACCGCCGCACCGGGGGGCATGACGCGGACGGAGGCCCACACCGCCGCCCTGCTGGCCGCTCTGGACGAGCCGACCGGAACGGAGGGCTGACCGTGGACCGCCGCGAAATCGCCGCTCTGCTGGCCTACATCGGCCGGCTCGACCCCCGCACCATCCGCACCGACCAGGGCGAGGCGCGCGACCAGCTCGCCCAGTGGCACGAGCTGCTCGGCGATGTGCCGATGGCCACCCCGCACGGCTGGGACGTCCGCGTCGCCGCTCGCCAGCACATCCGCACCTCGCCGTACCAGATCCTTCCCGCGGACCTGGCCCGTCCCTGGGAGAGCTACCGTCGCGACCGTCTGGCGAGGCACTCCGACCCCACGCCGTCCGTCGACCCGGACGACCAGGCCGCCTGGACCGCGGAGCTGGCCGGCACCCGCCGCGCCGTCGCCGCCGGTACCGCGCAGCCCGCGCAGGCCCGAGCGATCACCAGCGGTCGCGACGGAGTCGACCCGAAGCTGGAGGCGCGGCTACGGGAGATCGGCTCCTGCATACCGCCCGCCGCCCGAGCAGCCCTCGCGCCCCACCGGCCCGCCCGCGCTGCCCGTGAGGCCGCTGTCGCGCAGGGGCTGCCCGATGCCTTGAGCGTGCGGTGCGAGTGGTGCCTGGCCCAGCCCGGCGAGCCGTGCCGCCGCCGGAGGATCGGTCCCGACGGCGGGGCTCGTGGAACCGCCCCGCGCGCGACCCCGCACCCCGGCCGCCTCGACCTCGCCGCCGCCCAGCAGGCCCAGCGCAGGGAGCAGGCCCAGCAGCCCGCCCTGGCCTGACCGGCGCACCCGGCGCGTGCACCCCGTCCGCTGCACCGCCACCCGACCTCACCGTCCCGCACCGGCTGCGGCGCACGCCCACGCGCCGCAGCCGGCACCCGACGCCGCACCCGCCGAGCACCGCGCCCGCCGGTCGGCGCGGCAGCACATCGGAGACCCGCCTTGCGCCACATCACCACCCACGACGCGCCAGCCACCGGCCTGCGCGGTATCGGAGACACCAGCTGGCACACCCGCGGAGCGTGCCACGGCATGGACGTCGAGGACGCCGACGCGGTGTTCTTCCCCGGGCCCCGGGATCACGAGGAGATCGCGGAGGCGAAGGAGCTGTGCGGCTGGTGCCCCGTACGCCGCGAGTGCCTGGACTTCGCCCTGGAGAACGTCCTCAAGGAGGGCGTCTGGGGCGGCCTGACCGAAGCGGAGCGGCGCCCGCTGCACGACGGCCTGCACCAGCGCCTGGACTACCGGCGCGTGACCGCCTTCTTCCTGGGGCGCGACGTGCACCTGACCGAGGCCGAGCGGCAGGTCGTCATCGACCACGCCTACGTCCGGGGCTGGCGGCCCGACCGGCTCGCCGCCGCCCTGCAGATCAGCCACAAGCACGCCCGCGACCTGCTCCGGCAAGCCGCCAACAAGGTCCTCGACCGCGACCGCAACTACGGCGTGCCCCGCCCCAAGAAGAAGCGGAAGAAGACCTCCAAGACCAAGGGCACCCCCACGCCCGCAGCTCCCGGCACCCAGCAGCCGACAGGCCGCCCGGCAGCGTCGTCCCCGGCGCACGCCCCTCTCGGAAAGGCAGCATGACCCACCCCGTCCTCGCCTTCGGTGTTACTTCGGACCTCCCTCTCCTCCTGGCCGCCGTCGTGCCCGCCGCCCTCGCGCTCGTGCTGACCGCGTGGACCATCCGGCGCCGGGGAACCCGCTCGCAGAAACGTCTCGGCGGTCCGGCGGTCAAGGTCGCCGCCGTTGCCGCCCTGGGCTGCACCGCCTACAGCGCCGACACGAGCTGGCGCTTCGCCGCCGACTACCTCGACATGGCCGGCACCGCGGAGCGGGCCGGCATGTTCGCCGCCGCGGAACTCGCTCTGTTCGCCACCGCGCTGATGGCACGGCAGAACCTCGCCGTCCAGGGCGCCCCCGGACTGCCGGGCACGCTGGTCTGGGTGATCACCACAGTGCAGGTGATCCCCGCCTACGCCGAGAGCGGCCCCATCGGCGGCACGGTCCGCGCCTTCGTCGGACCGGTCATGGCGGCGATGCTGTGGCACCTGGCCATGGGCATCGAACTGCGCCTGCGCACCCCCGGCGCCGCCTCGAACGGACTGATCGCCGTCCTGGGCCGAGAGGCACGCGAACGGCTGCTGTCCCGCCTGGGCATCGCCGCGCGAGACCGCGACGCCGCACAGATCACCCGGGACCGGGCCACCGCCCGCGCGGTCACCCTCGCCGCCCGCCTCGCCGAGCGCACACCCGAAAAGCAGCACAACCGTCGCGGCCGGAGGCTGACCCGACGCCTGTCGAAGGCGGTCGGCAGGGCCTCGGTCGGCACCGACCCCCTCCAGCGGGCACAGCTGCTCGACCAGCTCGCCGCCCGGCGACACGCGCTCGCGCTCGCCACGGTCCCGCTCCCTTCTCCCTGGTCCCCGGCGCACAGCAGCGCATCGGCGGCCACGGTCCCCGCACAGCCGACATCGAAGGTGCCGGTCGCCGTCCCCGGTCCCGACGGTTCCGACGAGCCGGTCCCGGACCGAGGAGCGAGGACTCCTTGGGGACCGGTCCTCGAGGAGGCGGACCCGGAAGCCAAGGTCGGCTCGGGGACCGAGGACAACGAAACGGGAACGCACGCGGGGACCAAGCCGCCTGAGGTCGGCGCGGTCCCGGGGACCGAACCCGCCGATCCAGAAGCCGCAGCGCGAGGCGCCGGAGCCACGGGGACCGACCGCAATGCGCGAGAAGTAGCAGCTCAGGGCGCAGATTCCCATCGGGGACCGGAACTCGCGAAGTCGGGGACCGAGAGCGCCGAGGATCGAGGACCGACCACCACCGAGTCCGGGACCGAGACCACCCAGGACCGAGGACCGACCACCACCGAGTCCGGGACCGAGACCACCCAGGACCGAGGACACAAGGTCCCACTCCGCCGGAAGCCGGCCAGGAAGTCCCGGACGAAGAACAAGGACAAGCGTGCCCGGTCCCGCTCTCCGCAGACCGAGCGCCAGGCACGCGAACTGGGCGAGTCCGAGCGCCAGCTTGTACACGAAGTGCGTCCCCATGTTGCCGCCCTGCTCGAACGGGACGGCAACGGAGCGATCACCCGGGTCCAGCTGCGCGAAATCATCCGCCGCCAGGACCTGACGGGTGTCGGGAACGACCGACTCGGCCTCGTCCTCCAGGAGCTGCGGAACGAGGACATCACGACCACGAGGAGCACCGCCCGATGAAGACCTGTCACCAGTTCGACACCGTCCGCGCGGAGTACGAGCGAGAGATCGGCTTCATGCTCGCTCACTCCGAGCGGCACGCGGGCAGGCCGGCGGCGAAGTCCAGTGCGAAGCAGGCTGCCTCGGCGAAACAGCGGATGGCTCGCGCGCTCAACAGCCACATCGGGCGCTGCCCCGAGTGCGGCTGAACCGACAAAACCCCAGCTCAAAGCCCATACCCGCAAAGGTGGCCCGACTCCGTGCCGGGCCACCGTCCCGCTCAGGAGGTACGCCGTGATTCCGCGTCCATCTCGTTCTTCCGAGCCCACCACCGCCGAGGCCGATGCCTGGGCGGACGTCCTGGTCCGCCGGCAGCTCTTCCACGCCGTCGTCCTCACGCCGACCGAGCAGTGGCTCGTCCAGGACCGCCCCGACGGACTCGTCCGCCTCCTTCAAGGGCCGGACGACCTCCTCGCGCTGGCCGCGACCATCCAGCACCACACCCGCACCACGAGGCCCGAAACCCGATGACGAACCCACCCAAGAACGGCACCACCCCGGAACCTGCTCACAACTCCAACTCGGTCTCGGGGCGAGCAAGTTGGGGCGGAAGCGTAGCTTCCGCCGAACCCGCCCCCGAGGGGGTGGGAGAGGACCTGCACCGGGGGGCGCAGGTCCTTCAGGCTTCAACCGGGGGCGGATCGAAGCCGGGGCAGGAGGAGAAGCAGACTGAGCCGCGCGCCCGCCGACAGCGCACTCCTCGTGCCCGCCAGCGTCCGCGCCAGTCACCCGAGAAGAAGCGCCTGCACCAGCCCAACACACGTTTCAACGATGATGAGTTCGCCCTGATCAAGTCCGCCGCCGCCCAGTGCAATCTGTCCGTCGCCGGATTCCTCGCCCGCTCCGCGCTCGCCGCCGCCCGCGACCTCGACCGCACCAGTGCCGAGATCGCCGACGAACGCGAAGTGATCACAGCCCTGTTCGACAGCAGGCGTCGGCTCGGCTGGGCCGGCAGCAACCTCAACCAGGCAGTCAAGGCGCTCAACTCCGGTGCAGACGTTCCTCAGCTCGAAGCGGCCGTCGCCGCCGTACGGCGGGCCGCCGACACCGCGCACGAAGCCGCCACACGGCTGATCGAGCACCACGGCTCATGATCCCCAGCGTCAACCCGTCCGGGTCGGACACCAGAGGTCTCCTCTACTACCTCTACGAGACCGGCAAGTACGAGGACCACACCGACCCCCACCTCGTCGCCTCCTTCGACGGCTTGTCCCCCGACCCCGGCCGCGACCCGAACGCCACCCTCAAGGACCTCCAGCAGCTCCTGGACCAGCCCGTGATGGCCCTCGCCAAGCACGCACGCCCGGCCAAGCACGTATGGCACACCTCCGTACGCGCCGACCCCGGCGACCGGATCCTGTCCGACGAGGAGTGGGCCGACATCGCCCGCCGCATCGTCGCCGCCACCGGCATCGACCCCGGCGACGGACAGCCCGGCTGCCGCTGGGCCGCCGTACGCCACGCCGACGACCACATCCACATCGTCGCCACCCTCGTCACCGAGGACGGCCACCGCCCCGACGACTTCCGCTCCGGCGCCCGCGCCCAGGCCGAAGCCCGGCTCATCGAGAAGGAACTGGGCCTCCACCAGGTCGCGCCGGGCGACGGCACCGCAGCCCAACGGCCCACCAGCGCCGAGCGCCATAAGGTCGAACGACAGGGTCGCGAGCGCACCGCCCGCGAGGAACTGCGCGAAACCGTACGACGCGCGGTGGCCGGGGCGAGGAGCGACGAGGAATTCTTCGACCGGCTCGCCGCCGCCGGCCTCCTGATCCGCAAGCGTGCTGCGCCCTCCGGCGACCTGCTCGGATACAAGGTCGCCCTGCCCGACGACCTGAACAAGGACGGCGAGCCGGTGTTCTATCCCGGCGCGCGCCTGGCCCCCGACCTGTCGCTGCCCCGCATCCGCGAGCGCTGGGCCGGTGAGGCCCAGGACGTTCCGGCTGCCCGGCGGGAGGATGCGATCCGTACGGGGCCGGGCAGTCCGGCCGCCGCGCGCCGCGGGACGGCTTCGGCCGTGTGGCAGGCCGTGCTCGTCGTCGAGCACGGCGAGGACGCGGTCGCCGCCGCCCACATCGCAGCGGCCGGCGAGGTCCTGGATGCCCTCGCGAAGACGTCCGCTGCCCACACCCGCCGCGAACTGCGCGACGCAGCAACGGCTTTCGAACGGGCCTCGCGGTCTCACGTCCGCGCCATACGCGGGCACGACCGAGCCCTGCGGCAGGCCGCCCGCAACCTCGTCCAAGGCGGCCCGGCCCTCGGACGCGGCGAGGACGGAGCCACCACGGCCATGGCCATCGACATGCTGTTCTTCCTCATCACCGCCGCCGCGCACTGGCACGCCAGGAAGGGCCACGCCCAGCAGGCCGAGGCCGCCACCC
The DNA here is from genome assembly GCF_052663305.1 of Streptomyces cyslabdanicus. Classification (NCBI taxonomy): domain Bacteria; kingdom Bacillati; phylum Actinomycetota; class Actinomycetes; order Kitasatosporales; family Streptomycetaceae; genus Streptomyces; species Streptomyces cyslabdanicus. Next base: position 54,190 of record NZ_JBQRUW010000071.1, read on the forward strand.
GGGCCGCCGAGCACCTGCGCACCGCCTACCAGACCGCCGCCTCACAGCCCCTCGGCGTGCTCTACCAGCGTGGCCGGCGTCTGAGCCGGCCGATGCTCCAGCGGCAGACCGTGCTGCTGCGCGAGGCGCTGCCGGAGCTGTCCGAGCAGATCCTCGCCGAACCCGGCTGGTACGCCCTGGCGGCGACCCTCGCGGAAGCCGAAGCCGCCAGCCACGACCCGGCCGCCCTCCTGTCCGACGTCGCCGGACGCCGCGAACTCGGCACCGCGGACTCCATCAGCGACGTGCTCGTGTGGCGGATGCGGCGGACCGCCGACCTGCCCGCCGACGCCTCCCGCCTGCCCGAGACCAGCACCGCAAGGAGCCGGTCCGCAGCACGTGGGACGCCCACCAGGCCCTCCGCGCCCGGCAGGCCGCGCAGAGGAGAGGAGACGTCGCGTAAACCCCGGTGAGCCCGTCAGGCGCTGGCACGCGGCCTCAGCGCATCACCGCGAGAAGGGACAGCGCCACCGCTCCGCCCGCAATCCACAACATGGTCGTACGCCACATCGGACCTTGGTGGCGGCCAGATCCGATGCCGAGGCCGTCTGCATCCGTGCACGCGCAGGACGGACGGGCATGGCGCAGGTGGGGCGAGTCGAGCCAGTAGGCGTCGTGAAGTTGAGCGGTCGAGGCAGACAACGACGTCTGATCGGGTACACCGTGGCAACACCGCCGCGCCGTACAGGAGCACGCACCGTGGCCAACTCGCCCTCTGGGCAACCGAGAAACCCGAGTACCCCTGCCGACCTGGCCGGAGGCGACTGTGGACTTTGTGAATTGAAACCGCCGGGGGCGTGGGGCACGATCATGAAACGCGCAGGACGAAGTGACGAGGTAGAGGAGGGCGCCAGGGTGTTTCACCGGATACGCCGCCGGGCCAAGGAGCCGAGCGAAGCTCAGAGGCAGTTCGCCGAGCTGCATGCGCAGCTGCAGGGCCAGGTCCCGCCCGGCTTCGGAGTGCCGGCGCCTGAGCCGGAGCCCACCGAACCGGCCGCCGTCGTGGACGACTTCCTTCCGCCGGAACTGCGCGTGCCGAGCCACGACCAGGTCGAGGGCAAGATGATGCCGTGGAAGCAGCCCCTCGTCCTCGACGGCGAGATGGCCGCCTGCACCGAGTGCGGCGCATACCGGGACTGGCTCATCCTCTCCACCCGTGGCGAGATCTGGCTGCGCTGCCGGGCAGGCCACCAGCAGCACGAGACCCGCATCGACACCGCCTGGTACAACCGGCACTCCGGACCGGCGGACGCGACGCACGCCACGTTCGAGGACTGCCTGCGCCACCTCGGGCACTGACCACCACTCCTACGACCCCACCGGGCCCGCGGGCCCGCACTGACCACCCGTCGCCTAGTACCAAGGGGTCAGTTCCGTCATGCGCGTTCGCGTCGCCACCACCGCCCTCGGCATCACCGCCGCCCTCCTCGCTCTGCCCGCCTGCTCCACCGACACCACCGGGGGAAAGCACCAGACCTCCTCCGCCGCCCGGACGGGAAAGCCGGCCGACGCCGTCCAGGAGCCAGCCGCGCTCTCCTCGGCCGCGCTCGAGTCCCGCCTGCTCGACCAGAGCGAACTCGACAGCGGCTACCTGCCCAAGCCGGAACGTCCGGCCCAGCACGACGACGTCACCGTCATCGGCTGCCCGGCCCTGAGCGAGCTGGGCGGCGACGCGGCGACTGGCGGCACGCTCGCCTTCCCGCACAAGGCGAAGGCGGACTTCACCTACGGCGGCAGCTCCTCGGAGATCTCCGAGGAGTTGTACAGCGACAGCGCGAAGAAGCTCTCCGACGGCATCGACCGGATCTTCGACGCCATGGCCGGCTGCCCGACCTATCAGGTCGTCGCGGGCGGCACCCCAGTTGACGTGACCTCGCAGAAGCTGCCCTCACCCCACACCAGCGGTGACGAGCAGTGGAGCCAGCTCCTGACGTTCACCGCCGCGGGACGGAGCACCGTGGTCAAGCAGACCGCGATCCGCGACGGCAGCCTGCTGCTGATCGTCTCCGGCTCCCCGGCCCTCGTCGACCGCCACCTCGACAAGGCCCTCGCCAAGGCCACGTCAACGGGCTGACCTGCGTGCACGTCACGCTGCTGCCTCCGACCACCGCGGGTCGGGGGCAGCAGTGCGTTACTGGATGGCTCGTTGAGCGGCGCGAGCGGCTTGGCCTGGTACCCAGGCTCGGACCTGGCCGGGCTGTACGTAGAGCACGTTCGGGAAGCAAGAAGTCCGGCACCCCAACTGGGAGGGTGCCGGACTGCGATCGTCGAGAGTTGCGCGCTGGACGCTAGATGGCCGGCGCGCGCAGGAGGCGCTCCTGGGTGGCCTCGGGCAGCACCCGCCGCAGGACCGGTGCGGTCGAGCTGAGGGAGGCGGCGAAGGCGGCGACGAGATCGTGCGGGACGCTGGCGGCGAAAGATGCCGCCCACAGACACGGTGCGCCGAGCGCGGGCTCGGCCCACGCCTGCCATCCGGCCGGCCCCGTCTCGTCGGCCTCGGCGGACAGGGCATGCGGGTCGGCGTCCTGGATGAGGGGCGGGACCTCGCCGAGGCTGATGTGTGAGGTGAACGTCGGGTCCGTCGCTGCCGCCTGGGGCTGGTCGATGTCGCGGAACCATCCGTGGGCGGCGACAGCGTCAAGGACCAGCTCGGCTCCGGCGAGCGGCACGGCAGGCTGGTCGCTTGCGTCGAGCGCGGCGAGGAAGTCGGCCACCGCCTCGCCAGGGACGTCGCGGGTGAAGTAGGCCGACCACTGGGCGAGCGGGCTGCTCGCCTCGGCCCGGGCGGAGATCTGCCAAGCGATCGGCAGCTCGCCCAGGTGGAACGGCTCGTCCGCCAGGCCCCACTGGGCCCAGCGCAGGGCGTCGGGGCTGATGTGCAGGACGGTGCTGCGCAGGACCTGGCGGTCCTCCGGTGCCTCGTCCGGCTCATGACGTCCGCGGACGATCGTCAGGCTCGTCCAGCCCAGGCCAGCGAGCGTGTCGGCGACGACGTCGTAGAGGCGCCCATCGTCACCAGCCAGGTGCCGGGGGCCGACCCAGAACGCGGGCTGGCCGCCGCGCGGCGTGGACGAGTCGGGCGGGAAGTCGGGGTACAGGGGCGCCTCCAAGGGCTCGGTGCGGGTCTAGTTGCCGCCGGCGCGGCGGCGGGGGCGGCGCGGGGGTGCCTGGACGGGTCCCTGCCACGTCAGCTCGATGGCGACCTCCGGTGGCAGGTGGCCGAGCTGTGCGTCCTCGTCACGCCCTTCAGCGAGGTAGACGACGGTCCGGCCGGTCTCGTCGACCGACTGCAGGACCTGCGCCAAGCGGTGGGCCATCGGGAAGAACGGGTTCATGGCCTGGCGGACCGGAGCATTCGGGTCGCAGCCGGACAGCAGGTCGATGAGATCGTCGACGGTCATCTCCGGGGACGTCACGAACAGCCTCCTGAGGTGCGGGGAAACGGGGCGGTGGAGCGGGCCGCCGTTCGGACGGACAGCTCGCTCACAGGGCGGGCATTGTCTGACGGTGTCCGCGCTGTCAGAGGCGGCGTGAGGTCTCCAGCACGCGCGCTACGGCGGCAGCAACAATGTCGGCCGGCGTCTCGGTATCGAACGACAGGTGGTAGCCGCGGACCTTGGCGGTGCCGGTGATGGCGATCTTCCATCCCTCGCCGTCCGTGCCGGGGCGACCGAGCGGGAACCAGCCGAGATAGAACCTGCCGTCCTTGCTGCTGACGTGCACGTCCGCGCGGTCATCGACGATCAGGTGGAAGTCCTCGGCGGAGAACTGGTCCATGACCAGGGTCGGTTGACCGGGGCCGAGCTGCCACTCCCGCAGTCGCAGGGCTTCGACGGTGGTGGAGAAACCGGGGCCCACAGGGGCTACGGTCACGAGCAATCACCTCTCTGACCTGGGGTTTCTTGCAAGGTCGTCTACGTTGACATGCCCTCGCACTCGTTGGCCAGTCTTTCCGCGATCTTTCCTGTCTGCCCCCGGCGAACTGTCCGTTGCCAATGAATTGTGGGATCTCAGATGGTGTGGCCAAATTTCACGGCCCTTGGCCACCTCGTTGCCGATTGGCCACGGATCTGAGATCCCCGAGCCACCTTGCTCGCACTTTTGGGTGCAGCGGCCCCCCGCCCGGCCGCATGGCCCGACCTGCGGGCTACGGTCGGGCCATGAGCACGCGCGCGTACGAAGGAACATCCTGGCCGGAGCCGTCCGGGCCTTACGGCGCAGTCCTGCGGAGAGGAACACGAGCCCTCGCGCCCCCGTAACCGCCCCGTCGTCCCCGCTCGATGCGAGTGCTCGTCGTACCGGCCATCCTGCTCGTGGCCCTCCTGCGGACCCTCGCGAGCGCATCCACTGCGCGGCCCTCGTCCGCCACGCCCCCTGCCGTCCCTGACTGGTCGACCTGCCCCAGCAGCCGCCCGCCGCCGAACTGGCCTGGACCCGCGCTGGCCCCGTACCGAGGACACCCGGCAGACACCTGGCTCCGCACCCCGGCACCAGGTGGCTCCGCCGTCTTGGTGGCGGCCGTCGCCACCGCCGTACTGCTCACGGCGCTCGCACGCGTCTGAAGGGAAACACGACCATGCCGGACCTCCGCGCCGAAGTGCGTGCGAAGACACTCGACCGCATTACTTCCTACCAGGGGGCCAAAGACCGCTGGAACCTGTTCCGCAGCCTCAAGAACCTCATCGAACAGGCCATCCGCGACTACGAGCACCGCGCCCTGGTGGAGCTCCTGCAGAACGCCCACGACGCTCATGACACGGGCGACTTGGGAGGCCGGGTCCTGATCAGGCTCGACCACGACGAGGGGCCGCACGGCGCGGTGTACGTGGCGAACACCGGGCGGCCCGTCAGCCGCAGCAACTTCGACGCGATCACCGACATCGCCCAGTCGGACAAGCGCCCGGAGGAGGGCATCGGTAACAAGGGGATCGGCTTCAAGAGCGTTCTCCAGCTGACCGGAGCGCCTCAGGTCTACTCCGTCTCCGAGGAAGGCGGCCGGGTCTTCGACGGCTACCGCTTCACCTTCGCCGACGAGACCTCGCTCAAGGACCTCCTGGACGGCGACGCCACTCTCGCGGCGGAGGTGGCCGCCGACGTCTTCCACCTCTGCCTGCCCGTGCCCCTGGACAGCGTTCCCGACACCGTGAACGCCTTCGCAGCAGACGGATACGTGACCGTGCTGCGCCTGCCGTTGAAGAGCGAGGAGGCCCGAGCCGAGGCGGCCGAACAGCTGACCATGCTGTCTGCCGGCCCGCCGGTGCTGCTCTTCCTGCGCCGGATCGGCTCGCTCACTGTCGAGGAGCGGCAGGACGGCATGGTCGACCGGCGCACCCTGGCCCGGACCGAGCGGGCGGACGCCGAACTCGACCGGCTCACGGTCAGTACGGTGACCGTCGGCGACGGCGGCGCCTTCGTCCTGCTCGACCGGCAGGTGGCGGCTGAGGCTTTCGCCGACGCGGTCGAACGCAGCGTGCTCGGCGACCACATCAGCGAGGGATGGCGCGACTGGCAGGGAGACGCCCGGGTCACGCTCGCGATTCCCGTCGAGGAAGGGTTGACCAAAGGACGCCTCTACACTCACCTGCCGATGGGCGAGCAGGCCGTTGCCCCCCTTCCGGCCCATGTGAACGCGCCCTTCTTCGCGAAGCTGGCCCGCGTGGACCTCGAGAAGACGGTCCCACTCAACGACTTCCTCCTGGACGAGCTGGCTCTCCTCGGGGCCGAGACGCTCCTCGCCTGCTCCGCCGGGACCCTGGAGCTCCCACCGACCCTCTGTGCGGACCTGCTGAGCTGGGACGCATCTATGTCCGACCGGCTGTCCCGGGCCTTCAAGCGCCTCGGACACGAGGTCGGCACCGCCCCGATCATCCCCCTGGCCCCGGGCGCGCGGCCGTGGGCCTCCCTCACGGAGGCCCGGCTCTGGGACGACAAGGACCGGACCCTGTTCACGACCGACCGGCTGAGCCGGGACGCGGACGCCGTACTCGTACACCCGTCCGTCACCGGGCAGCGTGCGGCCCGGCTCGAGAAGGCCGTCGCCACGCTCGTCGGCCGCTCACCCCGGCCGTCGGATGAACTACTGGCGAAGTGGGCCGAGAGCCTGGCGCGCAGCCTCGCCGACGCGCCCTTTCGGCCGGAGTTGTGGGCCCGCTTCTACGACGAGCTCGCCGGCTGCGTCGAGCGGCCCCGCGCACTCCAGGGCCGCCGCATCCTCATGGACGACGACGGAAAGCTCCGGCTGTGCAACGCGGCCGACGGCAGGGTCAGGCGTGCCACGGCCTTCTTCTCGCCCAGAGCGGACGGCGAGGAACAGGCAGGATCCACGGAGCAAGGCCCCCGCCTTCCACGGTCGCTGCGCCACCGGGTCTTCTTCGTGTCGCGGAACATCCCGTGGAAGAACCGGCTCGGCAGCATCACGATCAAGCAGCGGGGCCGCCGGATGCTCGAAGACGGCGGTCTGGTCAACGAGTACCGCGCCGACGAACTGGTGGCACTGGTCGCCCGCTCCCTTCAGGACAAGCCCACGCCGGAGCTCGCGGCGGAGGTCCTCGCCTGGGCCTTCCGGCTCTCCAGGAGCGACACGGCACCGTGGCGGGACATCCAGGCCATGGGGCTGCTCGTCCCCGGCGCCGACGGTGTGTGGATACTCGCCTCGAAGGCCCTGCTCTGTGCCGAGTGGGGCGGAGAACGAGCGAAGCTGCTCGGAGAGCTCATTGACCGCGCGCAGGATGTCTCGGAGGAACTCGCGGTGCTCCGGGGCCGCTTGACCGCACCCCCGGAGCACCAGGCATTCCGGGGCGCGGACCGGGCGGAGTGGCGTGCCTTCCTCGGGCGTCTGGGGGTCGGCGCGGGGCTCTGCCCCGAGCCTGTGCCCCGCTCCACCCTGCGGGCGGACGGCCGTCACTTCACGGACGGCAGGCCCCCGACGATGTCCCTGCCGCAGGCCACCGCGGAAGTCTGGCTGCGCCATGTGGAGAGGGAACCCCCCACGGATCGGCGGCCGTACACCGAGTACGTGGGCCAGACTCCTCTGTATCGGCTGCCCGGCCAGGACGACCACCCCCATCTGTCCGACGCCGCGAAGCGGGTGTACGCCCGGCTCGTGGCCGCCGGTTGCTCCGAGTGGGCCGCCGATGCCCTCCACGTCACCGTGCGGCGCTACAACGACCGGTGGGACTCCTTCAGCCTTCCCACGCCGGTGACCGCCTTCCTCGCCGAGGCCGAGTGGATGCCCGTCGCGTCCCCGCGCGAGCGCGCCGACTGGCGCTTCGTACGGCCTGAGGCCGCCTGGACGCACGGGGACGAGGCCGCCCCGTCGTTCGTCCCCCTGCTGCCCTCGGCGCTGCGCCGTGCGTTCCAGGCGAACGACCGTGCGGTCCGTCGCGCAAGAGGCTGGGGACTTGAGCGGTGGGACTCCCCGGAGACCGCCGCGCGTCGGGTCCGCGAGCTCACCGAGCTCTTCCGCGACGGCGCCGTCCCCGAGACGATGACGGCCGCATTCCGCCGGGCGTACGAGGACGCCTGGGCGGAGTGCGCCCAGACGCGCCAGGACCCCTACCCCCAGGGCTCGGAGGCGGCGGTCGTCGTCAGCCGGGGCGGTCGGCTCGAAGCTGTCACACTCGCCGACGACACGGACTCCCCGAACACCGTGGATCACCTGTACGTGGAGGACACCGACGCACGCCAGCTCGTCCAGCTCCTCGAACAGCGCGGTGCCCCGTTGCTCCGCATGCGCAACATGCACGGGGGCGCGGTGGCCGCGCTCCTCCAACGGTGCTTCGGCTCGCGCGTCCGGAGGATCTCCCGAGCACGAGTCGAAGTCCGGGTGGACGGAGAGGCGTTCCACGCCGGGACCGCGGGCGACCCGCTGATCACGTCCGAGCGCGACTGGCTCCTCACCCTCGTCGCGGCCGTGATCGACCTGCGCGCCAGCCGCTTCCGCCGCCCCACCGCGGAGTCCGTGCGCCGCGGTTGCGCGATCGCCAAGCGCATCCAGATCGTCCACGCCGGCGTCCTGACCTCCGTCGTGGACGAGATCGCCGAGCGGCCCGGCCACGGCGGCAGACGGTGGCTGGCCGTCCCACACCAGGACACCCCGACTCTCCTGCTTGAGGGGCCCAGCCAGGGCGAGGAGGACCTGCTCCAGCGGTCCGCCGCGGGGATCATGGAACTCCTCCACCACCCCGAACTCGCCGACACCCTCCGCATGGCCCTCCTCGACCTGAACACGGCCGGCTGGGGCCCGGGTCAGAGCCCGGACGCCGACGCGATCGCCGACGTCCTGGGCGAGGACCGGGCCCGGGTGCGCGAGATCACCGCAACCCTGCGACAGCCCCTGGACGCCCTCCTGGACATCCTCGTGCCACTGCTCGCGACACTCGACCTCGAAGCAGCCCACGCCCTCCTGTCCAACGACGAGGCCCTCGCCTCAGAGACCGAACTGGACCGCTGGCTCGCCGCCCGGCTGACGCCGACGGACCACCGGACGCTGCGGGCGGCGGCCCGCCACCCCGACCTGGACACCGCCCGCAGGGCCATGTCGCTGTCGCTGCGCGAGCTCAACGCCGCGATCGCCGCCCTCGGTTCGACCTACCGGCCGCTGCGCAACGCCGAGGGCATCGAGCAGGAGTTCCGGCACTTCGTCGCCGGCCGGCGACGAAGCATCCTGGACGCGCTGCGGGTCGGCTTCCTGGACGCGTTCCGGTCCGGAGCCCCCCTGACCTCGTACGCCGAGAACCGGAATTTGACCGGACTCGTGCCGGACACCGCCTGGGCGGACGAACACCTCCATCTGGAGACCGCCCTCATGCAGGCGCACGTCGACCGCTGGCTCACCGGACTCGGGGCCCCGCCGCTCGGTACGGACGCGGGGCTGACGCCCGTGGACGAACTCCGGCTGACCAACCGGCCCCTCCTCCTGGAACGGCTGAAGCGCGCACGGACCCTGATCCACGCGTGGGAGGCCGCGCACGGCGAGCCCATCTCCGGCCTCCCGGGGGACCCGGAGAACCTCACGACCGAGGCCACTGCCGCCGGGCTGCTCGACTTTTTCCCGCTCGACGACGCCACGACGCTGCGCTGGCTCCGAACCGGAGACCGCTGGCCCGCCTCCGTCCCGCTCGCCCTGACACCCGGAGACCTCGGCCTGACGACTGGCCAGCTGGACGACGCCGAACGGCAGGAGAAGAGGGAGCGGCGGCTGAGGCAGGAGGAGCGGCGGCACATCGTGGTGGACCGCACGAGGATGTCGGCGGAGGAGGACAACTACCACGCGATCGTGGAGGCCGTACGGGGCGGCCTCACCGCCGAGTTCCTCGGCTCCGCGGGCGACGCCCCGCTCGTCGCACTGGGCCGGCAGACACAGCGGCCCCCCGGCGCCGGGCGCCCCGGATTCTCCGCTGGCCGACGGGGCAAGCTCTCCGACACACAGGCGCTCGCGGTCGGACTCGCGGGGGAGGTCGCCGCCCTCGCCTGGCTCATGAACCGGTACGACGCCGTGGACGAGAGCGCGTGGGTGTCGGGCTACCGCAACAAGGTCCTGGGTGACGGCATGGGCGACGACACGCTCGGCTACGACCTCATCGTCGAGAGGAAACGGTCGAGCCTGCTCTTCGAGGTGAAGTCCTCGGCCGGAGGCGAGGGGGAGTTCGTCCTCTCGCCCACCGAGATTGCCCGGGCGCGCTCCCTGAAGAAGCGAGAGACGTACCACATCCTGTACGTCTCCCACGCCCTCGACGCCGACCTGCGGAAGATCCACCTCCTACCCAACCCGCTCCACCCCCGGTCGGCCCACTTCTTCCGCTCGGTCGGCGAGGGCCTGCGCTACAGGTTCCAGCTGTCGCGGACGGGGGAGCGCCGGACGGGGACCTGAGCGAAATAAATGCTTTGCAACCCAATCCAGTCGGGCCAAGTCAACGCACTGACGTTTTCTCAGCGGTGGTCATTTCCAGATTCTGTTGAGGGTGAGGGCGGCGCGGGCGATGTCGCCGATCCGGCTGGGGCTGAGGGTGATGTACTGCAGGGTGCGCCAGCGCTGCTTGAGTTCGGCTGCGGCACGTTCACCGAGAGCTCGGACGCCTCTGATCAGGCTGTTCGTGGTGCGCGTATCGGCGTCCAGGGCCCGTTCGGACCGGCCCTTCGGGCGGCGGACGGGGACGAGGATGCCGATGCCGGCGCCGATGTAGCCCTTGTCGGCCAGGGTGGGCAGGCCGTCGGCCGCCGCCTTGTACAGCGCGGGGAGCGCGTGGATGCGGGCGGCGGTGATATCGGGGGTGGAGCCGGGCTCCACCTCGGAGACCCACAACGGGGCGCCGTCCGGGGCGGACAGGAACTGTACGTTCCCGCCGAATGCCCTGTGCTTCTGGCTGAACCACAGGTCGTTGCCGTTGTCGCGGACGCCGGCGAGGCGGTCCGTTTCGATGAGCGTGCCGTCGAGGATCACGTGGGTCATGCCCTCTTGTTGGCAGCGGTCCAGGACCTCGTGCAGGTCGGGGGCCTGGGCGGCGAGGACGTCGATGCCTTCGTGCAGGTAGCGGTAGCCGGTGGCCTGGGAGATGCCAGCGTCGCGGGCCAGGCAGTGGACGCAGCCGCGTTCGCGGAACCAGCGCAGGACCAGCACGGCCTGGCGGAACGAGCCGAGCGCGCGGCTGCCGCGCGGGGTGCCGATTCGGCGGCGGTGGGCAGCGAGCAGACGCGAGAGGTGGTCCACGACGTGGCGCGGGACATCGAGCGTGGCAACATAGGTGACCAACGTGAAGCCTCTGGTGGTTACGGACATGATCTTGTGGTGAGACCTGTCCTACCAGGGGCTTTACGTCTGTCCACGGCCGGGCCCAGCTCGTCCGGCCTGCTCACG
>NZ_JBQRUW010000072.1:0-5771 GCF_052663305.1 Streptomyces cyslabdanicus
ATGACGACCACCGAGGCGCGGCGGGCGGGGCGTAAGCCCGCTCAGATCGTGGACATGTCCTGGGATCCGATCACACGGATCATCGGGAATCTGGGCATCTACACGAAGATCGACTTCGCGAACCGGGAGGTCGTCGAGTGTCACTCGACGTCTTCCCTGTTCCGCGGCTACTCGGTGTTCATGAAGGGCAAGGACCCCCGCGACGCCGGCTTCATCACCTCACGCATCTGCGGCATCTGCGGCGACAACCACACCACCTGCTCCAACTACGCCCAGCAGATGGCCTACGGCGTCAAACCCCCACCACTGGCCGAACACATCACCAACCTCGGCGAAGCCGCCGAGTACATGTTCGACCACACGATCTTCCAGGACAACCTCGTCTTCGTCGACTTCTGCGAAGCCATGGTCAAAGCCACCAACCCCGGCGTCCTGGCCCGCGCCGAACGCACCGAGGCCCCGCGTGGGCATCTCCACGGCTACCGCACCATCGCCGACATCATGCGCGCCTTCAACCCCTTCGAAGGCGAGATCTACAAACAGGCCCTGAAAATGTCCCGGATCACCCGGGAGATGTTCTGCCTCATGGAGGGACGCCACGTCCACCCCTCCACCCTCTATCCCGGCGGCACCGGCACCATGCCCCAACCCGCCGTCTTCACCGACTACCTCGCCCGCCTCATGCGCGTCATCGACTTCGTCAAACAAGCCGTCGCCCTCAACGACGACGTCTTCGACTTCTTCTACCAAGCCCTGCCCGGCTACGAAGAAGTCGGCCGCCGCCGCATCCTCCTGGCCTGCTGGGGCGCCTGGCAAAACCCCGACATCGTCGACTACCGCTACGAGACGATGAACCACTGGGGCAAGGCCATGTACGTCACCCCCGGCATCATCGTCGACGGCAAACTCGTCACCAACAACCTCATCGACATCAACCTCGGCCTCCGCATCCTCCTCGGCTCCTCCTACTACGACGACTGGACCACCGAGGAACCCTTCGTCACCCACGACCCCCTCGGCAACCCCGTCGACATCCGCCACCCCTGGAACCAGACCACCCTCCCCCACCCCCAAAAACGCGCCTTCGACCACAACTACAGCTGGGTCATGAGCCCCCGCTGGCACCACCGGGAAACCGGCCAGCACCTCGCCCTCGACACCGGCGGCGGCCCCCTCGCCCGCCTCTGGTCCACCGCCCTGAACGGACTCGTCGACACCCCCTACATCAAAGCCACCGGCCACAGCGTCCGCATCACCCTCCCCCACGGCGAAAAACTCCCCGAAACCACCCTCGAATGGACCATCCCCCAATGGTCCAACACCATCGAACGCGACCGCGCCCGCCCCTACTTCATCGCCTACGCCGCCGCCATGGCCCTCCAATTCCTCGAACAAGCCCAACAACTCGTCCGCGCCGGCGAAACCAAAGTCTTCGAGAACTTCGAAGTCCCCGACGAAGCCATCGGCTGCGGCTTCCACGAAGCCGTCCGCGGCGTCCTCTCCCACCACCTCGTCATCAAAAACCAGAAAATCGCCAACTACCACCCCTACCCACCCACCCCCTGGAACGCCAGCCCCCGCGACCACTACGGCACCCCCGGCCCCTACGAAGACGCCGTCCAAGGCCAACCCATCTTCGAAGAAAACGACTCCGACACCTTCAAAGGCGTCGACATCATGCGCACCGTCCGCAGCTTCGACCCCTGCCTCCCCTGCGGCGTCCACATGTACCTCGGCAACGGCAAAACCCTCACCACCACCCACACCCCCACCTACGGAACCGACCAGGGCTGAACCGCGCGGGACGCGGGCCGGGCCGGGACCGGGGAGGACACCGGGGGAGACGAGGAGCAGACCATGGGCACGATCAGAGTCGGCAGGCGGGACGTGAAGCCCGACACCCCGGGACATGTCAACGGACTGCACCAGGGCAACTTCGGTCCGTACGAAGGGCAGAGGGGACACCACAAGGACGGCACCTCCGACGCCCGCCGGTCCACGGGCATCCACTGGAAGAAGCACGACGCGATCACGAAGGCCATGCCGAACATCTCGCCCGGATGAGCCGGGTCAGGACGGAAAGGAGGAACGGGATGACAGCGAAGCAGCTGCTGGCGGTGGAGGCCGCCCTGGTGGGCGGGCTGGTGCTCGCCGTGCTGATCAAGGAGATGCCGGGGCTCCTGCGCGAGATCAGGATCTGGCGGATGTCCGGCCGCGGCGCCGGCCACGCCCGCTGAACGCCGGATCGGTAAGCTGGCCGGACGTGGGCGTCCACCGCCTTCTCCCCCCGCGGGCCACGGTGACGCCCGCGCCGGACAGAGGGAGGCGGGCCGTGAACCCGGACGACGAACGCCACTGGTTCGGGGTCTTCTACTGCAATCGCGACGACCCCCGGGTCGTGGTCCCCAAGCGCTATGGCTGGGGGCGGACCCTGAACTACGGCCGTCCGATGGCCTGGGTCTGGACCTTCGGCGCGCCCGCGGCCGTCGGGATTCTCACCCACCTCGGCAGGCACTGACCGCAGCGGCGGCCCGCGGGCCGCCGCTGTCCTGCGTCTTCGGCCGTGTCCGTTCGCCACACACGTACCTTTTCGTCCCGGGACCAGTCGCCGGACAGCAGGTGCCAGGGCACCCGCGCGCCTGGCAGAATTCCGGACACCCGCGTGACGAGGACGGGCGTCGCGTGCGCGGAACACCATCACCGAGGTCGGCCCTGGGGGGAACGCACCGTGAGTACCGAGATCTACTTCAACAACAACCACCGCGACCTGTGTCAGGAACACGGCACCGGCGCCGGTTTCCAGTTCGAGTTCTACTGCTCCCGCTGCTCCGACACCTGGCGCTCCCCGTTCGAGCCCTTCCGGGCGGGCCAGATGGCGGGCTGGCTGTCGCGGGGGGTGAACGCGGCCTGGTCGGTCATCGGCGGCAGCGCCGCCCAAGGCGTCTCCAACGCGGCCGACGGGCTGGCCGGAGCGAACTACGGAACCCAGCGGGACGCGGCGTTCACCCGCGCCATCGCCAACGCGCAGGGCCACTTCGACCGTTGCCCCCGCTGCACGTCCTACGTCTGCGGCCGCTGCTGGAACGCGGGCCTCGGGCTCTGCCTCACCTGCTCCCCGGACACCGCGGCGGAGGCCCAGGCGGCCCAGCAGCGGGGCCTGAACGACATGGTGGCCCAGCGCGCCTACGACGCGGGACAGCAGCGCGGTCAGGGCTACGACGTCACCACGCCGCGCCAGTTGGTCTGCCCGCACTGCCACGCCGAAGCCAGGGGCGCGACCTTCTGCCCCGCCTGCGGACACCGTCTCGCCCAGACGGACAGCTGCTCCTCCTGCCACCAGGAGCTGCCGGACGGCGCGGCCTTCTGCCCGTCCTGCGGCACCCGAAGGTAACCCCCGCGCCGCGACCCCGGGACTGAGCGCCCACGGAGACCGCGTACCGCACCCACGACGTGCGATACGCGGTCCGCGAACGCACCCCGATCCACGGTGCGGTGGAAGTCCGTGTTGGAGGATGATCATCACTCGACACGCCCGCCCTTCCAGCCCGGTCGGCCGGGAGGGCCACCGCATGTGAAGGAGCAAGGGCAGCAGATGCCGGAGCAGCACGATCGACACGCCGACATCGCCTCACGGCCCCTGCGCCGAGAACTGGCACGCCGCTGCCGGGCCCTCACCGAAGCCCGCTGGTTCGCCCTCGCCGTCTTCGCGGTGATCCTCCTCAACGCCGCCCTGCTGGGCGTGGAGACGTACTCCGGTCTGGCGGCGCAGTGGCACCACTGGTTACGGCAGGCCGAGCACGTCTGCCTGGCCGCCTTCACGGCGGAGATCCTCGTCCGGCTGCTGGCCTACGCCGACCGCCCGCGGGAGTTCTGGAAGGACCCGTGGAACTCCTTCGACCTGGTGGTCGTCCTGTGCGCCTTCGTGCCCGTCGTGCGGGAGAACGCCACGGTGCTGCGGCTGCTGCGCCTGGCGCGAGTCCTGCGCACCGCCCGCTTCCTGCCGCAGGTGCGCATCGTGCTGGTCGCGGTGGTCCGCAGTCTGCCGGGCACCCTGAGCTTCCTCCTGGTCGGTGCCCTGCTGCTGTACGTGTACGCCATGGTCGGCTGGGTCTTCTTCGGCCGCCAGGACCCCGAGCACTACGGTTCCATCGGCCGCGCCGTCCTGACCCTCTTCCTGCTGATGACCCTGGACGGCATCGGCGACGCGGTGCACAGCGGCCTCGAGGTGTCGCGCTGGAGCCTGCTCTACTACGCGTCCTACGTCCTGCTGGCCTCCTTCGTCCTGGTCAACGTCCTCATCGGCGTGGTCATCACGTCCCTGGAGGAGGCCCGCGAGCTGGAGAACGACGAGCCCGCCGGTGCGGCGGCCGCCGGAGACCCCCCGGACGGCGAGCACCTCGCCGGCCGGATCGCGGCGGCCCGCAGGGCCCTCGACGAGCTCGAGCGCGACCTCGGGCAGGTGGCGGCACCACGGGCCAGGCAGGCCGCGCTCGTGGTCCCGACGGTGGTCGGGCGCCCGGCGTCCGGCCCCGCCCGGGCGCGGCGCAGAACGTCCCGGCGGCGCCGCTGAGCGGGCCTCGCCGCTCGCGGTGAACGAGGCCTGACGGAGCGGGGCGACAGGGGGTCGGTGACGGGGTGGGTGACGGCCGGGCGACGGGGTGGGCCTTCTCACAATTCGGGTCGAAACGGGTTCGTAGTGACGGCGGCCACTTCGCCTGGCGCGCATTTTGTCTACCTTCGCCAAGCAGTTTCCCCCGTTTGCCGACCCTTTGCGGAGGCCTGTCCGACCATGTCCCATCCGCGTTCCCTGTCGCATCCGAAGACCTCGGCGGCTTCGGTGACCCCGGCCAGGCGCCGGGTCAGCCGCGCCGGTGCCTGCGCCGGTGCCCTCCTGGCCTCGGTGACGACCCTCTTCTCCCTCGGCGCGCTGCATGCGGCACCCGCGGTCGCCGCGCCCGCGCCGGGCGGGCAGGCCCACGCCGCGCCGGCCGTGCAGGCGGCACCCCAGCCGCAGAGCAAGGCGCGGGTGACGGCGGCGGTGCTCAACCTCGACGGCCCGAGCCGGACGCCGCTGCTGTACGGCGAGGACGCTCCGTACGACACCGCCAGCATCATCAAGGTCGACATCCTCGCGGCGCTGCTGCTCCAGGCCCAGGACGAGGGCCGGCAGCTCACCGCCCAGGAGCGCGCCCTGGCCGAGCCGATGATCCGCAAGAGCGACAACGCGGCGGCGAACGCCCTGTGGCGCGAGATCGGCATGGCTCCGGGTCTGGAGGCGGCCAACAAGCGCCTGGGGCTGACCTCGACCAAGGGCGGCCCCGGTGCCAAGTGGGGGCTGACGCGGACGACGGCCAGTGACCAGATCCGCCTGTTGCTGTCGGTGTTCGACGACGCCGGGGCGTCGAAGGCCGGCTCTCCGCTGAACCAGGAGTCCCGGACCTACATCCGGACGCTGATGAGTCAGGTCGTCGGCGAGCAGGCGTGGGGTGTCTCGGCGGCCTCCGGTGCCCGGTACGAGTTGAAGAACGGCTGGCTCCAGCGCACCACCTCCGGGCTCTGGGACGTCAACAGCGTCGGCCGGATCACGGTGCACGGACACCGCTGCCTCGTCGCGGTGCTGTCCGACGGCAGTGCGTCGATGAGCGACGGCGTCTCACTGGTGGAGCGGGCGGCCCGGCAGGCCGTGGCGGCGACCACCGGGACCTGACGGGCGCCGGGGGAGGGGTACAAGAGGGACAAGAAGAGACAAACCAGAAACCACCGACACCCGA
>NZ_JBQRUW010000073.1:0-56355 GCF_052663305.1 Streptomyces cyslabdanicus
GAGTCGTGTGCCTCGGCAGGTTGGGGTGTGTACCCTGGGGCCTGGGGGGGCGCCGGCGCCGGGGCCCCGCGGGTCCCGGCGCCGCCACCCCGGCCATCCCCGCCCCTCGACGTTTAGTTGCGTCATTGCGCAACTGTATAGTCGTGCCGGATGTCACCGGGTCCCGAGACGGGAGACCGGCAGAACGTGACGGGGGGAGAGGCCATGGGCGGCCGAGTCCGAGCAGCGAGTCGGGGCGGCGATCAGGGCAGCCGCAATCTGGAACTGGCGCTGCTGCTGGGAGCCGTGCTCATCTGCGGATTCGGCTACGCGGGCAGTTCCCTCGCGATCACGGGCAGCCTGCCGCCCGGCATGGTGGTCCACGTCGCCCTCCTGGCCCTGCTGCCGCTGCTGTGCCACCTGGCGGTACGGCGGTTCGCCCCGCACGCCGACCCGCTGATCCTGCCCCTCTCCACCCTGCTCACCGGCCTGGGCATCGTCCTGATCCACCGCCTCGACATGGCCTACGAGGCCCGGTACGGCTCGCCCACGGCGGTCGGCGGGCAGGTCATGTGGGTCGCCCTCGCGGTCGCCGGATTCATCGCGGTCGTGATCACGCTCAAGGACCACCGCCGGCTCCAGCGCTACCCCTACCTGGCCGTCACCGTGGGCCTGGTGCTGCTGATGGCTCCGGCCTTCTATCCCGGCGACGTCTACGGCGCCAAGCGCTGGATCTTCCTCGGGCCGCTGTCCTTCCAGCCCGGCGAGTTCGTGAAGATCGTGATCGTGCTCTTCTTCGCCGGGTACCTGACGCTCCGCAGGGACGCCCTGGCGCTGGCCGGACGACGCTTCATGGGCATGTACCTGCCGCGAGGGCGGCAGCTCGGTCCGATCGCTGCCGTGTGGGTCATCAGCCTGCTCGTCCTGGTCTTCGAACGGGACCTCGGCACCTCGCTCATCTTCTTCGGCGCCTTCGTGATCATGCTGTACGTCGCGACCGAGCGGACCAGCTGGGTGGTGTTCGGCGTCGCCATGTTCGCCGTCGGAGCCTTCGTCGTGGGCTCCTTCGAACCGCACGTCCACGGCCGAGTCGTCGCCTGGCTGCACCCCATGGACATCTACCTCCCTCCGGAGCAGCGACCGGCCGGCCTGATCTCCGACCAGGCGGCCCAGGCGCTGTTCAGCTTCGGCTCCGGCGGGATGTTCGGTTCCGGCCTCGGCCAGGGCCACCCCGAGCTCATCGGCTTCGCCGGGCGCAGCGACTTCATCCTCACCACCGTCGGCGAGGAACTCGGCCTGGTCGGCGTGATGGCGGTGATCCTGCTGTACGCGCTGCTCGCCGAACGCGGCCTGCGCACCGCGATCACCGTGACCGACCCCTTCGGCAAGCTGCTGGCCGCCGGTCTGGCGACCACGCTGGTGCTCCAGGTGTTCGTCGTCGTCGGCGGTGTCACCGGGCTCATCCCGCTCACCGGCAAGGCCCTGCCGTTCCTGGCCCAGGGCGGCTCGGCGATGGTCGCCAACTGGCTGCTCGTCGCCCTCCTGCTCAAGGTCAGCGACACCGCGCGCCGCCCCGAGCCCGTCCCGGTGGCGGACCTGGACGCCGCCGAGACCCAACTGGTCCGCCGGTGACCCGGCGCCCCGGGGCAACCGGGGTCTGAGCGACGCGGCCGTACGACGGGGGGAGTACGGCGTCGGCGGCCGCGTACTCCCGCGGCCGCCGACCCGGAGTGCGTACGGGGCTCGTACGGGCGGCCCCGTCGGAGGCCGGCCGGTCGCCAGGGCGCCGGGGCCGAGCCGCCGTTCAGCGTTCGAGGAGCCTCCTGGCCACGCGCGCCGCCGCCTCGCACTCGGCCGCGGGCGGCGAGAGCTCGCTCAGCGTGTCGAGGTCGGTGTCCTGCCGCAGCTCCGCCTCCCAGGCGGCGGCGAGGCTCTCCTGTTCCTTGCGTGACAGGCCCTGGACGCGCTCCCGGTGGTGCGGGTCGAGGGCGGTCAGGAAACGCTCGACGGTGTCGATGGGCATGTCGCTCTCCTTGGTCAGGGGGTGCCGGCCCGGTGGGGCGCTGTCCCCAGCGTGAGCGGCGGGCGGGCCCCGCGGTCGGCGCCGTGGCCCACGCGCACCCGAACGGAGCAGTCCCGGCCGTGTACGCCGAGGCCGGTACACCGGGTTACTCCCCCCGTCGGACGCCGGTCGCGCCGCCGTCCGGCACCGTGTGGCGGGTGAGAACAAGCCGCCCCGCACGCCGTGCCTTCCTCGTGGTCCATGTGGTCGCCTCCGCCAGTTGGCTGGGACTCTCCCTCGGACTGCTCGCCCTCGGGATCGCCGCGGTCACCACGCACTCCGCGGTGACCGTGGAGACCTCCGTCCGCGCCATGAAACTCTTCGCCGACTGGCTCCTGCTGCCGGTCGCGTTCCTCACCCTGCTCAGCGGTCTGGTGCTGTCTCTGGGTACCCCGTGGGGGCTGGCACGGCACCGCTGGGTCTACACGAAGTTCTGGCTGACCCTGGCCACGACCGCCGCCACCGTCCTCGTGCTGCGCCCGGGCCTGAACTCGATGGTCCACGACGTCGCCGCGGGCGAGCCGCCGGCCGACTCCCGCGGAGTCCTGATGGGCCCGATCGTCTCCCTGACCTCGTACGTCTTCATGACGGTGATCTCCGTGCTCAAACCCTGGGGCCTGACCCGCCGCGGCCGACGGCACCGCGCCTCCCAGCGCGCGTCCCACACCGCCCGCCCCCTGAGCCGGCCGGTCTGAACCTGGCCGGACGGATGCGCGAGGTCAGTACGCGTGAGCGGCGGTGACCTCTGCGGAAACCGCCAGGGCCTGTTGGGCGTCCGAACCGCGCAGGGCCAGCAGGCTGAGGGCCAGCGCGTCGACCACGACGAGATGAGCGAGGCGGCCCGCGACGGCTTCGAGGCCCAGGGTGAGGTCCTGGCCGCCGGCAAGCAGCGTGCACTGGCTGGTCTCGGTCAGCGGTGAACGGGCGTAGCTGGTGAGTGAGATGACGGTGGCTCCGCGCGCGTGGGCCCGCCGGGCGGCGTCCACGGTGGTACGGGTGGCGCCGGTGTGGCTGACGGCCAGGCAGACGGCGTCCGCCGGAAGCAACGAGGCGGCCACCTCGGCGGTGAGGGGGTCGGTGGGGGAGTCGACGGCGCAGCCCAGGGCCCTGAGACGGTAGGCCGCGTCGGTGGCCACGGCCGTGGACAGGCCCGCACCGACGACCAGGATCCGGCTCGCGCCGTGCAGGGCCTCGGCGGCGGTGCGCAGGTGGTCGGGGGAGACGGTCGCGGACAGCCCGTCCAGGGCCTCGCGTGCCGCTTGCACGGTGTCGGCCAACGCGCGGGAGGTGGGGTCGGCGCTTTCCGGCGGGGTGGGCCGGGGCGCCTCCCGTGCCGCCGTGATCTTCACCTCCTGATAGCCGCGGAAGCCCAGCCGCTGGCAGGCGCGGATTACGGAGGAGGGAGCCGTGTGCGCCATCGCGGCGACGTCACTGACGCTCAGCCGGACCAGTTCGGGGCCCTGATCGAGCAGGACCTGAGCGACCCTGGCCTCCGCGTCGCGCAGTTGCGGCAGCCGGGCGCGTACGTGGGCGGCGAGATTCTGTACGTCAACGGTCCGTGCGTCGGCCGAAGGACTCCCGGTCGGGGAATGGTGTTCCATGCGAGTAGCATAATGCGGAATCCGATTCCCAACCGCTTCAGCTCCTGGAACGGTCGACGCTCATGGATGTGTTCATGCAAGCAGGCACAGCCGTGCCCGTAGTGGTGCTCGCCGCAGCGGTGCTGCACGCCGTGTGGAACGCACTGGCGCACGCGATGCCGAACAAGCTCGCCGGCTTCACCCTGATCAACCTCGTCTTCGTCGGCGTCAGTGCGGTCTGGGTCTGTTTCACCCCGCTCCCCGACTCTGCCGCCTGGCCTTTCATCGCGGCCTCGGCCGTGCTCCAGGTCGCCTATCAGACGCTGCTGCTCCAGGCGTACAGGCTCGGTGACTTCGGCCAGATGTACCCGGTGGCGCGCGGCGTCGCCCCCATGCTGGTCGCCGTCGTCTCCGTGAGCGTTCTCGGCCAGGAGCTGTCAGCCCCCGAACTCACCGGCGTCCTGGTCATTTCCGCCGGACTGGTTGCCCTCGCCCTGGCGGACGGCTTGCCGGACCGCACCCGGTTGCCGGCGCTGACGGCTGCCCTCGGCACCGGCGTCATGATCGCCTCGTACACGGTCGTCGACGGCACGGGCGTACGGCGCTCGGACAGCGTCTTCGGCTACATAGCCTGGAGCTTCCTGCTGCAGGGCATGCTCTTCTGCGCCGGCGCCCTCGCGCTGCGCGGGCGCGCACTCGTGCCCCGGCTGCGGTGCGCCACGATGCGCGGACTGACCGGTGGGTTGCTCTCACTGACCGCGTACGCACTGGTGGTATGGGCGCAGGATCACGGCGACCTGGCGTCCATCGCCGCCCTCCGCGAGACGAGCATCGTCATCGCCGCGCTGCTCGGGACCGTGTTCTTCCGCGAGCGGCTGGGCGCCCGACGGCTGGCCGCGAGCGTCACCGTGGTGGCGGGCATCGCCGTGCTCCAACTCGCACACACCTGAACGCCCGGTCCGGCAAGCGCCCGGCCGTCGGCCGGTCCGCGGCTACGAGGCGCGGCCCGCCACCAGCGAAGGCGAGATGACCTCAGTCAACCCATGCTTGCCCGTGGGTGTACCAGGGGGAGCTGGTTCGGGCATGTCGGTCGAACGCGCCGACGGCGGTGTGCGGCGGGTGACCGGTCGCCGTACACCGCCGTCGTGACTCAGCCTTGCCCGTGCCGCTTGCCCAGCGCCTCCAGCACCGCGCGGGCCATGGCCTGTTCGCCCTGGGCGTTGGGGTGGGCCGGGGCCGCGGGGGAGGCCGGCTGCAACGGCTCGATCCAGCGGTCCGCGGGGGTCTTGCACATGTCGTGGCCGACCGTGGGCCGGTAGGTGTCGACGTACTCCGCGCGGTTCCACGCGGCCACCAGGCGGAGCATCGTGTTCAGCCGCTTCTCGGTGTCCCGCAGATAGGGGAAGTCCCCCGAGGCGAACGGCACCGATGGGAAGCAGCCGCTGCCGTCGTCGGGCAGCAGGTCCGGATAGCCGACGACGAGCACCCGGGCGTGCGGCGCCCGGGCGTGCACGGCCCGCAGCACACGGTCCACCTTCGGTGCCGTCCGCGCGATGTCGAGCGTCAGCCGGTCGATGCCGGACGAGGCGTGGTGGCGGCGGCAGGGGTCTCCGGTCGGCTGCTGGGAGCCGAGCGCGGCGCAGGTGGCGATGATGGAGCCGAACCCGACGTCGTTGCCACCGATCTGGACCGTCACCAGGTCGGTGTCCTTGCGCAGGGCGTTGAGCTGGGCGTCGTTGGCGCCCTGCGGCTTCCACATCTCCTCGGTCGTCGCCCCGGCGCAGCTCACGTCCCGGAACGAGGCGACCTTCCGCTCGGCCGCCACGATCGACGGGTAGTTGCGGTCCGAACGCCCGCAGTCGGCATCGACCTGCCCGGGGATTCCGGGGCCGGAGGTGTAGGAGTCCCCGAGCGACACGTAGTGCCCGCCAGGGCCGGATCCCGCGCCGGGCCCGGTGCCGTGCGCCGAGGCGGGCACCGCGGAGGCGGCGACGAGCGCGCATCCGCCGAGCGCCGCCCCCACCGCGACCGGCCACCGCCGCTTCGCGGCCGCCACACCCGAACGTTCCCGATGAACCATCAGTTCCTCCCCCTGGGCCGGGACATCGCACGCGGCCGGCACCGGGCGGCGCCGCCGTCGCACGTTCGACCGGGCTTGTATACCGTTCGGTAGGTCCCCGGGGCCAGAGGTGTGACGCGGCGACGGCGAGCGCACGGCGACGGCCGGCCCGTCGTCGTCACGGACGCCGGAAACGCCGTACGCGCCCGACACCGGGCAGGCGTCGGGCGCGTACGGACCGAGAACGCGGTCAGCGCTGGGCCACCGCACGGCCCTGGTTGAGCTGCGCGGTGAGGAGATGGGCGTCGAGCAGCGCCACATCGGCGGTGCGGTCCGCCCGCGCGTAGCCGGCGAGCATGCGCTTGGTGAGGGTGAGGGCCTCCGGCGCGCGCCGGACGAGGGGCCTGATCCAGGTGTCGACGGCCGCGTCCAGCTCCTCCACGGGCGCGACCTTGTGCAGGAGCCCGAGCCGGTGGGCGGTGGCCGCGTCGAACGGCTCGCAGGTGAGCATCAGTTCGCGGATCCTGGCGGACCCGCCCTCGGCGACCAGGCGGCCCATGGCCCCTCCCCAGGCAGGGGGCAGACCGAGGGCGATCTCCGGCATGCGGAACCGGCAGGTGTCCGCTCCCGCGCGCAGGTCGCAGAAGGAGGCGAGCGCCAGTCCCGCGCCCACGACCTTGCCGTGGAGTCTGGCGATCGTCACCGCGTGCGAGTTCTCCAGGGCGTCGCACACCCGGTAGGCCTTGTCCACGATGCGGCGCATGGCACCGCCGGTCGGGTCTTCCGCCAGTGCCGCCCGGAACTCGTCGCGATCGGCGCCGAGGCAGAAGTCGTCGCCCACCGCCGACAGCAGCAACACCCGGATGTCGGGCCGGTCATGGAGGCTGTTGAGCAGGGAGAGGAGGTCGTCGAGAGCCGCGACGGTCAGCGAGCTGTCCTGCGCCGACGGGTTGAGCCGGACCTGGAGCACCGGTCCGTCCTGCTCGACGTGTATCGCTTTGTAAGGGAAGGTATCGAGGATATTGGTCATTTCGATCATATGAGAGCGACATCCAGGTTCAGCGGGCGCCGGAACGCCACGCGCGGCGCCCACGTGGGACGGCGCACGAGCGTGAGGTTCGGGAAGCGCCCGACCAGGTGGTGCAGGAGGGTCTGGGCCTCCAGCCGGGCCAGGGGTGCGCCGAGGCAGTAGTGAATGCCGCCGCTGAAGGCCAGGTGTGCCGGTTTGCGGTGCAGGTTGAACAACTCGGGATCCTCGTGCTTGGCGGGATCGCGGTTGGCCGCTCCCACCATGAGGTGGACCATCTCGTCCTTGCGCACCTCGACACCGCCCAGTTCGGTGTCCCTGGAGGAGACCCGGCTGATCACATGGGTGGGCGGGTCGTAGCGCAACGACTCCTCCACGGCGGCCGGCACCAGGTCGGGGGTGACGGTGAGCCGGTTCCACTGCCGGGGGTGTTCGAGGAGCAGCAGGGTCATGGTGGACAAGAGGGTGGACGTCGTCTCCAGGGCCGCCAGCAGCACGAACAGCGCCAGGAAGTAGACGGCCTCGTCCGCCCTGTCCCGGTCGCTCTCCATGTCGTCCCAGAGCGTGATCCAGCGGGAGACGGGGTCGTCGCCCGGGTGGGCACGCCGTTCGCGGACCAGTTCCAGGAAGTAGGTGCGCAGTTCGGCCGTGGCCGCGTCGGACAGCGCCAGTTGGCTGGCCGAGGGCAGCAACTCCTGGGTGAAGACCTGGTCGTGGGTCAGCTCGCGCAGCCGCGGGAAGTCGGCGCTCGGCAGGCCCAGCCAGTGCCCGATGGTGGCGACCGGCAGTTCCTCGCTGACCAGGGCGTTGAAATCGGCCTCTCCCTCGCGCAGTTGATCGGCGAGAGAGTCCATGAGCCGACCCGTGATACGGCTCACCGTGCCACGGATCTCCTCCAGGGAGGTGCGGTCGAACATGCCGGCCGACCGGCGCACCCAGGTGTGTTCGGGGGGATTGAGGGCGGGCAGCGTCCTGCTCATCTCGCGTGAGGAGGGGGCGGTCCAACGGGTGCCGTCCCCCTGCTGTTCACGCCAGCGGGCGTCCGGCTCCAGCCAGTCCCGGTTGCGCAGGACCTGATCGCACAGGTCGAAGCGCGTCACGAGATGACCTCCCCAGGGCGCCGCGACGACTCCGCCCCTCGACCGAAGCTCCGCGTAGATCGGAAAGGGGTTGGCCTGGCCCTTCGACGTCCGTAGACGAGAGAAGAGCGAGACCGCAAAACGTCTGTCGGGGGGCGGAGTTACCGCTGTCTCCACGACGGCTCCTTTCTAGGTATCAGCCGCCATGCATACCCCAGCGGTGGCTTGAACATACGAGATGACTATGCCGGTCGGGGTTGCCTTCGTCACTCCCCTCGAGTCCACGCCAGGAAGCGGCTGAACATGCCGGCCTTGGGCTTGGCCGCGGACGTCGCCGCAGGTCGGGGCGGTGCGGTGGAGGCGAGCGGCGCGGGGGTGGCCGCCTGCGCCTGAGCGGGCGCAGGCGCCACGACCCGGGGCGTGAACCGGACCGGGAGCGCGACCAGCGAACGGCTCCACGGTGCCGGAACCCAGCTCAGGTCCTTGAACGGCACCCGCACTTCGACGTCGGGCAGCCGGTTGAGGAGGGACTCGACGGCGGTCACGGCGATCATGAACGCCGGGTCCTTGGCCGGGCAGGCGTGCGGGCCGGCGCCGAAGGCCAGATGCGCCTTCGCGCTGAGCTGCTCACGGTGTTCGGCCAGCCGGGGATCGGTGTTGGCCGCCGCGAAGGAGATCAGGACCGGGTCGTTGGCCTTGAGCGTCCTGCCGCCCAACTCCACGTCGTGCGTCGGGTAGTGGGCCGCGTAGTTGGCGATCGGCGCGTAGTTCCACAGGACCTGGGTGACGGCGTCCTCGATCGGCAGGCCGGCCTGCCACTGCTCGTCGAGGATCAGCGCGCTGCTCGTGCCGATGGCCGCCGCCAGGGGAGCGGTGCCTCCGGAGAGCAGGGTCACCAGCTGGTGCAGCACCTCCTCGTCGGTCAGCCCCGCGGCGTGCTCCATCAGACGGGTGGTCAGGTCCTGCCCGGGACGGCGCCGCTTGAGGGCGATCAGCTCCCCGAGCGCCTCGGCCAGCACCTGGTCGGAGTTGGGGGTGCCGTCGAAGATGCCGCTGATGCCGACGATGACGCGGTCGCCGATCTCCGGCGGGCACCCGAACAGGTCGCTGAAGACCAGCAGCGGCAGTGGCTGGGCGTAGTCGGCCATCAACTCGGCCTGGCCCAGGCGGTCGGTGCTGAACCGGCTGATCAGGTAGTCGGCGGACTGCTGGGTCTGCCGCACCAGGTGCAGCTCGTTGACGCTGGCCAGACTGTCCGTGACCGCCTGGCGCAGCCGGGCGTGCGCCGCGCCGTCACTGAACAGCGCGTTGGGTCGGTACCCCATCATCGGCACCGCCGGGCTGTCCTCGGGGACACGTCCCTGGTTCAGCGCGTTCCAGCGCCGGGAGTCCCGGACGAACGAGGCGGGGTTCTGAAGGATGTACAGCGCCGCGTCGTAGCTGGTGACCAGCTCGACCTGGACGTCCGGGGCGACGTCGACCGGCGCGCTCGGGCCGAGGGTGCGCAGGTACTCGTAGAGGCTGTCGGGATCGGAGCCGAACTGCGGTCCGTAGACCGGGACGTTGGCGTGGGCGGGGCAGCCGGGAGGAGGCCCCTGTATGCCGGGATGCTGCTGCATGTGCGGGTCGCTCCTAAGAAATGAGGGACAGAAGGTGGTGCACGAGGGTGATGAGGGCCTGCGCCGCGGAGTTCTCGTCCCGTACGTCACAGGTGACGACGGGGGTCTGAGCGGACAGGTTCAGCGCCTCGCGCACCTCCGCGAGCGGGTAGTCGGTGGTGCCTTCGAAGCGGTTGACGCCGATGGCGTAGGTCAGGCCGAAACGCTCGACCAGGTCGAGGACCGGGAAGGACTCGGAGAGCCGCTCGGGGTCGACCAGCACCAGGGCGCCGAGAGCACCCCGGGACAGCTCTTCCCACATCTCTTTGAACCGTTCCTGACCAGGCGTTCCGAAGAGGTAGAGCACCACCTCGTCGCTGATGGTCAGACGGCCGAAGTCCATGGCGACCGTCGTGGTCGTCTTGTCCGGAGTTCCCGACAGATCGTCAAATCCCACACTCGCTTCGGTGATCTCCTCTTCGGTCCGCAAAGGCTCGATCTCGGAGATACTTCCGATGCACGTGGTCTTCCCGACTCCGAAGTGGCCCACCACAAGGATCTTGACCGCGGTGGAGACGGCTGAATCCAGGTACACGTATCACGCTCCGAATCGGGCTTTGAGGCCATCGAGTACCGCGCTGAGGATTTCCCGATCGACACGTTCGGCGCGGGGGACGGGCTTCCTCGTGATGACGAGGCCGCCCTCTTCCAACTCCGCCAGAAGAATCCGCACGATCCCCAGCGGCAGGTGCGTATGAGCGGCCACTTCGGCGACGGACAGAAAGCCGTCCGTGACCATCTCCAGAACCTGGCCCGCCTCCGGGGAAAGCATGAGGCCGGCGGCGGAGACACCGTCCTCGGCGGACACCAGGGTCGTGCGCTCGTAGGCGTGGTCCGGGGGCAGGGAACGCCCGTTCGTGACCACGAACAGTGGTACTAATGCCGAGGTCAGCTCGAGATCGGGCTCGTTGTTCACTGGCTGCTCACCGCCCCGTGCGGTGACAGGTGGGCGCTCAGCCGGGGCACCACCTGGTGCAGCCGGGTCGTGAACTCCTCGATGTCGGCGTCGTGGTCGGCCGCCGCGGCCAGGAAGGCGCGGTGACCGGCCGAGATCAGGAAGATCCAGCCGTGCTGGAACTCGATGACCGTCTGCCGCCATCGGGCGTGCTCGTGCACACCGGCGAACTGCGAGGTGGCGCGGCTGTAGGCGTGGATGCCCGTCATCGCCGCCGAGATCGTGTCCGCCAGGTCCTGGCTCATGCCCGTGGTGGCCCCGCGGGGCAGACCGTCGGCGCCCAGCAGCACCGCGTGGCGGGCTCCCCGCACCGCGCCGACCGCCTCGTCGAGTTCGGCGATCGGGAGGCCGGTTCCCCGCCTGGCGCCCTGGTGGCCCCCGGCACGGCCGGAACGCTCGGCCGCGGCCTCCGCGTTCACCCGGGGCGGCGAGGTGAGGTTGTTGCCGAGCCTGGCGACGAGCCGGTGCATGCGGAAGGAGATCTGCTGCATGTCGACGTCGGGCGCCGCGGCCGCGGCGAGGTAGGCACCCTGCCCCGCCCCGATCAGGAAGATCCAGCCGTGGGAGAACTCGATGATCGTCTGGTTCCACTGCCTGTCCTCACCCGGACCGGCGAAGTGGGAGGTCGCCCGGCTCAGCGCCTGCATCCCCGCCATGGCGGCGGATATGGTGCGCACGTCCTTCTCCGACATGCCGTCGGTCGCTCCGCGGGGGAGACCGTCTGCGGACAGCAGAACAGCGTGCCGCGCCTTCGGCACGTTGCTCACGATGTCCTCGAGCATCCACGACAGGTCGCTGGTCATGCGTTATCGGACCCTTCGAACGGAGCCGCGGAGAGGTTCCGGCCCGAGATCGTGCCGCGCTGGAAGGCTCCCAGGCTTCGGCCGGCGCGGCCGGCCTCGTCCGACGGTGCGACGGGCTCGGCCCGGTGGTCGCTGTTGGGAACGGCGTCGGGAACGGCGTCGGGAACACTGGCTATGGGCACCTGGCGGGACCCCCGCTTGGGCAGGCCGTGCGCGGTACGCGTCCCGGCCTCGGAGCGGCCCGTCGCGCTGCGGATCGGGCTGACCTGGGAGATCTCGGGCGGCGTGATGTCCTCCTCGGTCCACAGTTCCTCCGGCAGCAGGACGACCGCCCGGACACCGCCGTAGCGGGAGATGCCGGTGACGTCCACCCGGAAGCCGTACTGCTGGGCGAGCAGGCCGATGACGGGGAAACCGAACTTCGGCTGGTTGCCCAGCTGGGACAGCCGGGGGCGCAACTCGCCCGCCAGCAGGGTGGACGCCTTGAGCCGGTCCTCGTCGTTCATGCCGACACCGGCGTCGTCGATGACGATGCACAGGTTCTTCTGCACCCGCTGGAAGGTCACCTCGATCGGCGAACCCTGCTGGGAGAAACTGGCGGCGTTGTCGAGGAGTTCCGCGACCGCGAGAGCGACCGGGGAAACGGCGGACGCCTTCAACGCGAAACCGGTCTGCTGCATGATTTCGACACGGCGGAAGTTGCGAATCTGACCCTGCGCGCTGCGCACCACGTCATAAACACTGGCGGGCTTACTGCGGCGACCCAGCGGCGCACCGCACATCACGGCAATGCCCTGAGCCTTACGCGCCATTTGCGCATTGGCGTGGTTCACTTCCAGCAGATCCGCCAGCACGGCGTGTCCGCCGTACTTCCGCTGAATCTCCTCAAGAAGTGCCAACTGCTCGGCCGCGAGGCTCTGCAGAAAGCGCGCGGAGCCCTTGAGGACGGCCTTGGTGCTTTCCTCCGCCCCCTCTTCGGCCTCTCGGATGGTCTGGTCGTGCTCGGCCTTGTGGCGCTGCAATTCATGCCACACCGTGGCAAGTTGCCCCTCGGCCTCGCTCAACTTCTGCGTGTAGGCAGCCTCGGCCTGGCTCTTTTTCGTCGTGATGGCATTGTTCCGACGATAGAGCACCAGGGCCGCGGCGACGGCGAGCACCACCGCGGCAACCAGGCACCACACAAGTGCGTCTCGAATCATGGAAACCTTTCCTGGCGTTTGGTCTGCAGCCGTGGGTGGGTGGCACCTCGTGGGAGTCCGTGGCGCAACCACTCAAAGCGACCCGACCGCTGTCGCGTTGAGAACAGACCGACCTCAATGCGGTGCGCGAGCCGAGTGGACCAAGGTCACAGACGCGGGGATGCTATCACTCACTTAGGGGACCCTCCGCAACTCCATGAGGGCAAGTGCCCAGCAGCGTTCGCCACTTGGTTGCGCCCTGATATGCGGGGTGTTGCTTGCCGCCGCCGGCCCGTTAACCGTTATGTGTTCGCTACATAAGGCAGATTGCGTGATATCTACCATTTAGGCGGTCAAGTCCCGGTGCAGAGCGTGAATCTGACGGTCCGTCGTGCGCTCGGCGCACCACACGCTCACAACCCCGCACTGCTTTTTCACAGACGAGGCTGCCCACGCTCACGTTCATTACGCATGGACGGCGCCCGGGAGTTCACGGTTCCCGTCGTGCGACACGGTCAGCGGGGCGAAGGCGATCCGGGTGCGTGCGCCGCCGGCCCAGGTCACCTCGACACCGGTCTCGTCGGCCACGCATCGGGACACGGCCTCCACCGCGGGCTCCGGGTCCCGCTCGGCGGTCAGTGTGGCGAGACTGACGTGCACGGACGTGCCTTCCGTCCGGCCGGTGAGGCGCGGCACCCGGGCCCACCGGGTGTAGGCGGTGCCCTGGGGGGCGCGGACCGTGCCGGGGGAGGGGTCCCAGCCGTGCAGCCCGTGCAGCGCCGAGACGGCGTCCTGCTCCGGTCCGGTGGCCCAGCCGGTGTGCGTGACGCGGGAGCCGGCCGGGGCTCCGACCACCCGGTGCACCCGGAGCTCGTGACGTCCGTACGCCACCGTGACGCTCTCCACCCGCAGGCCCGGCACCATCGGGGGGCCGGTGACGAAGACCGGCCGGTGCCAGGACGCCGCCCAGCCCCAGCCGTCGCCGTGGCCGGCGCCCAGCGGACGGACGCGGCGCCGGGTGCTGGGCCGGCCGTCCACCTCCACCGACAGATGGTTGTCCGCGACGTTCCCCGGCGCCGTCGGGCCGGTCCGGGTCGAGTACGCCTGACGCCCGTAGTGCGGGTCGTCGCCGGCCGCCGCGTCGCCCAGGTGCGGACCGACGTGGTCGCTGCCGTGGTTGTGCAGCCGTACGATCCCGTCGGCGCGGGTCGCCTGCACCAGCAGCCCGGCGGCCGGCAGGGCGAGCACCCGGTCGCGCTCCTCCACCGGCGCGGGCGACTCCACCGCCGTCCACAGCGGATGGGAGGCCGGCGCCAGCAGCGACACGAACGCCTTCGACGCCCAGTAGGGGGAGGCCGGCCCCGAGTACGCCTGCAGCGTGGCCTCGTGCGGACCGTGCCAGCCCAGGCTCAGCAGACCGTCACCGGTCAGCGACCCCCGGTCCAGGAAATACCGCAGAGTGCCGCTCATCAGCCGGCGCGAGGTACCCGGAGCCAGCGGCGTGTGGCCGGTCAGGGCGCCGAGCCCGACCGCGGCCGAGGCGGCGAAACGGTAGGTGAGGGAGCGCCCGTAGTGCACGGGGGCACCGTCCCCGCCGAACATCAGCGAGAGGCTCTCCAGATGCGCGCGCAACCGGTCCCCGCAGCGGGCGAGAAGCGCGGAGTCGTCGCCGAGGTGGGCGTCGAGCACCGGGTACAGGTGCAGGGCCCAGCCGTTGTAGTGGTCGAAGGCGCGGCCGTCGCCGTCGGAGTACCAGCCGTCGCCCGCGTACCAGCCCTCCAGCAGGTCCAGCGCGCGCTCCCGGGCCCGGGCGGTCTCCGCGTCGCCGCGCCCCACCGAGTCCAGGAACCCCGCGACGGTGAACGGGAACAGGTACCAGTTGTTCGGCGCGGGCGTGTGCCGCAGCGCCCCGCGCAGCCAGGCCTCCGCCCGGTCCCGCACCCCGTCGTCGAGGTGCTTCCACAGCCAGGGCGCGGTCAGCCGCAGGCCGAGCGCGACCGACGCCGACTCGACCATCGGCTGGCCTTGTACGTGGTGGTCGAGGATCGAGGGCCAGGACTCCATGTCGTCGCGGCCGGGCGTACGGGTGCCCGCGGCGAGGCCGCGCGCGTAGCGCTCCAGAAGGCCGTGCGGGTCGTCGCCGTCGGCACCGGCCACGCGGAAGGCGGTGGCGAGAAAGGTGCGGGCATACCCCTCGAGACCGTCGGACCGCGTTCCCGAACGGGAGGGCCGCCCCGGCAGGTCGAGCAGGGCGTCACCGGGGGTGCTCCACCGCCAGGCCGCCGCCGTGAGCCCGTCCGCCACCGCTGCCCAGTGCGCCCGGGTGTAGCCGGTGTGGGGACTCGACACGCGGTCCTCGGCGGGGAGTTCGAAAGGGATGCTCATACGGGGAAGGCCGGCCTTTCGCGTTGGACGGGAGGGTGGCGGCCGGACCCGAGCCCCGGCGGGCGGTGCCGGCGAGCACGGGCTCGGCGGGGCGGGCCGAGGGCGGCCGCGGGCACGGGTGGGGGTGGGATTCCATGATCACCACCGGGTAGGATGCGGACGAGAACGGGCGGAGCCGTCCCACATCTACCGGACGGGGCCCGACGGATACAGGTGTTCCTCGGACAGCGTGACGACCGAGGGCACGGGATCCGGCCCCCCGACCACGGGGGCTCGCGCGTCGCGGCGGACACAATCCGCCGCTCGCGCACGGGACACCGGGCGTCGTCCGCTCGGACCGGTCCGGGTGCTCGCCGGTACTTCGCCGTGGCGTCGTCGGTCGCGACAGGTCTGTCGCGGGGTTCGGTGGGCAGGGCGAGGCCGGTCGTGTCGGCTGCCCGCGCGGGCACCGGCGTCGGCGGTCAGCGCCGGCTGTCGCAGGGGCGTCGCGACGGCTGTCCGGCCGCGATCCAGCGGCGTACCACGGCCCGCGGCAGGAGTCCGTCGGCCGCGATGACGTCCTCGGGTATGCCGGAGGACCAGGCGGCCAGCGCCGCCCTGTGCAGTGCGGCGGCGCGGACGGCGAGGCCGGCCCGGTAGGCGGTCGCGGAGCCGCGGGCGAGCTTCGGGGCGTCCTCGGCCAGTTGCCGGGCCGCCAGGCGGACGGCGCGGCGGGCGCGCAGCACGTCGAGGTCGCTCATGCCGCCACCACCTTCCCCTCCGTGCCGAGGGGCGCGTCGTCCAGATGCCAGTGCAGGTCCCGGACGCCGGGCTCCAGGGCCAGGCGTGCGACCAGATGCTCCAGACCGCGCGCCGGGTCCCCGGCCAGGGACACGGCGGCCTGCACCACCGTGGTCTCGCCGTCGTCACGCCGCACCCGCAACCCGGTCGCGGCCACCCCGCCGCCGGTGAGGGCCTGCGACAGCAGGGCGCGGACATGGGTTTCGTCGGAGCGGTCGCAGACCAGGTGCACCGTGGCCCGTACGCCCTCGTGGTCCGGGTCGCGCTGCGGGACGTGGTCGATCAGCCGGCCCGCCGGGCGCAACACCAGGTGCACGGCCAGGACCACCGCCGTGCCGAGCAGGCACAGCTGGAGCCGGCCTGAGGCGGCGAGCACCCCGACCGCCGCCGAACACCACAGCGTGGCCGCCGTGTTGAGGCCACGGACGCCGCCGCCCTCACGCAGGATCACCCCGCCGCCGAGGAAGCCGATGCCGGAGACGACGTAGGAGGCGACCCGGGTGGGGCTGCCGGAGTCCCCGACCGCCTCGCTGTAGAGGACGAACAAGGTGGCGCCGCAGGCCACCAGGGCGTTGGTGCGCAGGCCGGCCATACGGGCGCGCCATTGGCGCTCGACGCCGATCAGGGCGCCGCAGCCGACGCCGGCCGCGAGCCGGAGGGCGAAGTCGAACGTGGTCAGGTTCACGAGGGAACCTCCCCTCGCCCCGGGAGAGTGGGGCAGGACGAGGGCACGGCGGCCGCCTGCGCGGCGCGGGGCCGCGGGCTACCGGATGCCCGGGGAGCTGGGGGACATGGGAACGCGGGGCCTTGGGCGGCCCGGACTACTACTGGAGTCCATGTCTCTCACCTCCTCGATGCCGGCGGCGGACCTCCACTATACTTGCACATCAACGCAACTAGGAGGTCCCCGGCCCCGAGATCCCCGGGTCCGCAGGGCCACCGCCCGTCCCGACGCCTCCGTCAGTCCACCGGCCACGTGTGGCCCGGGGCGTTGAGGTGCATGTAGTCGACGTACTGCCGCGTCATGCGCCGCAGCGCCTCGTGCCGGCCGCAGTGGGCGGTGGCGTCGATGTGGTGGAACATCTCCTTCTGCCAGATCGCGCCGTTGCGACCGGTGACGCACCGCTGCTCGATGATCCCGAGCAGCGGCTCGCGCCAGGCGTCGTCCATACCGGAGCGCTCCAGTCCCTGGTGGGCGAGCGGAAGCAGCCGTCGCAGCACGAGTTCGGCCACCGGTACTTCGCCCATCCCGGGCCAGTACAGCAGTGCCTCCATACCGTGCCGCGCCGCCGTGTGCAGGTTCTCCTCGGCGGCCGAGAAGGACATCCGCGACCACACCGGCCGGTCCTCCTCCACCAGGGCGCGGGTGAGCCCGTAGTAGAAGGCGCCGTTGGCGAGGGTGTCGGCGACGGTCGGTCCTGCGGGCAGCACTCGGTTCTCCACCCGCACGTGCGGCTTGTCGTGGGCGATGGCGTAGACGGGGCGGTTCCAGCGGTAGATCGTGCCGTTGTGCAGGGTGAGTTCGGCCAGCTCCGGGATGTCGCCGCGGTCCAGCGTCTCCGCGGGGTCCTGCTCGTCGCACAGCGGCAGCAGCGCCGGGAAGTAGCGCACGTTCTCCTCGAAGAGGTCGAAGACGCTGTTGATCCACCGCTCGCCGAACCACACCCGGGGCCGTACCCCCTGCACCTTGATCTCCTCGGGGCGGGTGTCGGTGGCCTGCTCGAACAGCGGGATACGGGTCTCGTGCCACAGCTCCTTGCCGAACAGGAACGGCGAATTGGCCGCCAGCGCGACCTGGACCCCGGCGATCGCCTGCGCCGCGTTCCAGTACCCGGCGAACTCCTCGGGGGAGACCTGGAGATGGAACTGGGTACTGGTGCACGCGGCCTCGGGAGTGATCGTGTCGGCGTAGGTCCGCAGCCGGTCCACGCCGTCCACCTCGATGTGCAGGTCCTCGCCCCGGGCCGCGAAGACCTGGTCGTTGAGCAGCCGGTAGCGCGGGTTCTCCGACAGCGCCGCCTCGCCGACGTCGTCCTGGAGCAGCGTGGGCAGGATGCCGATCATGATCAGATGCGCGCCGACCGAACCGGCGCGGTCCTCCGCGTGGTTCAGCGCGGCGCGGATCTCGGACTCCCAGGCGTCCGGGCCGCCCTCCGTCAGCCGTCGGGGCGGGATGTTGATCTCGAGGTTGAACCGGCCCAGCTCCGTCGACCAGGCGGGGTCCGCGATCGCCTCGAGCACGTCGCTGTTGCACATCGCGGGCTCCGCCCCGTCGTCGCCCAGGTTGAGTTCGATCTCCAGCCCCACCTGGGGCCGCTCGGACTCGAACCGTGACTCGCGCAGCATCTGCGCGAACGCGTCGAGGCACTTCTGCATCTTGGTCCGGTACCGGCGGCGGTCCTCGCGGGTGAAGACCAGCGCCGGGACGTCACGTCCCATCGGCCCTCCCGGAATCCCTTCCTCGGACACCTCACCTCACCTCCCCAGCGTCGCACCACCGGGCGACCCTGACCAGGCGAGGGCGGGAGGGGCTACGCGCCGTGCGCCGGAACGGGCCGGTCACGGTGCCTCCGGGCGGTCACCGCGACAGGGCGAGCCGCTCGACCTCGGCGTGGACCCGTTCCACGTGGTGCTCGGCCTCCGGCTTCATCAGGACACTGCGCAGGACGCGGGCGCCGTCGGCGTCCGCGACGATCTTCGGGTGGCGGGTCGAGAACGCCTCGCGGTCGGCCCGCAGCGTGCTCAGGAACACGGGGTCGGGGCCGGTCATGCCGTCGCCGAGGACGCGCGCGGAGGCGGTGTCGACGGCGCTCAGCGTGGCGGGCTCCACGGCGGGGAAGTAGGTGACGATGTCCAACTCGGGCCGCTGGTACAGCTCCAGGACCTCGGAGGCGTCGATCAGGTCCGCCCACTTCAGCGCGGCCCGGCGGCCGGCCGCGAGGGCGCCGCCCAGACCGTCGGGCGTGGGCGGCAGGAGCCGGAAGGTGAGCCACAGGGCGGCCGCCGACGCCCCGGCGCGCGAGCACTCCAGGCTGATCTCGCCGAGGTGCAGTTCGTCGGAGGTGAAGTACGTGTACGGCGAGTCGTGCAGGTAGAAGCGCCCCACCTCCGGGTCGCGGAAGAGCACCGCACCGCAGCCGTAGGGCTGGAGTCCGTGCTTGTGCGGGTCGACGACGACCGAGTCGCACCCGGCGATCGCCCGCCATGGCTCGGGCGGCAGCCCAGCGTCACCGCCGGCGCCGGCGAGCAGGGTGAAGAAGCCGCCGTACGCGGCGTCGACGTGGATCCGGACGCCGTGGCGCCGCGCGAGGGGCAGGACCTCGTGGATCGGGTCGACGGCCCCGAGCCCGGTGGTGCCCGCGGTGAGGACGACCGTGCCCACCCGGCCGGTCCCCAGCAGCTCCTCCAGGGCGCCGAGGTCCGTACGGCCCCGGTCGTCGGTGGGGACGGGGTGGCCTTCCACGCCCAGGACGCGGCACATCCGGCCATGGGTGTAGTGGGCGTCCTCGCTGTAGGCGACGCCCCGCCCGGGGTGGAGTTCCCGGGCGACGAAGAGGGCTTCGAGGTTGGCGATGGTGCCGCTGGTGGTGAGGTGGCCGAGGTGGGTGTCGTAGCCGAACATCGCGGCGAGTTGCGCGACGGCCTCCCGTTCCATGCGGGCGGTGGCCGGACCGCCGTCCAGGGCGTGGTTGTTGGGGTTGATCAGCATCGCGGTGAGGTAGCCGGCCACCGCCGCGGGGTGCGGGGGCTTGAGCATCTGGCCCACGTAGGACGGATGGAAGAAGGGGTAGTTGTCCTTCAGCCGGCCGGTGAACTCCTCGAAGGCGGCGGCGAACCGGTCGTCGTCGACCCGGAGCGACGGGTGCGGCTCGTAGGGGGCGAAGGTGTCGGCCCACTCCTGTATCGACTGGGTGGCTCGGCCGAGCCAGTGCTGCAGGTCCACTGGTCTCCCTCTCTCCGGCTGTCGTACGGACGCCGCCACCATAGAACTTCGTTGACTCCTCAGCAATCAACTGCTCAGTAATCAACCAGTCAGCGGCTGATTGCTCAGTGGTTGAGGCATCGGTAGGTGATTCGGCAGTAAACTCGGCGGGGCAGGACCACGCGGGACCGAAGTGAGAGAGGGCATCAGGGAGGTGGACGACGCGACCCGGCAGGACGAGGAGACCGCCCGCGCCGCGAACAGTGCGCTGGTGCGCGACTTCGGCCTGCTGATCAAGGTCGCCACGCGTCTGGAGCAGCGGATCGACACCGCTCTGCGCCAGGAGTGCGGGATCGGCCACACGATGTTCGAGGTCCTCATCCGGCTCTGCCGGCAGCCGGGCGAGGACGTCTCCCAGCGGGTGCTGGCCACCGACCTCACCCTCACCAGCGGCGGGATCACCCGCCTGGTGGACCGCATGGAGGAGGCCGGCCTGGTCCGGCGCCTGCCGTCCCCCGAGGACCGCAGAAGCGTCCTGGTGGAGCCGACCGAACAAGGCCGTGCCGTGTTCCTCCGGGCCGCGGCCGTACACGCGGGGGTCGTCGAGCGCCGCTTCGTCACACCGGTGGCGGGCGAGGACTACGCCCGGCTGACCGGCTCGCTGCGGGAGATCCACCGGGCACTGCGCGACGACGCCGACTGAGCCACCGCACCCCGCGGCGTCACGTCCGCCTCCGTCGGCGGACGGCGCTCTCCGGCGGGCGCTCGCGCAGCGCGCCGTAGGCGAGGAAGTACGCGGGCAGCCGCCGGGCCGCCCGGGAGGCGCTGAGCAGGCCCGCGGTGCGCCGGGCCCGGTCGTCGCTGCCGAGCGGTTGCCGCCCCCGCAGGACGGGCCCGATGAATCCGGCGTGGGCGGCCCGTTGCAGCGCCTGCGTCACGACGGTGGTGGGACGGCGGCGGCGCTGCACGGCGCGTACGTCGCGCAGGCCCACGGTCCCTCGGCGCAGCGGCCCGACCAGGTACCGGGCGGCGGCGACGGCGTCCTCCACGGCGAGGTTGATGCCGATGCCGAAGACCGGGGACATCGCGTGTGCGGCGTCGCCGATGCACAGCAGACCCGGGCGGTGCCAGCGCCGCAGCCGGTCCAGCCGCACGTCCAGGAGCTTGACCTCGTCCCAGGAGCGCAGCGTGTGCGTGCGGTCGGCGGCCCAGGGCACGGCGGCGGCGAAGTCGGCGAGGAAGCGGTCGAGGCCGGCGGCGCGGCGCTCGGCGTCGGTCCCCTTGGGAATGAGTGCGGCGCACTGCCAGTACGAGCCGCGGTCGATCATCGCGGTCAGGAGGCGGTCGCCCGCGCCGCCGACCAGCCCGCTCGGGTCTCCCTCGTGCCGCGGCAGCCGGAACCACCAGGCGTCCATCGGACAGTCGAAGCGGCGCAGCCCCAGTTCCGGCCGGGAGCGGGCCAGCGAGCCGCGGCCGTCGCACGCGACCGTGAGGACCGCGCGCAGTTCACCGGTGCGGCCGTCGGAGGTGCGGTAGCGCACCCCGGTGACCCGGCCGTGTTCGACCAGGAAGGCGGTCGCCTCGGTGTTCATCCGCACCTCGAAGGACGGCTCGCGTCGGGCCTCGTCCACGAGGAGGTCGAGCAGGTCCCACTGGGGCACCATCGCGACGTAGTTGTACGGGCCGGGGAGCGTCGCGAGGTCCGCGACCGTCACCATCGACCCGCCGGGCCCGGCGGGCAGTTGGACGGTGCGCACCCGGCGCTGGGGCAGTCGCGCGAAGCGCTCGGCCAGCCCCAGGTCGTCCAGCAGCGCCAAGGTCGAAGGGTGCACGGTGTCGCCGCGGAAGTCCCGCAGGAAGTCGCCGTGCTGCTCGAGCACGGTCACCGCGACGCCCGAGCGGGCCAGCAGCAGGGCGAACACCATGCCCGCGGGGCCGCCCCCCACCACACAACACGTGGTCCGCTCCATCACGCCCTTCCTCTCAGGAGAACGGTAATTCATCAACTGATGAAAATTATACTCCTCCGTCGGGTGGAAGCACCCCCTGCACGGCCGCTGGTCGGTGCCGGCCGGCGCCCGGAGCCGGCCGAGGCCGCCCCTCAACCGCTAGTCATCTCAGGGGAGTTGAGCGGTGGTGGAGTGCGCGGTCACCGATCGGCTGCGGGCCGAACGGATGGCGGACGGGGGCAGCGGGAGACCGGCCGAGGGCGGGGCTTCGGTCGCCCCTGGCCGAGGGAGGGCGGGCCGTGTCCCAGGCCGCCTCCGTTCCCTCGCGCGGAGGTATGGAGGGGGCGTCAGTAGTCCGAATGCGGCGCTCAAGTGGTGGGGCGTCAGGATTCCGCTGAAGGTGATCACGTCGCTGCTGCGATTCCCGATTGAGTGGGCGTTGGGCCGGCTCTCGCAGTCGTGACGGAAGGAACACCCATGCGTATCACCCGTACTCTGTTCACCTCCGCGGCCCTGGCCGCGGCCGTGGCGTTGTCCGCCCCTGCTGCGAGCGCGGTGACCATGACCGCGTCCCCCTCCTCGCAGCAGCACGCGGCCAAGGCTGACAAGCGCGGCGGTGAGGACTCCGACGACAACGACAGCGACGAGGGCAGGAAGAGCGATCGACGCGGCGACGACGAAGGCCGCGGTGGCCATGACAAGGGCTACGAG
Source organism: Streptomyces cyslabdanicus (assembly GCF_052663305.1). Taxonomy (NCBI): domain Bacteria; kingdom Bacillati; phylum Actinomycetota; class Actinomycetes; order Kitasatosporales; family Streptomycetaceae; genus Streptomyces; species Streptomyces cyslabdanicus. Next base: position 22,128 of record NZ_JBQRUW010000073.1, read on the forward strand.
GGCCGTGGTGAGGGTCGCGGCGAGGGCCGTGGCGAGGGTCGCGGGCACCGGCCGCACGGTGGCGTGCACGCCGGTGGGGGAGCCCTGGCCCTGATGAAGGCCGACGGCGACCGTGACGACGAGGGCGACCGTGGTGGCCGTGACGACGAGGGCGACCGCGGCGACCGGGGCGACCGGGGCGACCGGGGCGACCGGGGCGACCGGGGCGACCGTGGTGACCAGGGCGACCGCGGCGACCGTGGCGACCGTGGTGAGGGTCGCGGGCACCGGCCGCACGGTGGCGTGCACGCCGGCGGTGGCGGGCTCGCCCAGTCGTCCACCGACACCACCACCCTCGGCGTCGGGGCGGCGCTGCTGCTCGGCGGCCTGGGCGCCGGTGCGTACATGCTCCGCCGCCGTCAGGCGTCGGGTCCGTCCGCGGCCTGATCGGACTGATCTTGCTTGTCGCTGGGCTGCCGCGGCCTGCGTCACCTCCCCCCGGAGGGCAGAGCAGGCCGCGGCAGCGGCGGCCGACCCGAACCGTCGCCCGCGGCCAGTACCACCTCTCTTGACGAAAGGCACCGTCCATGGCTTCTCAGCAGCCGCCCCAGACGGAGCAGAGCGGGACCAAGCCCGCCACGCGTCGTTACCGGCTCCGCCTGCTGTGGCCCGCGGCAGCGGTCGGGCTGGGCATCGCGCTCATTCACAACTCCCTCGTCACCGCGCCCGTGGCGCACCCCAAGCACACGAACCGTCCGGTGGCGGTCGCCTCCCTGGAAGCCGCGCCGCCCGCGCCGCCCTTGCTGCCGGCGCAGCCCGCGCCGAGCGCCGACGCCCGCACCGGAACTCCCAGCACCGGCAACGTGATTCCCGGCATCAGCGCCGGAACTCCCGGCGCCAGCAACGGAATTCCCGGCATCAGCGCCGGAACCCCCAGCGCCGGCACCAGAACCCCCGGCTCCGGCACCGCAGCCGACGGCAGGTCACTCCTCCGCTCGGAACCGACGCGGCTGTCGATCCCGGACATCGGGGTGAACGCGCCGTTCACCCAACTGTCCCTCAACGCCTCGGGACAACTGAACCCACCGCCGGCCAACGACACCAACCTGGTCGGATGGTTCAAGGGCGGTCCCGCACCCGGCGAGCGCGGAGCGTCGGTCGTCGTCGGTCACCTGGACACCAAGACCGGTCCCGCGGTCTTCGCCGAGCTGCCCTCGCTCGAACCCGGAGCCGTCGTGGACATCACCCGCGCGGACGGCACCGTGGCCCGCTTCAAGGTCGACGCCATCGACTCCTTCAGCAAGGCGGCCTTCCCCGACGACAAGGTCTACGCGGACACCGCGACTCCCCAGCTGCGGCTGATCACCTGCGGCGGGAAGTACGACCGCGCCAAGGACGGCTACCAGGACAACGTGGTCGTGTTCGCCCACCTCGACTCGAGCTCGCTCCACTGACGAACCGGGGTGGACACCTACCGCACCCGCCCGGCCCGCCTGGCTCGACGCCCGGCGGTCCAGCGGAGACAATGGACTGCCGGGAGCGGTGAGGTGGTTGCGATGCCCGCATGGCACCTGCGCGACTATCGCGACGACGATCTGGACCAGGCGATCCTGATCTGGGAGGAGAGCCGGCAGGCCAACGAGGATCCGGTCTTCCCGGTCTCGGAGGTGATGGCCGAGGCCCGGGCCGGACAGAACGCCGTGGTCGCCGTCGTGGGCGACGAACTGGTGGGCATGGCCGCGGCGCAGGCGAGCGGCCAGCGCGGCTGGGTCCTCCTGGTGGCGCTCGCCGCCCGGTGGCGCCGGCGCGGCATCGGCAGCGCCCTCCTCACCGAGCTGGAACGGCGCCTGAGGGCCGTGGGCGTACGTCGTGTCAGCGCCCTGCTGCCCCCCGGTGCCGCCGGGAGCACAGCCCTGGAACACTGCGGCTACCGGTTCCGGGACGACCTGGTCTACTACGAGAAACTCGAACCGCACGGACCCTCCGACGCCGGCGCCCTCACGGAGCTGGGCGGTCGCATGCTTCCCGAGGGACTCTGGGACGCGATGGCCGGCATGGAACGGGAGAAGCAGGTCGTCGAACGACGTGTCGTGCTCCCGCTGGCGGAGCCGGCACTCGCCGACCGCTACGGCGTCGCCCCGCCGAAGGGGGTCATCCTGTTCGGCCCGCCCGGCACCGGCAAGACCAGTTTCGCCAAGGCGGTGGCCTCCCGGCTCAGCTGGCCGTTCGTGGAACTCTTCCCGTCCCGGCTCGCCGCCGACACGAACGAGGGGCTGGCGGCGGCGCTGCGGGAGGTGTTCGCGGACCTGGCGGAACTGGACTCGGTGCTGCTCTTCATCGACGAGGTCGAGGAGATCGCGGGCGTGCGCTCCGGCATGGCGGTGGACCCCGGACACGGGGTCACCAACGAACTGCTGAAGCTCATCCCCGGCTTCCGCGAGCACGACTCCCGGCTGCTGGCCTGCGCCACGAACTCGGTGCGCTCCCTCGACCCGGCGTTCCTGCGGCCGGGCCGGTTCGACTACGTCATCCCGATCGGACCCCCCGACGCGACGGCCCGCTCGGCGATCTGGGACCGCTACCTCCGGACCACCGACTCGGTGGACGTGGCGCAACTGGTGGCCGCCAGTGAGCTGTTCACCCCGGCCGACATCGAGTTCGCCGCCCGCAAGGGGGCGCAGGCCGCCTTCGAACGCGAGGTCACGCATCGGCAGGGCCGCCCGGCCACCACCGAGGACTACCTCGAGGCCGTCGCCGAGACCCGGCCCACGCTCACCGCCCAGGCGATCGAGGAGTTCACCGAGGACATCGAGACGTTCAGTCGCCTCTGAGACGGGCGACGATGGCGGGCCGACGCCGACCACGGGCCGACGTCGACGACCAAGCCGGCCCGCCGACGGTGACGGCGCGGCCGGGCGGGAGGCAGGTGTGGCGAGGTTCCACCACCGGGCGGCGCTGCGCCGGCGAGTGCGGCGCCGCAGGGCCGCGGCCGCCGCCGCGAGCGTCCACCGCGCGCCCGGCGCCCCGGGGGCCGCCGGATGGCACACCGGTGCGCAACGGCAGCGGACCCTGCAGAAACTGGCCGATCGAGCGGACCGGTCCGCCGCCTCCCCGCTCCGGCGCCTCCTGTGGTGGTGCGGGTCCGCCGCCCTCGTGATCGGCATCCTGCTGCTGGGGACGGTGGAGGTCTCCGCGGTGGGATGGGCGGGCACCCCGGGCGAGTTCACCGCCCGCGAGTGCCATCGGGAGGCGGGCAGCAGGGGGGTCAAGAGCAGGGCCTGCTCCGGGTTGTTCGTCGCCGAGGACGGAAGCCTCGTCGACACGGCCGCGGCCCTGCACTGGGCGGAGGGCAAGGCGGGAAGGCGGATCCGGGTCCGTGCCCTGGCCCTCGGCGGCTACCAGAGGGAGAGCGTGATCGACGCCGCGTTGGTCGCCACCCTCATCACCCTGCTGGCCGGCCCGGCGATCGGCTGCGCGTTCGCCGGTCTGTCCCGCCAGAGTCAGGACCGGCTCGCCGCCCGGCTGCCCGGACCGATCTTCAAGTCCTATGTGCGATGGAGGTCCTGACGGCGCGGGGCGGTCGTCCGGGCATCCCGGTTCCCTCGTGGCACGCTCGACCGCGGGCGCGTGTCGGAGGCCACCGGCACAGGCCGCCCGCCCACCTGCCGTAGGCGGTCACGACGGGTCGCCGGTCGGCAGTTCCAGGAGGAGTTCGTAGCCCCCGTCCGCCGTGGGCCCGGCGGTGACGGTGCCGCCGAGGAGTTCGGCGCGCTGACGCAGACCGGCCAGGCCGTGCCGGGCGCTGGGCAGCGGGAGGGCGCTCCGGGTGGGGGCCGTGTTGGCGACCGTGGCGCGCAGGGTGCCGCCGCTGTGCTCGATGCGGACGGTCGCCCGGGCGCCGGGCGCGTGCTTGCGGATGTTGGTCAGCGCCTCTTGCACGGTGCGGTAGACGGCGCGCTGCACCGGGGGAGGGAGGTCTTCGGGAAGGTCCGTCTTCAGCTCCGCGTCGATGCCGCTGCCGTCCACCAGCCGGCGCAGGTCGGCGAGGGACGGCTGGGGGGTGAGCTCGGTGGGGCGGCTGTCGGAGGCGCGCAGCACGCTGACCATGTGGCGCAGCTCGTCGAGGGTCTCCACACCCAGCCGCCTGATCGTCGCCGCGGCCTTCCTGGTCTCGGCGTCGGGGCCGGCCACCTGGAGCGCCCCGGCCTGCACGGCGATCAGGCTGACCTGGTGGGACACCACGTCGTGCATCTCCCGGGCGAGCTGCGCGCGTTCCTTCGCGAGCACGCTCTGGGCGGTCAGCAGCCGTTCGTACTCGCGGGCTTCGGAGATCTCGGCGAGCCGGAGCGACAGGTCGCGTCGGGCCTGCACCAGCTGGCCCAGGAAGACGGGCGCGGCCGCGGTGGCCAGGGTGTAGCTGAGGTGGAACAGGCTGCCGGTGCGGGTGAGTTCGGCGGCCTTCAGGGACGACCACGGCCAGGGCAGGAAGTCCGTGGGCGCGTAGACCAGGGCGCAGCCGGCCAGCAGCGGGCGGTGGCGGCTGAGCGAGGAGAGCGTGTACAGCGCGGTCATCGGGGCGATCACCACGTCGCCGATCAGGGCGCTCGGGAGCGTGAGCACGAACGTCGTGAAGGGCAGTCGGCGGCGCAGCGCCAAGGCCAGGGCGGCGAGCAGCGCGCAGACCGTGCCCCCGCGCGCCGCGGCGTGGACGTGGACCGCGGCGTCGGCCAGCGCGGCCAGGACCAGGGCGGCGTCGAGCAGAGCGGGCTGGGGCCGTCGCGCACTCATCCGGCACGGCCGTCCCGCGACGGCGTGAGCAGGCCCGCGCGTTCGGCGATCAGCGCCGCCTCGACGCGGCTGCCGACCCGGAGCTTGCCGAGAACGGCGCTGACATGGCCCTTCACGGTGCCGGTGCTCAGATGCATCCGGGCGCCGATGTCGGCGTTGGCGAGCCCTTCGGCCATGAGGACGAGGACGGCGCGTTCCCGCTCGGTCAGCCGGGCCGTGCGCCGGACGGCGGACGGCTCGCGCACGCCGCCGCCGAGGTAGCCGTCCACCACTGTCCGGGTGACCTCGCAGGACAGCACCGTGCCGCCCTCGGCCAGGGCACGCACGAGGGACGGCAGTTGCTCGGGGTCGGTGTCCTTGAGCAGGAAACCGGCGGCGCCCGAGCGCAGCGCGGTCGCCACGTACTCGTCGGTGTCGAACGTGGTGAGCATGGCGACCACCGGAGGGTCCGGCAGGCGCCGGAGGTCGGCCAGGACGGTGAGCCCGTCCACGTCCGGCATCCGGATGTCCAGCAGGACCACGTCGGGGTGCGACTCCCGCACCGCCCGCACCGCCCGGCCGCCGTGGACCGCCGCCACGACCTCGATGTCGTCCGCCGCGTCGAGGATGTGCGTGAAGCCCCCGCGGACCAGGGCCTCGTCGTCGACCACCACTACCCGGATCACGTGCGCTCCGCTCGTCGCAGCCCCTTCGCTCGATCTGTATCACGCGGGGTGACCGCCCGCTCGCGGACCGCGGAGGCCTCCCGCCGGTCAGCGGCGGGTGCCGGCCGACCGGCCGGGACGGCTCCGGCCGGTCGGCCGGGTGTCTCCGGAAACGCGGCATATACACTGGTTCGGGAATTTCGAAGAGTTTGGGGACATGACGAAGAACGCATTGTCGACCGGGCCGTCGCAGGTGCCGTCACAGACGTCGTCCGGGCCGGGGGCCGAGCCCCCGTCCACCCGAGCCGGGCCGCCGTCGACCGGACGGCTGGTCGGCATCGACCTCGCGCGCGGACTCGCGGTCTTCGGTATGTACTCCGCCCACGTCGGACCCGATGTGACCGTGGGCGGACCGGTGGGGTTCCTGCTGGAGGCGGCACGGGGCCGCTCCTCGGCGCTCTTCGCGCTGCTGGCCGGTTTCTCGCTGATCATCCTGACCGGCCGGCCGAGCCCCCGGACCGGGCGGGCCGGCCGCCAGGCGGTGGTCAGGATCATGATCCGCGCGGCCGTGCTCGTGGTCCTCGGCTACGCCCTGACCGCCCTCGACACCGGTGTCGACGTGATCCTCAGCTTCTACGGACTGCTCTTCCTGGCCGTCCTGCCGCTGTACCGGTTGCGGGCCGGGGTCCTGGCGCTTGTCGCCGCCGCCGGAGCACTGGTCCTGCCCCAGATCCTCTACCTGCTGCGGATCTCGATCGAGCAGGGACACTGGGCGGACGCGGTCATCGGCCGGGACCCGCTGGCCCGGATCACCGGCACGGACGGCATCATCGAACTGCTGTTCACCGGGGGGTATCCGGTCCTCGCCTGGATCCCGTTCCTGATCGCGGGCATGGCGGTGGCCCGGCTCGACCTCACCCGGCCCGGCGTCCGGTCCCGGCTGGCCGCGGCCGGCGGCGCCCTCGCCCTGCTCGGCTACGGCGGCTCCTGGCTGGCCCTGCGCCTGGTCCCGCACGCCCTGGCGGCCGTCTCGGCCGCCACGGACGGCGGCTCGGCGAACTCGGCGTGGTGGTCCGACCGGGTGGGCGAGACCGGGGACCGCATCCCGCCCGCCTGGCTGCTGGTGGCCGCGCCGCACAGTGAGACGACGTTCTCCATCCTCGGCAACACGGGCGTGGCCCTGGTGGTCATGGCCGTGTGCCTGATCGTCGCCGACCGGCTGCCGAGGCTCACGCGCCTGACCGGGCCCGTCGCCGAGGTCGGCATGATCGCGCTGACCGTGTACGTGCTGCACATCGTCGCCCTGTGGCTCCTCTCCGACGTCTGGCACGTGGCCGCTGTCGACGACGACGGCATGTCCGCGCTGCCGGTGCTCCTCGCCTTCATCGCCGCCGCCGTGCTGCTGGCCGCGGCATGGACCAGACTGTTCCGGCGCGGCCCCCTGGAGTCCCTGCTCCACCTGGCCACCGGCCCGGCCCGGCACGTCCCGTAGCAGGGCCTGGGGGGGGGGGGGGGGGGGGAAGGAAAGGGGGGGGGGGGGGGGGGGGGGGGGGGTGGGGAGGGGAGGGTCACCACCACCGAAAACAACCCCTTCCACCCCCTCCCCCCCCCCTTCCCCCCCCCCCCAGGCCCGGGCAGGTGCCGCTGCTACGGCCGGTCGGCCGGCGGGTACCCGGTGGGCAGGTCCACCGGAGTGCCGTACACGCGCATCTCGGCGGCGGCCGCGAACGGCTGGCCGTTGAGAGCGTTGAGCGCGGTGAACCGCACGTAGGAGGCGCGCACCGAGGGGAAGGAGATCCGCTGCATCTGCGGCGAGTCGACGAGGGTGCCCCGGGCCACCGTGGTCCAGGCACGGCCGTCGTCGGAGACGGCCACCTCGTAGTCCGCCACCCGGCCGTTCGGCCCGCCGCTCTGCCGGTCGAGATAGCCGAAGCCGTCCACGTCGGCCGGACCGGCCGGCTTCAGCGTCACCCAGTGCGGGTACGGCGCGTCCCCGTGGCTGTAGTCGGTGTGCCAGATGGTGCCCGGGTCGCCGTCCAGCACGTTGGACACCGGGCCCTCCGCCGGTCCCGAGGAGAGGTTCTCCGAGTCGGCGGTCGCCGTCATCGAGCCGGGTGAGAGGACCGGGACGGTCGAGACCGTGGCCCTGGCGTCCGCCGACACCGTCTTGGTGGCGCCGGAGTCGGCGTAGACGGCCGTCGCCTTCCAGGCCGCCGACGTCCCCGCGGCGCTCTTCGGCGGGGTCAGGATCCAGGTGGTGCTCACGGTCGCGCCCGGCTTCACGCTCTCGAAGAGGTTGCCGTCGCGCTTCTCGACCATCGCGGTCCAGCCGTCGGGCAGCCCGTCGAGCCGCAGGGCGACGTTCGTGACGTCGCTCTGCTCGTTGTTGGTGAACGTCGTGACGTACTCGCCCGGCACGCCGGGGCTCAGGTCGGTGCCGGCCGGGGTGGCCACGCTCGCGCAGGCGGCGCCGCCGCTCACCGGGCCGAGGTCGGTCACGCGGAAGTCGTCGAGGACGAAGTCCGTGCCGGCCGTGCCGCCGAGCTTGCGCAGGCCGACCCAGGTGTCGCCGCAGCCGGCGACGATCTCCCTGGAGTACGTCGCGGTGTCCAGCGCGGGGGCGAGGGTCTCGCGAGTGATGTCCTGGGAGACGACCTTGCCGTCCCCGACCCGGTCCGCCCCCGTCACCCAGGCCCACTGGCCCTCGACGTTGGTCTGGTACCGGAACGAGACCGCGTACTTGTGCCCGGCGGTGAACGGCACCGTGGCGGGCACCGTGCGGTACACCAGGCCGGTGTTCTCCTCGTGGGCCTTCAGCGAGTGCTTCCCGCCGATGACGTCGTCCACCGCCTGGCCCTTGAGGGTGCCCGAGGCGTAGGGCGAGTAGGTGTTCTTCCAGGTCTTCTGGCTGTACGGGGCGTGCAGGTCGCTGACGCTGGTGCGCGGGTCGGTGGAGCCGCCCGCGTCGCCCTTCACGAACGGTCCCCAGCCGGGTTGGTTGCCCTCGAAGTCGTCCTGGGCGACCACGGTGCCGCCGGACGGGCCGTCCTCGCCCCGCGGCAGCGGCGTGGAGGTGTCGGCCATGATCCGCACGTCGTCGAGGGTGACCGCCGCGTCCCCGGCCGCCGCGCCGATCGCCACGGTGGCCTTGCCGTCGGCGGGCGCGGTGAAGGCGACGGACGCGCGCTGCGCGTAGGTGCCCTGCTTGGAGTCGGCGGCCATGGTGTTCCGCAGCGGGGTGGTGTCGAAACCGTTGCCCGCCCGCACCCCGTCGCCGGTCACACTCAGGGTGACGGCGCGGCGTTGCCCGGCGGCGACCTCGACGTCGGCGCTCAGCGTGTACCGCCGCCCCGGCTTGAGGTCCTTGACCCGCTGGGAGATGCCGGACTCGCCGGAACCGAGCCGCACGACGTTGTCACCGGTGGCGCTGCGCGTGACCGCCGCCCCGCCCCGCGGGTTCCAGGCGTCCAGGCCGCCCGAGTTGAAGCCGGGGTCGACCAGGCCGGTGCCCTCGCCGTAGTGCGCGTCCCGGTGCGGGGCCTGGTTCCCGTTCGGGACCAGGACGTAGGGCTGGTCCTTGTCGCCGGTGAGCGTCACCCGCCCGTCCTGGGCCTTCACCTGGGCGGCCTTCACCCGGCCCTGGTCGGTGAGCTTGTACAGCGTGAAGGTGCGGGTGGAGGCGAACTGCCGGGTCAGGTCGAAGGTGTGGGTGCCGCCGGAGGCGCTGTAGTAGTACATCTTGTCGGCCCGGCTCGGCGAGGAGGTGCCGTTGCCGCCCTTCGCCTCGCCCCAGGGCAGCAGGTAGGTGTCGCCGTCGAGCACGACCGCGTCGTCCATCGACACCTGGCGTCTGCCGTCGGCCATCGCGACCCGGACGCCGCCGGTGAGGGTGGCGGACTTGCCGAAGTCCCAGTCCATGACCTGGTAGTGCTGGAGGAACTTGGTCGGCAGGTTGTCGGTCCAGATGTTCCGGTAGAAGGCGTTGAAGTCGTCGTGGCCGGTCCAGCCCTCGAACTCCTTGACGCTGGACCCGCCGAGCAGCGGGTCCACGTTCCACACGTCGCGGTCGGAGTTGGCGATGAACCGGACGATGTTGGAGTTGATGCCCTTGTTGGTGGCGCCGCCGTAGCCCTTGTCGCTCGCCCAGTGGGACCAGGTCGACCTGCCCTCGAACTTGTAGGCCCACTCGGTCGCGATCTCCAAGCCCATCGTCCGCAACTGCGTGGCCAGCGAGTCGGCCAGCCAGCCGCTGGAGTAGTAGACGTCGATGTAGAGGCCCTTGACGCCCGGGGCCTCGTGGCGCAGTTGCTCGAACCGGTCGAGGACGGCTCCGGAGCCCAGGTCGGCGCGCTGGTCGATGTGGTACGACTGGTTCAGCCAGTCCCAGCCGTTGACCTGGCCCTTGACCAGGGCCTCACTGAAGTTCTTCGCCTGCGGGTACGCCTCGGTGGCGTTCACGTGCACGGCGAAGTCGGCGTTGTACCCGGCGCCGGCCTTGGTGAGCTTGTTCAGGTCGGCGAGCCCGCCGGCCCGGGTGTTGTAGTTGCCGCCGTAGTCCGGGTGGGCCGAGTCGTGGCCCTCACTGGCGTAGCCCTTCTCCAGGACCCACTGGCCGAGGTCGTCCGTGGCCATCGACACGCGCTTGACGTTGTCGAGCGTCTTGAGGAACGGATTGGTCGCCTGGCTCGCGAAGTTGAAGGGGATGTGCTGCACGACGCGTTCGGGCACCCGGTCCGCGCCGAGCGGCCGGGGCATGTGGTCCCGGTAGGCGATCGCGCCGTCCTGCCAGTCCACCCGGCCGTCGCCGTTGGCGTCCGCGGCGAGCACGACGGTCGCCTTGGGAAGGGCGTACGTGCTCACCCGCGGGTCGGTGGCGCCCCGGGGCGCGTAGGTGTAGGTGCCTGCCGACAGCTCCGCGCGCCGGGCGCCGTTGCCGGCGTCCACGATCCGCGACTGCAGGCGGGTGTTCCAGTTGTCGTTGTTGTCCTGCGCGGAGTCATCGGTGGCGTTGGTGATGATGCCGCCGGCCAGATCACCGTTGCTCACGAAGCCGTACGGCGTGCCGACGGCGGCCTTGTCGGGGGCCGTCGCGGCGGTGACCGGGACGAACTCGTCGGCCGTGGTGGTCGAGTCGGTCGAGATCCTCGTACGGGCCAGGGTCGTGCCCGGGGAGGAGGAGTCGGCGGAGAGGAGTGACTGGTCGGGGATCGACAACTGGTCGACGGTGTGGGCGGCGGCGCCCTCGATGCTCTTCACCGCGAAGACGACGGTCCTCTGGTCGGTCACCGTGATCGTCGAGGTGATCGTGAGGTCCGGCAGATCGGCGAACACGGAGGTGTAGACGGCCTGGTCGCCGTGCGCCTTCATGGTCGTGGTGGCGGTGTGCGCCGTGCCGTTGACGGTGAAGGTGTCCAGGGCCCGGGCCTGGCCGTCGAGCGTTCTGCCGCCCATCGTGTACGAGATGACCTGCGGGAACTCCTTGGCCACCTGGACCGTCAGGCCGGGTCCGGTCAGCTCGACCGGTGTCGCGGGGTGGTCCGGGGGAGCCGGTGCGGCCGTCGCCGTCGCGGTGGCCGGGTCGGCATGGGCGGGAAGGGCACCGGCCGACAGTGTGCCCAGCGCGAGCAGCGCGGCGGTCGCGGCGGCGCCTGTTCTTGACCGGGGTGTGCGTCGAGGACGTTGCGAGTGGATGGCATCCACGCTGGGGCCTCCTGATGACTCCGGAACGGGAGAGCGAGGAAGACGGGGCCCTTGCCGGGCCGTGATGACGCTGATGGGGCGGGGGAGACAGTAGGGGAATGGCATCGATAACACCAGATGCCGACGGCGATTCACCGGTGGGCATGGCATCGCCGCGCATCCCGGGCGGGCAGCATCCGCCGCCGGCCGCGCTGGCCGCGCCGGCCGCTGCCGGCCGTGGGTGGCCGTCACCCGGCGCCGCCGCGGCCGTGGGCGGAGGGCTTCCTACTGGCCGCCGCGGCGCATCGGCGCGGTGCTCGCGCGCACGATCAGGGCCGGCTCGACGGACGCGGGGTCCGGGGCGGCGCCCGGGTTCTCCAGATGGCGCATGAGATGGGCGACGGCGAGCGCTCCCATCTGCGTGAACGGCTGGGCCACGGTGGTCAGCGACGGCGAGCAGTACTCGGCCAGGGCGATGTCGTCGACGCCGACGACGGAGATGTCGTCGGGCACCCGCCTGCCGAGCTCGTGCAGCGCCCGGATCACTCCGAAGGCCATCTCGTCGCTGGCCACGAACACCGCCGTGACATCCGGGATCCGGCCCAGGACGAGGCCGTTGCGATACCCGGACGCGGGCGACCAGTCACCCTCCAGCTCGGGCGGGACGCTCCTGCCGTCCGCCTCCAGCGTGTCGCGCCAGCCCTGGGTGCGACTGACCGCGTCGAGCCACGCGCGGGGTCCGGCGACGTGCCAGACCGTCTCGTGCCCGAGATCCAGCAGATGCCGGGTGGCCAGGCGAGCGGCCTGGGTCTGGTCGACGGCCACCACCTCGGTCGCGGAGGTGCGCGACCCGTCGATGGTGACGGTCGGAACCGAGCCCGTGAGCTGCTCGATCCGCCTGCTGACGTGGATCAGCGGGACGGCGAGGACGATCCCCTCGACGCCCTGCTCCGCGAGCCGCGCCAGCGCTCCCTCGATGGCGGAGGTGTCCAGGGAGGCGGTGGTGGCGGTGGAGACCGAGTAGCCCGCCTCGCGCGCCGCGTTCTCGATGCCGTACAGGACGGCGGTGCGCGAGTAGAAGGTGGTCTGGAGCGTCACCACACCGAGGGTGCGGCTGCGGCCGGACGACAGCATCCGCGCCGCGTTGTTCTTGCGGTACCCGAGCTGGTCGACGGCCGCGAGGACCTTCGCCCGCGTTCCCTCCCGCACGTTGGGGTGGCCCGCCAGGGTCCGCGACACGGTCTGCGGGGAGACCCCGGCGAGCCGGGCGACATCGGTCATGCCCGGGGGCCGTGCGGCGTCGTCGCCCTCGCTCCGCTGCTTCATGGGTTCCCTCGTTCGCTCCTCCGACGGCGATGATAGCGCCCGCACGGCGGCGTCCGGGCTGCTCGGAGTGCCTGTCCGGGCGGAGAAGCGGCGGAGAAGGAGTGGACGAAGGAGCGGAGCGGGCCGCCATTGGCATCGCTAACATCCTGTGTCATAGTTCCGGCACGTCAGCGCGTCCGGCCGTGCGGCGGACCGCGGGGGAGCCGGGTTCCGCTCTCCCCACCCACACCGAAGGGAGAGGCCGTGAAGAAGCCCACCACGCGCACGGCGGTGCCCGCCCTGTCCCACGCCGACGGCGCACTCCTGCGAAACGGCCGCCCGCACCGCGTCCTCGCCGGGTCGCTGCACTACTTCCGGGTCCACCCCGACCAGTGGCCGGACCGGCTGGCGCGACTCGCCGCCCTGGGCCTGAACACGGTCGACACCTACGTGCCGTGGAACTTCCACGAGCGGCACCGGGGCCGCACGCGCTTCGACGGCCCACGCGACGTCGAACGGTTCTTGCGCCTCGCGCAGGAGGCCGGCCTGGACGCGATCGTGCGACCCGGCCCGTACATCTGCGCCGAATGGGACAACGGCGGCCTGCCCGCCTGGCTGACGGGCACCCCGGGGATGCGGCCGCGGTGCTCGCACGGCCCCTTCCTGGACGCGGTGGCGGGCTGGTTCGACGAGTTGATCCCGCGCCTCGGCGCCCTTCAGGCGGCGCGTGGAGGACCCGTCGTCGCGGTGCAGATCGAGAACGAGTACGGCAGCTACGGCGACGACCACGGGTATCTGCGGTGGGTCCGCGACGCCTTGGTGGAGCGCGGCATCACCGAACTGCTCTTCACAGCCGACGGCCCGACCGCGCTGATGCTCGACGGCGGCACCCTGCCCGACGAGCTCGCGACCGCGACGTTCGGCTCTCAGGCGGCCGAGGCCGCCGCGCTGCTGCGGACGCGCCGCCCCGGCGAGCCGTTCGTCTGCGCGGAGTTCTGGAACGGCTGGTTCGACCACTGGGGGGAGCGGCACCACGTCCGGTCGCCGCGGAGCGCGGCGGGCACGCTCGGCGACATCCTCGACGCCGGTGGCTCGGTCAGTCTCTACATGGCCCACGGCGGCACCAACTTCGGGCTCTGGGCAGGGGCCAACCACGACGGCGAGACCCTCCAGCCGACCGTCACCAGCTACGACTCGGACGCGCCGATCGCCGAACACGGCGGGCTCACCCCGAAGTTCTTCGCCCTGCGCGACCGGCTCAGCGTCCTGACCGGCCCCCCGGAGCAGCCACCGCCCACCGACCCCGCGCTGCTGGCACCCCGCGCCGTCCCGGTCGTCCGGGGCGCCGCACTGCTCGACGGGCTGGAGGCCGTGTCCCGGCCGGTGGCCTCACCCCACCCGCTGAGCTTCGAGGAACTGGGGCAGTCCTCCGGCCTGGTGCTCTACCGCGCGCACCCGAAACTCCCCGAAGGCGCCCTCGAACTGGCCGTCACCGGGCTGCACGACCGCGCCCAGGTCTTCGTCGACGGAGCCCCGGCCGGGGTCGTCGACCGGGAGGCCGGCTCGCTCACCCTCCACGGCACAGGCCGCCGGGTGCGGCTCGAACTCCTCGTCGAGAACCAGGGACGGATCAACTACGGCCCGCTCCTCGGACAGGGCAAGGGCATCCTCGGCCATGTCCGGGTGGGACGCCGGATGGTCCACGGCTGGACGATGCGGCCGCTGCCGCTGGACGAGTGGTCGGCGCGGGAGCTCGCCCGCGCGGCCGCCGCCACCGACCCGCGGGGCCCGGCCGGATTCGCGACGGCACGGTTCACGGTGGACGAGCGGGCCGACACCTTCCTGGCGTTCCCCGGCTTCGCCAAGGGGTTCGCCTGGATCAACGGCTTCCTGCTCGGCCGGTACTGGGAGATCGGCCCCCAGGTGACGCTCTACCTCCCGGCGCCGCTCCTGGTGCCGGGCGAGAACACCGTCACCCTGCTGGAGCTCGAACGCCTGGGGGAGCGGATCGAGTTGCGCGACGCGCCGGAACTGGGGGAGGCCGAGGAGTACATCGAGACCTTCTCCTCGTAGCGGTGCCGACGCAATGTCCGAGGGCCGCGACGCGGCGGAGCCGGGCGGGCGGATCAGGGGGCGGTGAACAGGTTCGGGAAGCCGGGCGCGAGCCAGGGCTTGCGGCCCCAGGCGATGACGTGCCCCCTGGCCATGGCCCACCACGGGGTGCGGCGGCCCAACGCGATGAGGAGGAACGCGACCGGTTCGATCAGGATGGTGCAGTCGGGCCGGAGCTCAGGCCGCGGGGTCACGCGCATGGCGCCGTCGTCGAGAGCGACGCCGAACGTGGTGCCGCCGCGCAGCCGGATGGAGTAACGCGCCGTCACGCCCGCCGTGGACGCCGCGGCGACCCTCGGCATGACCAGCAGCATGAACGGCATGCACAACCCGACACGTCCGGGGTCGACCATGTGCGGGCGGCCCAGGGCCCGCGCCAGGTCGTAGCCGTGGCCCAGCATGTGCGTCAGGAGGTAGGACGCGAGCGTGGCCCTGCCCATGCGGCCCAGCGGCGTGACGAGCGCCGGTTCGTCCGCGGCGCCCTCGCCCGCGGCCCGATCCACGGCGTCCAGGAACGCCTCGGCCTGTTCCGCGATCATCGCCCCCAGTGGTTCGGGCCGACGCTCCTCGAAGGCGGCGAGGGCCCGCGCGTTGGCCGCGGCCAGGCTCTGCGGTGTGCCGTCCCCGTAGGGGCGTTCCCGCCCGCGCGCGAGGTCGGCCATCAACTCGTTGGCCAGCGCCAGATGGGCGGCCGCCTCGCCGACCGTCCACGTGGATCGCGGTACCGCGCGCGTCGAGTCGGCCGCGCCCCGCAACAGTGCGGCGATGTCACCGGCGGTCTCACGTATCGCCTCCGCGAGCCCTTCGGGCAGCCGTTCCCCGCTGCCCTGCCTCATGGTGGGACGCATGCCCTTCGGCTCCTTCCTGCCGCGCGTACGCGCGGTCGAGTCCCGCCGGCAGCGGGACGCCGAGCGTACCGGGCCGGTCAGCCGGCGGGTGAGTACCGCGACGGCCGGCCCATGGCCCCGGCAGGGCCCGCTGCCGGGGCGTGCGACGAGGGATCAGAAGACGATCCGGGCGCGGCGGGTGGCCGCGAGAGCCGCGTCGGTTCCGGAGACCAGTTCCAGCGGTACGTCCGGATCACGTCCGGCCAGGGAGCGCAGACAGGCGACGGTGTCCGCCCGGACGACCGACGCGGGCTCGCCCGAGCCGATCAGCCACGTGCCCCCGGCGGGCCCGGTGAGCTCCAGTGCGACGGGCGCTCCCGGCCAGGCCAGGGCCAGGTCGCGGACCACCTGCTCGACGATGAGCCGGTCGTGCTCTCCCACCACGAGGGACTGTCCCGTGGCCCGTGCCAGGTCGATGCGGTGCATCCACAGGTCGCGGTTGTAGATGGTGTCGAGCAGGTGGCCGACGGACATCCGGGGTGTCTCCGCCACACCGGTGCCGACCCTGGCACGCCGCATCAGTCCCGGGCGGCGCCGACGGGCCTGTACGGCGCGGGGCCACAGCAGTGCGAACCGCTCGGCCAACTCCGGTCCGGACGCGGTGGCGTGGTCGGCGACCTGCGCCGCCATGTGCGCGTCGACCGGGCCCATGCCCCGGTGGCGCAGCCGGCCCGTGATCTCCCTGCGCACCATGGTGGCCAGGGAGATGTTGTCCTCGCACTGGGCGACGAGATGGGAGACCAGCGTCCGCACGTCCCATTCCACGCAGTCGGTGGGACGGTGCCAGTCGTCGTCGCCGAGCTTCGCGAGGACGTCCATGGCGGCCCGGCCCTCCGCCTCGGCGACCGCGGCCGACTGGTCACGGTCGGTACGCGGCAGGCGTGCGGCCTCCTCGTAGGTCTGTGTCATCGCACTCGCCCTCCTCGGGGGCGTAGAAGTGGAAGAACATGTCCACCGTCGTCCGGGTGAGCCGGGTGAAGCGGCCTTCCTCGACCCGCGCGGACGGCTCGTTGGCGAGCTGCTGGCTGATCACTCCGGCCATCAGCGCCGTGTAGAGGGCCACCCCGTCCTCCTCGGCGGCGGCGGGCGACAGCTGCCCGGCGCCCACCGCGGCCCGGAGGGCGGCCCGCAGGAGTTCCAGTTGCCGCACCGCGGGTTCGAAGGCCCGTGGCGTGGGTTCGAATCCGGGCACGGGCCGCCAGTACAGCAGTTGTGCCAGCACCGGATGGGCCATGGCCCAGGCCACGGTGGCCTGCTGGCCCGCCAGGAGGGCGCCGCGCGGATCCCGGGACAGCATGGCCCGGTACGGCTCGAGCACGCCGACCGTCTCACGCATCCCTCGCTCGAACAGGGCGTCGTAGACGGCGGTCCTGGACGGGAAGTACTGGTAGAGCGAGGGCGGCCGCATCCCCATCCGCCGGGCCACCTCGGCCAGGCTCAGCGCGGCCACGCCTTCCTCCGCCATCACCTCGAGCGCGGTGTCGAGGATCTCCCGCACGGTGTCGTTGCGTCGGCGCAGCCTCCGGTCCTCCCTCATGCCATTAAGAAAACCTAATGGGCATAGGGAAGTCAATACCCCGTCAGTTCCGCGCTCGGACACACCGCGAGCACCGCGCGCCGGCCGGTCACGCTTTGACGGCCGGTCACGCTCTGACGGCCGGTCAGGGTCGGAGGCTCGGGTTCGTGGCCCGGGCGGGGCCGGCTTACGGGCTCGACTTCATCGCCCGATGGAGCCGGGTCCCGGCTCAGGTCCACCGCCCCGTGCCGTACGGCGGTGCGCCGTCGAGCAGTCGGTCGCGCAGTTCCTGCCGCCGGACCTTGCCCGTCGCGGTGAGCGGGAGCTGGTCCAGGGGCAGCACCGTCGGCTCGCCGAGCGGCGGAAGGTCGGTCACGGCCTGCCGCCACGCGCCGATGTCCAGCGTGCCGTCCCGGGTCACCAGGACCGGCTGCGGCAGTCCGCTCGCGCGGCCGAGCACCACCGCCTCGACGACCTCCGGCAGCCGGTCGTGGATCACGTCCTCGATCTCGACGCAGCTGCCGTCGGGGATCGCGTCCACCTCGCGGTCCAGCAGGAGCAGCCGGCCGGAGCGGGTGATGAGGCCCAGGTCCCCGGTGGTGAACCAGGGACCGGACAACTTGGCGCGCATCCGCTCCGGTTCGCTGACGTATCCGGCGCACAGCGTTCTCGTGCGGGCCTGCACCAGGCCGGGCCTGGCACGCCCTACGGGCTGGAGGGTCGCCGGGTCCACCACGCGCAGTGCGGTCCCGGGCACGCTCCGCCCCAGGTCACGGGTGGTGGGATGGCGTTCCCCCGTGGCGCGCACCGACCTGCGCGTCAGGCAGCGGAAGGTGAGCGGCCCGGTCTCGGACTGCCCCCAGACCTGCACCCACAGCGGCAGCCGGCGCCGGGTCGCGGTCAGGAACGTCCGTACCGTGGGCGGGTGGACGGCGTCGTAGGTGTTGATGTAGAGCCGGACGTCGTGGAAGGGGTTGTCCGGCGACGCCGCCAGCGGCTGCCAGCGCACGAAGGCCGAGGGCGTGGCCTCCAGCACGGTCGGCGGATGGGCGCGCAGGACGGGTTCGGCGAGCCGGGGACCGTAGCCGTCCAGGATCACCGCCGCGCGCGGCGCGAGCCAGAACACGCTGATGGTCCAGGCGAGACCCCGCCCGTGCGCGTACGACGCCGCCTGGGCGACGGTGTCGTCGCGTCGGGTGGACACGAGGGGCAGGCGCCGGGTCTCGGCCGCGGCGATCCGGTGGATCAGCGTTCTGGCGGAGTGCCGGACCAGCTTGGGGACCCCGGTGGTTCCCGAGGTGTGCATGATGGCCAGGGTCAGGTCGTCCGGGCGGGGGCGGGGCGGCGGCGTCCGGTGGCCGCGCACGTCCGCGAGCGGGACCGCGCCGGGTGCGGGGGCGTCGAGGGTCAGGGTGCGGCGGGTGAAGGCGGTGAGGTCGGTCTCCTCACCGCGCGCGGCCGCCAGCGTGGCCGAGGTGGTGACCAGGGCGGCGGCGTCGAGGCGCTTGAGCAGTACCTGGAGCGTCTCCGCCGGGAGGCGGTCGGAGATCAGCGCGGGCACCGCGCCGATACGGGCGGCGGCACAGGCGAGCAGGACGTAGTCCCAGTGGTTGGGTTTGATCACGGCGACCCGGTCGCCCGGCGCCACGCCCAGCCCCTCGAGCCAGCCCGCCGCCTGGCTCACCAGATGGGCCAGGTCCGGGATGTCGTACGTGGTCCGGCCGTCGTCCGCGATGTCCAGCGGCCGGCTCAGATGGACCGTCGTCCCGGTGCCGCGGTCGGCCAGGACGTCGAAGAACGGTCCGGGGGCGAGGAGTTTCATCGGGTGACCTCCGAGGAATCGCGTTGCGCGCACGGGAGCTGCTGGACGGTGGGGCGTGGCGCGGAGGGGCCGGGTGGGCCTCCGCGCGGGGCGCGGGGACGTCGGCTCGGGTCCTCGCGCCGCCCTCCGGCTCAGGCGAGGCTGGTGTTCAGGAGGTTGACCGCCACCAGCGTGACGACGAGGATCCGGTGGGCCCGGATGCCGATCAGCCGGCCGCGCAGGACGTCGCCGCGCACCATGCCGACCGTGAACTGCCTCACGCGGGTCGCCTTCAGCGGGACGAAGGCGAGCGGGAACCACCACGGGGCGATCCCCAGCAGCGGCGCGCTGACGATCACCGTGG
This sequence comes from Streptomyces cyslabdanicus, assembly GCF_052663305.1. Lineage (NCBI taxonomy): Bacteria > Bacillati > Actinomycetota > Actinomycetes > Kitasatosporales > Streptomycetaceae > Streptomyces > Streptomyces cyslabdanicus. The sequence goes on from NZ_JBQRUW010000073.1 coordinate 41,203, forward strand.
TCTCGACGACCGAGAGCGCACCGACGAACCGGCGGTTGCCGGCGAGGGACAGCGGACGCGCGGCGGTCGGCCGGCCCACCACGCGGTCCCCCTCGACGTCGTGGGGGTTCGAGTACACGCCGAACAGGACCGGCCCCAGCCCGAACAGGAACGCCTCCACGACCGCGAGCCCGGTGAACTCCCCGGTGAGCAGGCCGAACAGCGGCAGCACGAAGGCCCAGCCGACCACGGCCAGGTTCACTTCCTGAAGGCCCGGGAAGGTGAACCGCAGGCCCCACGAGTACTGCGGGACGACGACGGCGGCGGCCGCGAGGGCGAGGGCAGCCCACACCGGGCGGTGCGGCGCGCAGACCAGCGCCACCGTCCAGCACAGCCACCCGGCGAGAAGCGCGCCCCAGGCGAAACGGACCGCGGCCGCCTCGGTGAGCGCCCCGGCCGACAGTGGCTTGCGGGCCAGTGCCCGCCCCGGCGCGTCGTGGCCGTAGTGCGCGGCGCCGCTTCCGTCCCGGTGGCTGGTGACGTCGCCGAACGCGACGGCCGCCGCCACCAGGCACACCTCGCCCAGCAGGAACGCGAGCAGCGTCGGCAACGACGCCCCGTCGAACCGCTGGGCCACGGGGAGCAGCGACCAGACGACGGCCAGGCTGAGGTAGTGGTCGACCATGCCGAGCTTGGCCGGCCGGAGGTAGGCGGGAAGCCGCGGCCCCGGGCGCAGGCCGGGGCGGAGCCCGACGTCGCCGACGTCCTGGAGTGGCGGCTCCGTGGCGGTCTCGGAGCCGAGGTCACTGGTCATGGACGCTCCCTGTGGTCGTGACGCCGGGCGTCCGCGGGGTACCCCGCGCCGTGGCGATCCGCCGGGCACGCCGGTCGAGGGTGCCCTCGGGGTCGACGACCGCGGGGCGTTCGAGGTGTGCCGCGGCCCGCGCCTGGAAGAGGGCGCACAGGCCACGGCCGGGTACGGGCCCCTGTTCGGCGTGCCGGCGGCGCGGCCGTGCCGGGACCCGGTCGGGTACGTCGACGCCGCCGGCCGTGGTCCAGGTCTCCGTCATGCGGTGAACTCCCAGGGTGTACCGGGCAGAACGCAGCCGGCCCGGGTCAGTGCGGCGCCGAACCGCGGGTCCGCGGCGAGTTCGGTCAGGTCGGTCGTCAGCGGGACCGACGGCGCCGGACGGCGGGAGGCGGCGGCGCCACCGGATCCGTGCCGGGTCAGTACGGCCGCGGCGGAGAGCAGGGAGGTGTCCACGCGCAGCGGCGGGGCGCTCCCGTGCCCCGCGCGGCCGGTGGCGGACCGCGCCACCAGCGCGGCCAGCACCCCCTCGGCGCAGACCAGCCCGCCGAGCACGTCGAGCAGCGTCATCAGCGACGGCGTCGGCGGCTCGCCGTGCCGCGCGGTCAGCCCGGCCAGACCACTGCCCGCCTGCACCAGGTAGTCGGTGCCGAGCGGCGGGGTGGGCCCGAGAGCCTCACCCCAGCCGGACGCCCGGGCGTAGACGAGGCCGGGCCTGACCCCGGCCAGGTCGGTGGCGTCGAGATGCCACGCGGCCGCCTTGCCGGGGGCCCAGTTGTGCAGGAACACGTCGGCGTCGCGCACGAGTTCACGGAGCGTGTCGCGGCCGCTCGGGGTCCGCAGGTTGGCCTCCGCCACGTCCTTGCCGTGGTTGAGCGCCAGGAACCGGGCCGAGCAGTCGCCGACCATCGGCTCGGTGCCGCGCAGGGGATCCCCGCCGGGCGGTTCGACCTTGACGACCCGGGCCCCGAGCCGGGCGAGCACGGTCCCGGCGAGCGGTCCCTGCACCCGTCCGGTGGACTCGACGACGACCAGCCCGGCGAGCGGCCGGGACACCGTGGGGGCCGCCGCCGCGGGTGAGGGCACCGCGTGCCGGGCCGCGGACAGCGCGCTGACGGTCCACGGGGTCTCGGGCAGGGCGGTCGGCTCCGGCGCGTCGAGGCCGCGGACGGGCAGCACGCTGACGTCGGTCCGGGCGCCCGCGGTGCGGATCACCCGGTACGGACGCCGCGCGGCGACGCGGTGCAGCGCGGCGGGCAGCGGGCAGACGGCGGTGGCGAACCGGTGCTGGAACGGCGGCCAGCCACGGCGGATCGCGGTCCGCTCGGCGTCGAGGACGGTCCAGAAGCGCTGCCAGGCCTCGGCGTCGAGGGTCTCGATCTCGAACCTGACCCCGTCGGCGCTCGTGAACGGCGGGGCGCCGGCGTCCGCGGCGGGGCGTGCCACCGGCACCGGCACGTCCGACGGGTGCGCGGGGGCGGCGCTCGCCATGGCCAGGTACTGGCCCGCGGCGAGGAGCGCGCCCTGCGCGACCGAGGTGCTCACCCGGCCGATCCGGGTGCCGCGCGCGGCGGCGTGGAACGCGGCGAGCACGCCGGTCACGGCGAGCACGCCGGTCACCGCTCCGGCGTAGTCGAGTCCGAGCGGCGTGGGCGCCCCGTACCGGCGCCCGTGGATGTGGGCGATGCCGCAGGCGGACTGCACGTCGGCCTCGCTCGCCAGAGGCAGCGCCACCGGGCCCGCCCAGTCGAGGGCGCAGGTCAGGCTGCCGGAACCCGAAGCGGCCACGAGGGTGCCCGCGTCACCGGCGTCACCGGTGCCGTGCTCCGGACCCGCGGTGGCCGGTTCGCAGCCGAGGAGCGCCAGGTGCTCGGCGGCGACCGTGAGCGCCGTCGAGCCGCCCGCGGCGGTCAACGGGATCCCGGCCAGCGGCCGGTGCGGTTCCGGCGCCCGCCGCGCCTCCCTGCGTACACACGCGTCGACGCTCACCGGGATCGCCGCCCCTGCACGGAGTAGATCACGCACGAGCCGGCGCGGAACCGCGGACGCCGCATCCACTCTGCTCCGGCGCGGCTCGGCGCGAGCAGGACCGGGCCGTGGTCGATGGTGGTGGCGGGCGCGACGGCGGCGCCCGAGCCGGCCGGATGAAGGATGCCGGCGAGGGATGCGGTGGCGAAGGGCCTGCCGTCAGCGGATGTGTGCATGAGATCCCCTTGGACACCTCGGGCCCGTTGCCCGACGACACACACAGAAGATCACATCGAGCGACAGTCATCTCGCTCTCCGTTTCGGCCCGTGTTGGGTCGCGGCCGCGGCATCCCCGCAGTGCGGCCCGGGTTTGCCGCCGGGCAGGCCGGTTCCGGGGGCCCGCGGGTTTCACTGCGCGGAGTGACCACGATCGCCCGGTCGGAGGCGCGTGGCCCGTCGGCCTCCGGGGCCCACGGCGGCCCGTGCACGATGCACAGCGGTGGCGGTCGCCGGTGACCGGACGCGGTCAGCGGCTCCGCGGAGTCACCAGGCCCGATTCGTAGGCGAGGACCACGAGTTGGGCGCGGTCGCGGGCCCGGAGCTTGACCATGGCCCGGTTGACGTGGGTCTTCGCTGTCATCGGGCTGATCACCATGCGGTCGGCGATCTCGTCGTTGGACAGCCCCTGGGCGACCAGGGCGACGGCCTCGCGTTCGCGGTTGGTCAGTTCCTCCAGGCCGGGGCCGACGCCCGTGTCGAGCGGCTGGGTGACGTACCGGCTGATCAGCTTGCGGGTGATCGACGGCGCGAGCAGCGCGTCGCCCCGCGCGGCGACGCGCACGGCGTGCAGGAAGTCCTCCGGCACGATGTCCTTGACGAGGAACCCGGCCGCGCCGGCGCGCAGCGCGTCGAAGACGTACTCGTCCAGGCCGTAGTTGGTCAGGATGACGACGTGCACCCCGGACAGCGCCGGGTCCGCGGCGACGCGCCGGGTCACCTCGATGCCGTCGAGGACCGGCATCCGGATGTCGACGAGCGCGATGTCGGGCAGATGCTCCCGGACCAGGGCCAGGCCTTCCTGCCCGTCACCGGCCTCCGCCACCACCTCGATGCCGTCCTCCATGTCGAGCAGCGCGCGGAAGCCGCTGCGCAGGAGCGGCTGGTCGTCGACCAGCAGGACACGGATCACGACGTCTGCTCCACGGGAAGTTCGGCCTGGACGGTGAAGCCGCCCCCGACGCGCGGCTCCGCCCGCAACCGGCCCCCGAGAGCGGTGACGCGCTCACGCATCCCGAGCAGTCCGACACCGGGCATCGGGGTGGTGTCCGGCGTGGCCCTGCCGTCGTCGTCGACCCGTATCGTGAGCGCGTCCGCACGGCAGTCGATCCGGACCGACGCGGTGTCTGCGGCGGCATGCCGGGCGATGTTGGTCAGCGACTCCTGGACGATCCGGTAGACGGTCCGGTCCACCGCGGCGGGCACGTCGTGCGGTTTCCCCTCGATCGTCAGTGTCGCGTCCAGGCCGATGGCACGGGCTCTTTCCACCAGGTCCGGAACGTGGTCGAGGCCGCGTGGCGGGGCGGTGTCGTCGTCGCGCAGCGCCTCCAGGGTCGCGCGCAGCTCCCGGCTCGCCTCACGTCCGGCCTCCTGGATCGCCAGCAGGGCCGCCGGCACCTGCTCGCCGCGCCTGCGGGCCACATGCACGGCGACCTCCGCCTGCACCTTGATGATCGAGATCTGGTGGGTCAGCGAGTCGTGCAACTCCCGTGCGATGTGCAGCCGTTCCTCGTCGGCGCGGCGCCGCGCGGTCTCCTCCCGGGTGCGCTCGGCCTCGTCCGCCCGCCGCTCGGCCTGCCGCAGCGCCTCGCCCGCCGCGCCGGCCGCGACCAGCCAGGCCACCTCCAGGGCGCCGCGGGCCTGCGCGAACGCCTCCCCGAGGTCGTGCAGGGAGGCCAGGGCCGCGAGGGGGAGGGCGGCCAGCATGGCCACGCTCGTCACCACCGTGACGGTGCGGTGCCCCGCCCGCATGGCGGCGTACACCGCGAACAGGTAGGCGACGGCGGGCACATCGAAACCGGCCGCCTGGTACCCCACCGCGCACAGTCCGGTCACGGCCAGCACGGGCAGCGGGGCCCGTCGGCGCGCGGCCAGCGCCAGGCCGCCGGCCGCCAGCAGCGCATAGCCGAGCAGGCCGAGGCCGTCGGCGGAGTGCTGCCCGGACAGCCCGGTGGCCAGCAGCGCCCCCGCCACGCCGACGGCGATCGCCCAGTCCCCGGCACCGGCCGGAACACCGAACCGTCCTCTGTCCATGGGCGCACCCTAGCGGGATGCCGCCGCGGGCGGATCACGCTCGCGGACGAGCGCCCCTGTACCGCGCCCGCGGTACAGGGGTGGCGCCCGCGGTACGCGCGGGCTCCCGCCTGCGCCGTCGGCGGCAGCCCGAAGTGTCTGCGCCTGCGGGACGTCTCCAGGCGGGTCCGGCGGACATGATCGGGCGATGTCCAGTCGCAGGAGGAGAAGATGACGGCAACCGACACGCCCCGTACGGAAGGAGCCCTGGCGGGACTGGCCCGGTTCTGTTACCGGCGCCGCCGCCTGGTCCTGCTGACCTGGATCGTCAGTGTGGTGGCCGTGGCGTTCTTCGGCTTCCGTTTCGGCGCTGCCCCCGACAACGACTTCACCGGCGGGGAATCCGGGTCGGCCAAGGCGCAGGCCCTGATCGAGAAGCACTTCCCCGAACAGCAAGGGGACACGCTGACCCTCGCCATCAGGGCGGAGAAGGGGATCGACGACCCCGCCGCCCGCAGGAAGATCGAGAAGGTGGTCGCCGATCTGGCGGACTCCCCCGAGACGGGGCCGGTGGTCTCGCCGTACCAGAACGCGAATCTGGTGACGAAGGATCGCCACATCGCCCGTACGACGATCCCGCTGACCGACAAGAACGTGGACAAGGCCAAGGTCAAGCCCTTGGTGGACACGGTCAGGGACGCCTCCGGCGACGGGGTGACGTTCGGCCTCGGCGGGAACAAGGCGGAGAAGGCCGAGACGCCTGCGCAGAGCCCGGCCGACGGTGTGGGTGTGCTGGCGGCAGCGGTGATCCTGTTCATCGCCTTCGGGTCGCTGGTGGCGATGGGCCTGCCGATCGTGACGGCGCTGCTGGCGATCCTGGGTGGCGTGGCCCTGATCAAGTTGCTGGGGCATGTGGTCCCCTCGCCGGACTTCACCGTGTTCTTCGCCGGAATGGTCGGGCTCGGCGTCGGCATCGACTACGCGCTGTTCATCGTGACCCGCTACAAGGACGCCCTGCAGGAGGGTGACGAGCCGGAGTCCGCCACCGTCAAGGCCCTCGCCACCGCGGGTCACGCGGTGCTGTTCGCCGGTACGACCGTGGTGATCGCGCTGCTGGGCCTGGTCGTCATGCAACAGCGGCTGATGACCGGCGTGGCCGTCGCCACCTCGGTGGCCGTGCTGCTGACGATGATCGCCGCGGTGACCCTGCTGCCGGCGTTCCTGGGCTTCACCGGCTACAGGATCAACTCGCTGCGTCTGCCCCGTCGTGCCTCCCGTCGGCGGCAGGCCGACGACGCCCCGGACGCGGGGCGCCGTCCCCTCGCCGAGCGCTGGGCCGGGGTGGTGCAGCGCAAGCCGCTGGTCGCGGCGGTCGCGGCCGCCGGGATCCTGCTGGTGATGAGCGCCCCCACGCTGTCGATGCGGCTGAGCCAGCCCGACGCCAGTGTCCAGCCGCACGACCGGAGCAGCTACATCTCCTACGAGATCCTCTCCGAGGGCTTCGGGCCCGGCTACAGCGCACCGCTGATCTTCGCCACCGAGGTCGGTTCCCGGGGCGGCGACCTGAGCCACGTCGTCGCAGCGGTCAGCAGGACCGACGGGGTCGCCTACGCGACGCCGCCCCAGGTCAGCAAGGACGGGCAGGCCGCCATGTTCATGGCCTTCCCGAAGACCGGGTACCAGGACGCGGCGACCACCGAGCTGGTGCACAGGCTCCGCAACGACGTGCTCCCCCAGGCGTCCGCCGGCGAACAGGTCTACGTCGGCGGCCCGAACGCCGGCACGATCGACTTCGCCGACGAGGCCGGCTCCCGCCTGCCCCTGATGATCGCGGTTGTCATCGCGCTGTCCCTGGTGCTGCTGGTGGCCATGGTCCGCTCGGTCACGATCGCGCTCCAGGCCGCGGTGATGAACCTGCTGTCGATCGGCGCCGCCTACGGTGTGCTGGTCGCGATCGTGCAGTGGGGATGGTTCGGCCCGGCCCTGGGGTTCCCCACCGCCATGCCGGTCACCACCTGGGTGCCGATGATGATGATGCCGGTCCTGTTCGGCCTGTCGATGGACTACGAGGTCTTCCTGATCTCGCGGGTCCGTGAGGAGTACGAGCGCACCGGCGACACCCGCAGCGCCGTCACCGTCGGGCTGGCGCGGACCGCCAAGGTCATCACGGCCGCGGCCGCCATCATGGTCGCCGTGTTCACCACCTCCCTGCTCGGCCCCGACCTCGCGGTCAAGCAGGGCGGGCTCGGCATGGCCGTCGCCGTGCTCATCGACGCCACCGTCATCCGGATGGTCCTCGTTCCCGCCGTGATGGAACTGTGCGGCAAGGCCAACTGGTGGATGCCCGGACGCCGGGCACCGAAGGCGACCGCGGCCGAGAGCGCCGAGGTCGGGGAGGAGGTCAGGGTCTGACCCTGACCTCCGGTGGAAGTGCGGGGGGCTCACGGGGGGGTCTCCCGCACAACCGGCCGACGTGCGGGGCATGATGGCCCGATGGTGACCGCACGCGCCCTCAACCGCTCCACTCTCGCCCGGCAGTTGCTGCTCGCCCGGGAGCCGCTCACCGCCGCCGACGCGGTGCGGCGCGTGGTCGCCCTCCAGGCACAGCAGCCCGCCTCGCCGTACCTGGCGCTGTGGAACCGGCTCAGCGGCTTCGACCCGGCCGGCCTCGACGCCGCCGTGACCGGCCACCGGGCGGTCAGGTCGACACTGATGCGGATCACGCTGCACATGGTCCACGCGGCGGACTACCGGGCGTTCCGCGAGGCCATGGAACCGACACTGCGCGGCTCCCGGCTCGGCGACCCCCGTTTCACGGCCTCCGGGCTCACCGCCGCCGACGCCGACGCGCTGGTCCCGGGACTGCTGGAGTACACCGGCCGGCCGCGGTCCGCCGCCGAGGTGCGGGGCCGGCTCGAGGAGGTCCTGGGCACTCCGGTGGAACCGACGGCCTGGCGCATGCTGCGGCAGTACGCGCCGCTGTGGCACGCGCCCACCGGAGGCCCCTGGTCGTTCGGCACCCGGCAGTCGTACATCGCCGCCGCCACACCGCCGACGCTGGCCGATCCGGACGCCGCCCTCGCGGGGCTGCGCACTCTGATACGCCGTTACCTGGAGGGCTTCGGCCCGGCCTCGGTGCCGGACATGGCGCAGTTCGCGCTGGTCCAGCAGGCCAGGGTGAAAGCGGCGCTGCAGGGGCTCACCGCCGAACTGGAGCAGGTGCCAGGACCCGGCGGCACGGTGCTGTACGACATCCCCGGCGCGCCGCGGCCGGCCGAGGACACCCCGGCCCCGCCCAGGCTGATGGCGATGTGGGACAGCATCCTGCTGGCCTACGCCGACCGCAGTCGCGTCATCCCACCCGCGTACCGCAAGCTGGTGACGCGCGTCAACGGCGACGTGCTGCCCACCCTGCTGGTCGACGGCTACGTCGCGGGCGTCTGGCGTCCCGTCGACGGAGGAATCGAGGCCACCGCCTTCCACCCGCTTCCCGAGCACGTCTGGCGCGGGCTGGCCGCGGAGGCCGGATCACTCGTCCTGTTCCTCGCCGACCGCGAGGACTCGGTCTACCGGCGCTACGGCCACTGGTGGACGAAGGGCCTCCCGGCCGCCGAGACACGCCTGCTCCGCGGCGACTGAGCCGACGGGCCACGCCCCGCCGTTGGGCCGCCGTCCGTCATCCGCGAGGGACCCTCGTGCCCGCACGGCGAACCCGCCTTGGCACCGTGACGATTAGCCCCATATGTCGCATGTTGTCGTTCACGTCGCAGTAGGTCTACGGTGAGTGGATGTGGAGGAGTTCCCGGACCGGCCGAACGGCGACACGACCGGGGAGCACTTTCGTGTGAGGAAGTGATCCCGGTGCCCATCGCATGGGATGACATCGGCGGGCTTGCCGATGCCCATGAGCGTTTTCTGACCGGTGCGCTGGTCGAATCGGACGTCCGCGGCCTGGTGCTCGACTCCTGGAAGCGGTGCTGGTTCGCGGGCTTCGAGCCGCATCGGCCGGGGTTTCCGCGCGCGATCGAGCTGGACCCGGACGACCGGCTGCTGCGCGCGGCCGAGCCGGTGCTGAAGGACCTGTCCGCGTCGCTCACCGACATGAACGTGACGGTCGTGCTGTGTGACGGGCGGGGCCGCATGGTCCAGCGGCACGGGGGAGGCCGGCAGCTCCTGCAGCGTCTCGACAAGGTGCAGTTCGCGCCCGGATGCGACGCCTCCGAGTCGGCCGCGGGCACCAACGGCGTGGGCACCGCGCTGGCCGGTCGCCTCCCGTTCTACGTCGTGGGCCGTGAGCACTTCGCCGACTGCCTGCAGCCCTTCGCGTGCGCGGGCGCGCCCGTCCGTAACCCGCTCAGCGGGCGTACCGAGGCGGTCGTCGACCTCTCCTGCCTGCGTGAGCGCAGCGACCCCGTCATGCTGAGGCTGGCCGGCGAAGCCGCACACGACATCGAGGCGGAGCTGCTGGAGCAGGCCACGGCACGGGAAAGGGCCCTGCTCGCCGCGTACCGACGGGCACACCACGGCACGGCCGGATGGTCCTGGTCCGCGTGCGCACCGCCAGGTCAGGACGACGACCACGAGGGAAGCGGGCTCGGCCGGATCGATCTGGCCCTGCTGCGGGAGAAGGCCGAGGCGCTCATCGCCTCCCCGCAGCACACCTTCGACGAGGTGACCCTGACCGGCGGGCGGGTCGCCATGCTGCGACGTCGCCCGGTCACCGGACCGACGGGCGAGGCCGGTGTGGTCGTCGAGGCCCGCGTATTCGGCGGACCGAGCCTGCGGGTCACCGGACCCGGTGCTTCGGCGGAGTCGTCCCGGGCCTCCTCGGCGGCCCCCGTCGCCATCCCGCCCGCGCCGCCCCTCGTCGCACCGAAGCCGGACCGGACACCCCCGGTCGCCCCGCACAAGCCGGCGACGGCGCCCCCTGCGACACCCGCAACCGAAGGGCCGCACACCCCGGCCCGGGCCGGAACGGACGATCACGGCGACGAAGGAGGAAGCTGGCCGCTGCTCGTCGGCGAGCCCGGCGTCGGCCGGCTGGCAGTGCAGGCCCGTCGGCGTCTCGAGCTGCTGCACGACGCCGGCCTGCGGATCGGTAGCACGCTGGACGTCACCCGGACCGCCGAGGAACTGGCGGAGGTGACCGTCCCCCGGTTCGCCGACTTCACCGCCGTCGATCTGCCCGATGCCGTGCTGCGCGGCGAGGAGCCCGAGCCGTTCCGCGCGGGCACCGCGTTGCGCCGGGTGGCGTTGGGTGCGGTGGAGGAGGAATCCCCTCTGTACGGTCTCGGCGACGAGGTCCGGTTCGCGCCGTTCACACCGCAGGCCCACAGCCTGGACAGCCGGCAGTCCGTCCTCGAACCCGTCCTGTCCGAAGCCGCCGGCTGGTTCGCCCAGGACCCGGAGCGCGGGCAACGGATCCTCGCGGCGGGCATCCACTCCCTGATCACCGTGCCGCTGCGGGCCCGGGGCGCGACCCTCGGGGTGGCGAGCTTCTACCGCTGCGGCAAACCGGCCCCCTTCGAGGACGACGACCTGTCCCTGGCCCAGGAACTGGCCGCCCGCGCGGCCATCTGCATCGACAACGCCCGCCGCTACACGCGCGAGCACCACACCGCCCTGGCGTTGCAGCGCAGCCTGCTGCCCCGGGGACGGCCGGAGCAGAACGCCGTAGAGGTCGCCTGCCGCTACCTGCCCGCGCAGGCCGGAGTGGGCGGCGACTGGTTCGACGTCATCCCGCTGTCCGGCGCCCGGGTGGCGCTCGTGGTCGGCGACGTGGTCGGACACGGCCTGCACGCCGCCGCCACCATGGGCCGGCTGCGCACCGCCGTGCAGAACTTCTGCTCCCTGGACCTGCCGGCCGACGAGCTCCTCACCCACCTCGACGACCTGGTGGGCCAACTCGACCGGGGCGAGGGCCGGGCGGCGGACACCCCGGAACCGGACTCGGGGATCATCGGCGCCACCTGCCTGTTCGCCGTGTACGACCCGGTGTCCCGGCGGTGCACCCTCACCCGCGCGGGGCACCCCCAGCCCGCGGTGGTCGCGCCCGACGGCACGGTGGAGTTCGTCGACCTGCCGCCGGGGCCGCCGCTCGGGCTCGGCGGCGTGCCGTTCGAGACCGTCGAGCTGGAGCTGGCCGAGGGCAGCCAACTGGTGCTGTACACCAACGGCCTGATCGAGGACCGGCTCCGCGACGTCGACACCGGCCTCGACACGCTGCGCACCGTGCTGGCCCGCGCCGACCGCGGCCCGGAGGACACCTGCGAGGCGATCCTCGACGCGCTGCTCCCGGCCCGGCCGGCCGACGACGTCGCCCTGCTCGTCGCCCGTACGCGCGCGATGGGCCCCGAGCACGTCGCCGAGTGGGACCTGCCCAGCGACCCGGCCGTCGTCTCCCGTTCCCGTGCGGCGGTCATCGGCCAGCTCACGGCCTGGGGGCTGGACGACCTCGCCTTCACCACCGAACTCGCCGCCAGCGAACTGGTCACCAATGCCGTCCGGTACGCCACCGGCCCGATCCGGCTACGGCTGCTCCGCGACCGCGCCCTCATCTGCGAGGTCTGCGACGGCAGCAGCACCTCACCGCGGCTGCGCCGCGCCACGAGCGAGGACGAGGGCGGGCGCGGGCTCTTCCTCGTCGCCCAGCTCACCGAGCGGTGGGGCACCCGTTACACCACCGACGGGAAGGTCATCTGGACGGAACAGCCCCTGCCGTGACAGTCGTTCGCCGCACCACATCTGTTCTCCCGCCACCTGCTGGGCCCCATGGGCGCCCGCCGCACGCCGGACGCGGCCGCGCATGACGTAGCGTCCGGTCGTATGGAACCCACGGCTCACCTCCAGCCGGCACCGGGCACCCGGCGCCGGGCCCGTGACCTCGGCATCGTCGCCGGGCACGGCGACACCGGCCCCCTCAACGCGATCACCGACGTGCCGGGCGTCCGGGTCGGGCACACCACCGTCCGGCGTCCCCCCGAGGTGCACAGCGGAGTGACCGCCGTCGTGCCCGGTGCCGTCGGCCCCAACGCGCCGCTTCCCGCAGGGGTGTTCACCGGAAACGGCTACGGCAAGCTCATCGGCACCACCCAGCTCACCGAACTCGGCACGCTGGAGACCCCGGTGCTGCTCACCTCCACCCTGTCGGTGTTCCGGGTCGCCGACGCCCTGGTCGGGTGGATGCTCGAACGGCCCGGATGCGGCGAGGTCCAGAGCCTCAACCCGGTCGTGGGCGAGTGCAACGACGGCCTCCTGTCCGACATCCGCGCCCGGCCGGTGCACGAGGAGCACGTCCGGGCCGCACTCGACGGGGCGTCAGGCGGTCCGGTGGCCGAGGGCTGCGTCGGCGCGGGAACCGGCACCGTCGCCCTGGGGTTCAAGGCCGGGATCGGGACCGCCTCGCGCGTACCCGACCTGGGAGGCCGGCCGTGCACGACCGGAGTCCTGGTGCAGGCGAACTTCGGCGGCACGCTGCGGGTGCTGGGCCGCCGCGTCACCCCGCGGTCCCTGGGCCTGACCGGCGACCCGGCGCCGGTCGCGGAGACCGGCTCCTGCATGATCGTGGTGGCCACGGACGCCCCGCTCGACGCGCGCCAACTCACCCGCGTCGCGCGGCGGGCCGTGTTCGCCCTGGCCCGCACCGGCGCGGCCTACGGCCACGGCAGCGGCGACTACGCCATCGCCTTCGCCACGCGCCCTCAGGCGGGCGCCACTGTCGCCGACGCCGAACTGGGGCCCCTGTTCGAGGCCGTGCTCGACGCCGTCGAGGAGGCGGTGCTCAACTCCCTGCTGGCCGCGACCACGACCGCGGGCTTCGGCGGCCGCACCGTGCCGGCCCTGCCCGCGGACCGGCTGCTCGACGCCCTCACGGATCCCGTGGCAACCCCGCTGTCCGACGGCCGGAAACAGCCGTCCGGCTGACCCGGGATCCGCGCCTGGCACGCGCCTGGCACGCGCCAGGCGTGTGCCCGGCACGCGATAGGCCGCGGCTATCGGCCGCATTCGGCAATCGCGCATTGTGACGGCCCGGCCCTTCGGAGGGCCTGACCAGGTCCGGCGGCACGGCCGGCGTGGTCCAGCGAAGGGGAGGGCATGGCACAGTCACAGCACCTTCGGCGCAACTTCATCGACGGACGGTGGGACCCGGCCGAGTCGGGGCTGACCCGGGAGAACGTCAACCCGGCCGACGTCACCGACCGGATCGGGGAGTTCGCCGAGTCGGGCGGCGTCGACGTGGACCGGGCGGTCGACGCCGCCACGGCCGCGCTGCCCGGCTGGCGCGGGCTCGGACCGGTCAGGCGAGCCGCGTTCCTTGCCCGGGCCGGGACACTGCTCGGCGAACGGGCCGAGGAGTTCGCCGCCGTCATCACCCGCGAGCAGGGCAAGCTGCTCACCGAGGCACACGGTGAGGTGGCCCGCGCGCGGTCCGTACTCGACTTCACGGCCGGACAGGCGCGGCTGCTCGGCGGCGTCACGGCGCCCGCCGAGGACGAGCGCACGTTCGCCTGCACCTTCCGCCGCCTGATCGGCGTGGTGGGCCTGGTCTCGCCGTGGAACTTCCCGCTGGCGATCCCGATGTGGAAGGTGGCGCCCACGCTGCTGTCGGGGTGTACGGCGGTGCTGAAGCCCTCGCCGCTGACCCCGCTCACCGCGGCCCTGCTGGTGGAGGTGTTCCAGCAGGCCGGAGTTCCGGACGGGGTGCTCAACCTGGTGCAGGGCGACGTCGCGGCCGGCGAGGCGCTCGTCACCAACCCGGCGGTGGCGGGCATCAGTTTCACCGGCTCGCTCGCCGTGGGCACCGCCATCCAGACCGCCGGCGCGCACCGGCTGCTGCGCACCCAGCTGGAGCTCGGCGGCAAGAACGCGGTCGTGGTCTGCGACGACGCCGACCTGGACCGGGCCGTGGACGCGGTCGTGCACGGCGCGTTCGGGCAGGCCGGGCAGCGGTGCAGCGCCACGAGCCGGGCGGTGGTGGACGTCCGGGTGCGGGAGGAGTTCCTCGAGCGGCTGGTGCCACGGGTCGCCGGGCTGCGCGTGGGGCCGGGCGACGACCCGGCCTCCCAGGTGTGCCCGGTGGTCAACACGGTCCGCAGGGACGTGGCACTGTCGGCGATCGCCGGGGCGCAGCGCGACGGCGGCAAGGTGCTCTGCGGCGGCGGCCCCGGCGAACGGGCGGACCTGCCCCAGGGATGCTACCGGCCTTCATTCGCAGTGCACCGGCGTTCACGCGGGTGGTGAGGCGAATCCGGGGGTCGCGACGCGGAGCGTTGCCGGATCGTTCCAGCGGAGCTGGATTCGGCTGATCCGCCCCGGACTGTCCCCGGACTGTCGGTGACCGGTGCTAGCGTCCGGATCGTGCAGCTTCGGTACGTCTTCCGTCTCGACCCGACACCCGGTCAGCGCATCGCGCTGGCCCGGGCGTTCGGATGCGCGCGGGTGGTGTACAACGACGCGGTCGCGGCGCGGGAACGGGCCCGGGCGGCAGGCCAGCCGTTTCCCACCGCGGCGGTGCTGTCGAAGACGCTTCTCACCGAGGCGAAGAAGACTAGTGAGCGGCACTGGCTGGGCGAGGTGTCCGCGGTGGTGCTGCAGCAGGCACTGCGGGACGTCGAGACCGCCTACCGCAACTTCTTCACCTCTCTGAAGGGCCGACGCAAGGGCCCGAAGGTGGGCGCGCCGCGGTTCAAGTCGCGCAAGGATGCCAGGCAGGCGATCCGGTTCACCGCGAACGCCCGCTGGAAGATCACCGCCACGGGGCGGCTGAACCTGCCGAAGATCGGCGAGGTGCGGGTGAAATGGTCACGGTCTCTTCCTGCCGTCCCGTCCTCGGTGACCGTGACGAAGGACGCTGCCGGGCGGTACTTCGCCTCCTTCGTCGTCGACACCGACCCGGCCGCCGACGCGGCCCGCATGCCCGACACCGACCGGACGGTGGGCATCGACCTCGGACTCACCCACTTCGCGGTCCTGTCCGACGGCACGAAGATCGACTCCCCGCGGTTCCTGCGCCGGGCGGAGAAGAAACTGAAGAAGGCGCAGCGGGAGCTGTCCCGTAAGCAGAAGGGCTCGAAGAACCGGGCCAAGGCCCGTCTGAAGGTGGCCCGCGC
>NZ_JBQRUW010000074.1:0-57469 GCF_052663305.1 Streptomyces cyslabdanicus
TGGTGGTGGTCCAGCTGTGGGTGAAGGCGACGGGGATGTCGAGGGCGAGGAAGTTCTTCCCGTCTTCTGTCCGGGCGCGTAGGTGGAGTCGGTGTCTGGCCACGGGTACTGTCCTGGGGATCTGCAGGTCCCAGGTCTGTTTCCAGGGGCCGGCGGGTGGGTGGGTGTCGCCGGAGAGGTGTGTGCCCATGTGTGCGAGCAGGTCGGGCAGCTTGTAGCTCTTGTCCAGTATTTTCATGGGGCCGATCTTCATGATGACCCTGCAGGTGACCTGGGTCAGGTCGACGGTCTCTTTGAGGTAGCTGTCCATTTCCCAGCGGACCGGGTGTCCGAGGCGCGGTAGCGCGGGGGTGCAGGTGATGTCGAGGATGTCCATGACGTAGTTGTCGTCGCTCGCGTCCTCCACCAGGCGATTGTTCATATCAGTCGTCCCGTGCTGTCTTGGGGTCCCTTTGAGGTGAACCGGTGAAGCAGGAGGGCGTCAGCGTGGGCAGTCCCTTGGCGCCTTCCGGCCGTTTTAGGATGGTGTGCGAGGCACGTGCACCGTCGGTACCGGTCAGGTGCGAGTGCCGCGTGCCCGGGTGCCTGAGTGCTCGGGGGTTCGAGGCCAGAACCCCGGCCCGATTACGGCGGGCCGGGGTTCTATATGGGTCGCATGGCGCGTCTGGGTTTAGAAGTCGTCGTCGTAGTCGCCGCCGCCGCCGTGGTGGCGCTTGACCACCCGGAAGCTACCGACCACTCCGTGCTTGACGTGGACGCCGCCCCTGACGTGCTCGACCCTGATGTTGGTGGCGTCGCTCCAGGGGCCGACGGTGGCGGCGGGGGAGCCGTTGTCGCAGGTCGCGCCGCGGAAGAACTCGACCCTGTGCCTGCTGTCGTTGCGGATGTTGAAGCTCGTGGAGCCGAGGCCGCTCACGACGGTGATGCAGCCGTCGGGGTGGGCGGAGTACTCGCGCTCGTTGATGTAGATCCGGCCGATCTCGTGGTGGCGCTTGCCGTAGCCGCCTTCGCCGCCTTCGCCGCCGCGGCCACCGCCGCCGCCCTCGTTGCCCTTGCCCTGTCCGCCCTGTCCGCCCTGTCCGCCCTCGCCGCCCATCGGGGCGTAGGCGGGAGCGGGGGCCTGCTTGACGACGGCCGGGGCCGCCTCGGGCGCGGGTGCGGCGGTGGCGTAGGTGATGCCGGTCACGACGAGCGCGGCGGCTGCGGCGGTGGCCGCGGTGACGGCCTTGGAACGGGTCATGATCATGGCGTCTTGCTCCTTCTCAGAGAGGCCGGCTTTGACAGCCGGTGTGTGATTGAACGTAATGACCACCCCCAGGGCTGTCATTTCGGGCGTATGGGAAGGGCCTGGGTCAGGGAGCCGAATGGGGGACCCGAAACACCCTCAGACCCGTTTTCTCGTGTGCTGACGGCACGTCAATCTGTCGCAAACGCTGGGCAGATTGATGAGGGATTAGGCCTTCAAGGTGATCTCTGATGCCTGATCACCCGTGCGGCAGCGGGTCGCCTGGAAATGCGGCACGAAGGACTCATCGAATTCCGGGATGGGGAGGGCTGTGGCTACGGGCCGGATCCCGGCAGTCCTGCCCCGTGAGGACACCGTTGCCTGTGCCGTCCGCAGTCCGGCGCGGACTGGGCCACCGTCCCGCAGGGGGCTGGGGCAGGGGCAGGGGTGAGAGTCGAAACTCGGGCCCATGACGCCCCCTCACCCCGCCGACGTCGACCTTCGGCAGCGGGCGTGCTCGCACGAGGCGCGGGCGGGCAGGGCCCGGGTCGATGACGGGGCGCTCGTTCCAGTACCCGCAGCCGCCGCGGGCTCACATGGGCAGCCCCTCGCCGTTCACCGCACCCTTCTTCGCCTCCCGCCTCTCGCCTTCAGCGCGGCATGAATGGCGGCCCCCATGCCATAAAGTGACGGTATGTCACTTGGTGACAGCCGGAACCCCGGCCCGATTGCGGCGGGCCGGGGTTCTGGATGGTTCGCGTGCTGCTGTTGATGTGTCCGGGTTCAGAAGTCGTCGTCGTTGTCGAAGCCGAAGTCGAAGTCGCCGCCGCCGCCGTGGTGGCGCTTGACCACCCGGAAGCTACCGACCACTCCGTGCTTGACGTGGACGCCGCCCCTGACGTGCTCGACCCTGACGTTGGTGGCGTCGCTCCAGGGGCCGACGGTGGCGACGGGGGCGCCGTTGTCGCAGGTCGCGCCGCGGAAGAACTCGACCCTGTGCTTGCTGTCGTTGCGGATGTTGAAGCTCGTGGAGCCCAGGCCGCTCACGACGGTGATGCAGCCGTCGGGGTGGGCGGAGTACTCGCGCTCGTTGATGTAGATCCGGCCGATCTCGTGGTGGCGCTTGCCGTGCTTGCCTTCGCCGCCTTCGCCGCCGCGGCCACCGCCGCCGCCCTCGTTGCCCTTGCCCTGTCCGCCCTCGCCGCCCATCGGCGCCTGGGCGGGTACCTGCTGGACGACGGCCGGGGCCGTCTCGGGCGCGGCGGCGGCGTAGGTGATGCCGGTCGCGGCCAGTGCGGAAGCGGCGGAGATGGCCGCGGTGATTGCGGTGGAACGGGTCATGATCATGGGCCTTGCTCCTCTCTCTGAGAGGCCGGCTGTGACAGCCGGCGTGTGATTGAACGTAATGAACACCCCCAGGGCTGTCATTTCGGGCATATCGGAAGGGCTGGTGCGGGGGAGCCGAATGGGGGACGCGGAAGGCCCGTGGGCCCGCCTCCTCAATTGCTGACGGCAAGTCAAACTTCTTTGTTTCTGGGGCAGATTGATGGGGGATTAGGCCTTCAAGGTGATCTCTGACGCGTGCTCACCCGTGCGGCAGCGGGTCGCCTGAAAGCGCCGGAGTGAAGGGCCCATCAGATACGAGTGCGGCCGGGTCACGGACGGGGTCCCGGCAACCGTGACCCGCCGGGACGCTGAGTCCGTGCCGTCAGCCGGCCGCGGTCCGGCGCGGATCGGGGCCACCGTCGCGGTGGTCAAGCAGGTGAGGGCCCGTAAGCCCGGGCCTGTCCGTGACGACCCCTCACCCCGCGGCCGACGGGCTCGTGCCCATTCGGGGGCGACGCACCGACGGCCCGGGCGGGGCCGGCCCCGCTGTCCGTATCAGCGTTCCGACTCAAGTCCGCTTGCCGGCCTTCGCTTGGGAGGCCGGGTCGGGCGGTATGGATTCGCTCCGCAATGAGGGGGCGATGGTTGGGTGCGCCATCCGCGGCCTGTTGGGCCGGGCATCCGCGAAGTGTCCGCAGAACGGGACTGGTTGAAGGTCTCCGCAGGGTCGAGGGGGTCGGCCCGGGTTACTGCTCGCTGATGAGCGTGGGCAGTCTGCGCATGTCGTCGAAGACGGTGGTGTCAGGGCCTTCAAGCCGTTCGGCCGGGGTGAGTCCGCCGACGTATCCGAAGGCGCGCATGCCGGCTGCGCGGGCGGCCCGGACACCGGGTTGGCTGTCCTCGATCACCACGCAGGCGGCGGGATCGACCCCCATCTGCCGGGCGGCATGCAGGAACAGGTCCGGGGCGGGCTTTCCGTGGGCGACGTCGGTGGCGCTGTAGATGCGGCCCGCGAACCGGTCGAAGAGTCCGGTGCGGCCCAGGGTGTGACGCATCTTGTCGTGAGAACCGCTGGAGGCCACGCAGGTCGGCAGGGTGATCGCGTCGAGTGCCTCGGGCAGCCCGTCGACAGCGGCGAGATCGGTGTCCACGGCCTCACGGTGCAGCTGCTCGAACCGTTCCGACCAGATCGCGGCGGTCTCCTGGCCGAGCCGGGCGGCAACCTGCTCGCGGATGGCGGCATGCGAGCGGCCGATGAACCGGTCGACGACCTCGTCCTCGGTGAGTGGCCAGCCCAGCTCCGCGCCGAGGGCGACCTGGACGCGGACGGCGATGCGTTCGCTGTCGACCAGCACGCCGTCACAGTCGAATATGACGAGTTCAATCGGCTTGATCATTCCGACAGCATAAGTGCTTGCCGGATCGTGCTGCTGTGCTGTTCCCGGGACGATCGCGATGAGCCGACCGGGTTCGCGGCGGACTGCCTGTGACGGTCAGACGTACCCGAAGAAGAGGCTTCCGGGTGAGTTCCGGTCGTTGGAGTAGAAGAACTCGTGTGCGGCCCGGATGAACTCCTGCCGGGAGATGCTGTTGTCGTCGTCGAGGTCGATCTTGTGGAAGATCTCGGTCGCGTCGGGCTGGGAGGTGTCCCAGACTGTTTTCAGGAAGTTCTCGAACTCTTCCTTGCTGACCTCGTTGTCGTCGTCGAGATCCATGCAGTCGAAGATCGCGTGGCCGCAGCCGGCGATGATGTTGAGTCGGCTGGTGTCGATGCTCGCACGGCGGTTGGCCTCGACGAACTCGTCCTTGGAGAGTCGCTGCCTGCTTGGTTGCGCGTGGCGGAGCAGTTCCTGCCAGTACATCTGGTAGAAGGCGTGGATTCCCCCGGCTCGTGGATCGTTCTTTCCGAGGTCGAGGGTGCTGAAGTATCGGTCGAGTAGCTCCTGGTAGTCCGACCAGTCCACGTAGCCGTCCTTGTCGGCGTCCCTCATGTCGAACGCACGTTCAAGCTTGAGCTGGACCGATTTTGGTGCCGTAGAGGCCATGGTGTGGTTCTTCCCGGTGGTGAGTTCAAGTGGGATGCCGCGCGAGCCGTATGCCGGTCAGTGCAGACGCTACAACGACTCAACACCGGAGCGTGACATGTCGGTCACTGTGTGTCCCCTCGGGTCTGCCGCGGGGGTGCCCGGGACCGCGGGTGCCTGGATGCCCGGTCGCCGTGCGTCGTCGTCGGAACCTGGGGCGTCGTCGACGGGAACCAGCCCGAACACGGAGAAGCTGATGGCCCAGTAGGCGATGTAGCCCACCAGCAGGACCACGCCGTGCCAGCGCCTCAGGTGCCCGGTGAGAAGCGCGTATGCGGCGAACCCGTTGATCATCACGAGGGCCGGCAGGTGCCAGCTGAAGATCTCCGGGGTGATCACGAGCGTGCCGCCGGCCAGGACGATGATGCCCACCTTCGCGGTCACCGAGAACACGACGCTGCCGATGACGTTGCCGACACCGATCGCTGGTGCGCCCCGCCGGGCCGGCTCCGCGGTCAGGAAGATGTCCTCAAGGGAAAGCACCAGCGTTGCGATCGTCGCCCCGAAGACAGTGCCGCTGACTGCGAAGTTCTCCAGGATGCCCTCGGTGCCCTTCGTCATGATCCAGGCGCCCATGACGATACCGATCAACGCGAGGACCGCCAGCAGGAACAGTGCCCACCCCGGCCGGTTGTTCGACTTCGCCGCACCGACCTGGCCGGTCTCGTAGAGGTCGCCGATGCCACGGTCCCGGTCCCCGGTCCCACCGGCCCCGGCCTTGGCGGCGGCGGCGACGCCGACGAGGTCGGGACTCTCCACGGCTTCGAGCACTTCCGCGCTCCGGAACGTCGGCACCGCGCGACGGGACTCGCGGTAGGCGATGTAGGCGACGAACAGAACGAACAGCAGGACGAGACCGATCGCGAAGACGGTGCCCAGCTCGCCGAGCACGGCGGGCCCGATCAGGACCAAGGGAGCGATCGCGAACAACGCGATGTAGTCCTGCGGGATCTCCACGCGGCAGGGCGCGACGAGGGCGGCGATCGCGAGGACCAGGCCCGACAGCGAGATGACGGTTCCGAAGACGACGCCGAGCGCGACGTCTTCGAGGCCCTCGACGTTGAGCACCACACCGAAGGCAAGGTCGTCGAACTCGATCCCGGTGAACACGATGGCCAGCAGGAAGAGCGAGATCGCCAGGCCGCGTGCGGCGCCGACGAGATAGGTGATCAGCTTCTCGGCGCTGTAGATCAGCAGCGCCACTCCGGCGGTGAAGATGAGGATGGACGTCATCCGATTGCTCCCCCTTGAGCAGAACGGACTGGCCAGGCCCCCCGGGGCCTGGCCAGTGACAGCCAATCGGAAGCTAGCAGGGATCAGGACGAGTCACAGCGGGGCGCACTGGAGCAAACCGGCCCCAGGGAGTGCGCCACCTGTCCCTGCGCCCGCACCGTGTGGCGGGTGTCCTCGGCGATGAGGTCCGCGTCCGGCGCACCTGCGGCCGGGGGACCGGAGCGGCGGCGCGGCGCAGCCGGGCACCGGCGTGCTCTTCAGCGCAGGGACAGGAGGATCTTCCCCGCGCGGCCCCGAGCGGCGTCGGCCTCCAGAGCGCGGCGGACATCGGGCAGATCATGGACGGCGGCAACGGCGGTGGCCGCCACCCCGTCGGCCACCAGGCGGAAAGCCCCGTGCATGGCGAGGCCGAGCTGCTCCCTGTCGACGGCGTGAACCCAGTCGCGAAGCCGGAACAGGATCAGGTTCACATCCGGGCGTCGCGTCCGCAGGTCGGCCGGCAGGGGTTCGCCCGACAGCAGCCCGTAGTGGACGAGCGTGCCCTGCGGAGCGAGAAGAGCAGCCAGCTCGGCGCCCAGGCTTCCGCCCACCGCGTCCAGCACGACATCGTGGCCTCGCGGCCCGGTCCGCTCACGCAGCCGGGTTCGCCACCCCGCGTCAGCGGTACACAGGACGGCCTCCTGCTCCAACTCAGGTACAACAGAGGCGAGTTGCTCCCGTCCGCGTGGGTGGCGCACCAGTGCCACGACACGGTTGCCCGCCTGGTTCAGCATCCGTACCAGCATGAGGCCGATGGCCGATGCCGCCGCGTCGACCACCACGGTCGTCCCCTCACCCGGGGGAACATGCGCCTGGACCATCCTGTGGGCGGTGAGCGGATTGATGTAGGCGCAGGCGGCCTGCTCGTCGGTCAGCCAGTCGGGCACGGGCACGCACCAGGCGGCGTCTGTGGTCTTGACCTGCTGCCAGGCTCCCGCGCTGCCGAGTGGCAGCACGCGCCGGCCGGGCGCCAGGCCGACCACTCCGGCTCCCACCTGCTCGACGACTCCGACGCCCTCGAACCCGGGCACCATGGGCAGCGAGGTCCGCGAGGCATAGGCGCCCGCGATCGGCACCAAGTCAGAAGGGTTCACGCTCGCCAGCAGCATCCCTACCCGGACCTGCCCCGCTGTGGGGGCCGGTGGCACGTACTCCTCGGTCTCCACGACTTCCGCAGCACGGCCGAACCGGCGGACGATCGTTCGCAGCACCGTGCTGTCCTCGCGTTCTCGACTACATGGGGGGCTGGCAGACCGGCACACGCCCGTAGCCTTCGGCAGCGTAACCGACACGCGGGGGCGCCGGCCCGCCACCTCGGCCGCCGTGAGCGACATCGTTCAAGCCGTCGCAGGCCTGCTCCTCCTGTCAGTAGACGTATCCGCTCGTGATCAGTCCGTTGGTTCCGCCCTGGCAAGTCTTCAGCGGTTTCGGAGAAGGGGGCCGCGCACCACCCGTACGCTGGACGGCATGATCGCAACGAAGTGCGAGGCCGCGCGATGACCAAGGCTGCTCTCTTCCGCGCGCTCCATCAGGACCGTGCGCCCGCTGATCCGCTCGTGCTTCCGGGTCCGTGGGACGCGGCGAGCGCTCGCCTCTTCACGGAGGCCGGGTTCCCTGCGCTGGCCGTGCCCAGTGCCGGCGTCGCCGCCTCACTCGGCTACGCGGACGGGGAGACCCCGGCGCAGGAGATGTTCGCCGCGGTCGCCCGGATCGTACGGGCCGTGGACGTGCCGGTCTCCGCGGACCTGGAGGGCGGCTACGGACTCGCGCCCCGCGAACTCGTCGGCCGTCTCCTGGACACCGGCGCGGTCGGCTGCAACCTCGAGGACTCCGAGGGCGGCGTGCTCAAGGATCCGCGTGCGCATGCGGACTGGCTCGCCGAGGTACGGGACGCGGCCGGCGGCGCCGTCTTCCTCAACGCGCGGGTCGACACCTTCGCCCGCGGCGTCTTTGACCCCGCCGAAGCGATCTCACGCGCCTCCCTCTACATCGCCGCAGGCGCCGACTGCGTCTACCCGATCGGCGCCCGGCCCGACGCCCTGCCTCACCTGCGCGCCGCGCTTCCGGGCCCTCTCAACGCCCTCGCCCGCTACGAAGGCACCGGCCCCACCCCCGCCCCCGCCGAACTGGGCGCACTCGGCGCGACCCGAGTGACATTCGGCCCATGGCTGCAGCGCGGCGCGATGGAGCTGGTGCGGGGGATGGCGGAGGAACTGGCGCTCCAGGGAGCCGCCCGCGGGTAGCGTCCGGGGCAGTGGCGGGAATGGCGCGGCATCGCGTTCACCGCCCGGCGGGCACGGTCTCCGGGCTGCCGCGCAGAGCTCGTTCCTCCGCGTCGGCCAGCCAGAAGAAGACGGGTGGCAGGCCGAGTTCGATCGCCGCCAGCGGAATCTGGAACCATTGCGGCCAGCCGTGAAGGGCGAGCGAGAGCAGCCGCCCCGCGCCACCCAGCAGGAAGACGCCGGCCAGCCATCGCACCGCCCGGGCCGGGACGGGCCGCTGCCGAGCCGCCCAGAGCCAGGCCAGCCCATAGCCGACGAAGCTCGCCCCCATGAAGCGGCCCCAGCTGTCGACCGTGGTTCCGGCGGAACCCGCGCCGGGGATCGCCGCGTTGCCGAGTAACACATGAAAGACACCGATCAGCACGCAGGCCCAGCCCATCAGCTGTGTGAGCGCGCGCAACGCCCTTGCCATGCTCCCTCCCAACCCATTGCGGTGGAGCCCTAGTTGACATGCGTCTACTAGACTCCGCGCGTATGTGGACACATGTCAAGTAGTCTGAGTTCGTGCCTCCCCGCCAGCGACTCAGCCCCGCCGACCGCCATGCCCAGCTCCTTGCCGTCGGGGCGCGGCTGTTCGCCCAACACCCTTACGACGACGTGTTGATGGAGGAAGTCGCCCAGGAGGCCGGCGTCTCCCGAGCCCTGCTCTACCGCCACTTCCCCAGCAAGCACGCTCTCTTCGCGGCCGTCTACCAACAGGCGGCGGACCACCTGCTCGTCGACACCCGGCTCGACCCGGCCGACTCCCTGGTGGAGCAGCTCGTCCAAGGTATGGACGTCCACCTCGACTACTTCGTGGCCAACCGCAACGCCGTCCTCGCCGCGAACCGGGTTCTCGCGGGCGACCCGGTGATTCAGTCGATCATGACGAACGAGCTGGACGCACTCCGTACGCGGCTGCTGGCCGTACTCCCGCTCGCACACGACAGCGCCCGCGAGGCCGTCTCCGCTGTCCTGAAGAGCTGGCTGGTCTTTGTCCGGGTCCTCTGCGTCGACTGGCTCACCCACGAGACCTGCACCCGCACGCAACTCCGCGACAGCTGCATCGGCGCGCTTCTCGGCGCTCTGCGGCCCTTGCTCGCCGGCGACCCCACCCACGAGTGGCCGCCACACTTCGCAGGCGTCGAGCCAGAACCGCGGTAGTGACATCTCCCGTCACGGGCCGGCCTCCGGCACGCCTTCGTGGGGCGTGGCCGGAGGCCGGTCGGTTCGCCGTCGCTCCTGTCTGTGGGCGTCGGCGGTTGTGGGATCAGCGGCGGCAGTCCCGGTGGGCGGGGTGCCAGACGCGGCTCCAGTAACCGGCGTGCCGGTGGTGGTGACGGTCCCGGTATGCCGGGTGCCACACTCGTGACCAGTAGCCCGCCTTCTGCACGCAGTGGTGCGACGCCACCGGCGGCCGGTGGTGCTGCGGAGCGGCCGACGCGGTGCCGACCGTGCCGACGACCGCGCCGGTGGCCAGGGCCACGGTCGCCGCTCCCAGGGCCGCAGCCTTTTTCAACCCGTTGATCATGATCAGGCCTCTCTGTGAGAGTCGGGGCTGACGCCCCGCCACGTTCCGGACGGTTCGTCCGGAGACGCACTGATCCTCCACCGAGCGACACTCGCACATGCCGAAAAACACTGACTGTTACGAAATGCCAATGGATTTCTCATTTGGCTCAAATATTCATATGTATGAGTCAGTCCTGGCAGCCGACCTGGCTCTCCGTGGTGCCGGTGCCGGAGTCGGTGCCTGTTTCGGTGTCAGCGGCGCAGTCCCAGGTCCGCGGCGCCCGCATATCGGGCCTGCATGCCCAACTCCTCCTCGATCCGGACGAGTTGGTTGTACTTGACGGTGCGGTCGACACGGGAGAGTGAGCCGGACTTGATCTGGCCGCAGCCGGTGGCGACGGCGAGGTCGGCGATCGTGGTGTCCTCGGTCTCGCCGGAGCGGTGGGACATGACGACGTGTAGCCGGCGCGGTGGGCGGTCGCGACGCGTGGCCAGGGTCTCGGTAAGGGGCCGAGCCCGCCGCCAGGCACGGTCCTGCACGACGGCATCCGGGTCGTCGGCGTCAGCCCCGGCCCCGTCGACACCGAGCGCATCGTGTCGCTGCTCAGGAGCTTCGCCCAGGCGCGGCTGGGCGATGCCGACCGCTGCACCGAACTCACCGCCCGACTCCCGCGCGGCCGCGCCGCCGGCACCCGCCAGATCGCCGACACCATCGCCTTCCTCGCCTCGGGCCGCTCCGCATACACCAGCGGCGCCGTCCTGACCGTGGACGGCGGCATGTCCGCGGCTGCCTCGCTGTGACCCTCTGTCGTGCCACCCCAAGGAGGCAGTTGTCGTGCACTACACATTCGTCGGTCTCTCGGTGGCTCTGGCGGCGGTGTTCCTCACCACCGGCTCGGCCAAGATCCTCCGCGCGCGGTGGATGGCCGTTGCCGCCGACCGCCTCGGCTACACCGTTACGACGTTCCAGGCCATCGGCTCCCTGGAGGTCGCCGCGGCGGCCGGACTGCTGGTCGGGCTCGCCCGGGCCCCGCTGAGCACGGCCGCGGCCGTCGGACTCGTCGCGTTGCTCGTCGGCGCGGTACTGGCGCACCGGCGCGCCGGCGACGCGACACGGGCCCTCGTCCCCCCGGCCTGGCTCGCGCTCGTGTCGGCCGCCACCAAGGTCGTCGGCGTCGTGCGGTGAAGGCGCCACAATCCGGCCCACCCGGCTGCCGAACCGGCGTCCGCCTGCCGACTGGGAGCCCGTCCGCGCCCTCAGCGCAGCAGGTCGTAGGGTGCCGGGCCGACATCGTCCCGGCGTGCCCGTGCCCGTGCCCACCGCGCCGCGCCGGAACCAGGGGCTGACCCCGGCACCCGGATTCAGCCCCCCGACGCGGCGCGCAC
Source organism: Streptomyces cyslabdanicus (assembly GCF_052663305.1). Classification (NCBI taxonomy): domain Bacteria; kingdom Bacillati; phylum Actinomycetota; class Actinomycetes; order Kitasatosporales; family Streptomycetaceae; genus Streptomyces; species Streptomyces cyslabdanicus. Next base: position 11,067 of record NZ_JBQRUW010000074.1, read on the forward strand.
CAGTGCGGCCATCACCCGTACGTCCTCGCCCATCTCCGGGTGCCACTGCACGCCCAGCGCGAAAGGGTCGCCGGGCAGTTCGACCGCCTCCACCGTGCCGTCCGCCGCATGGGCCGAGGCGCGCAGACCCTCGCCCAGGCGGGCCACCGCCTGGTGGTGGTACGTCGGGACGTACGTCTGCTCCGGCACCACGGTCGCGTACCGCGTGCCCGCCACGGGGGTCACCGGGTGGGTGCCGAAGACGCCGACGTCCTCGGCGTGGCCGTCGATGTGCTGGACGAGGGTGCCGCCGAGCGCGACGTTCAGCAGTTGCATGCCCCGGCAGATGCCGAGCAGCGGCGTTTCCGAGTCCAACGCCGCCCGGATCAGGGCGAGTTCCCAGGCGTCACGCTCCCGCGCGGGCGGCCCGGTGCGCGGCTCGCGCACGACGCCGTAGCGCTCCGGCTCGACGTCCGGGCCGCCCGCGACGACCAGCCCGTCGAGGCGGGCGATCACCGACGCCGTGTGGGAGGGATCGTCCGGCGGCAGCATGGCCGCGAGCCCGCCCGCGGCCTGCACCAGCCGCGGGTACCCGGCGGGCAGCAGCGCCGCGGGCAGTTCCCAGACTCCCCAGGACGCCCGGGATTCCAGATAGGTGCTGACGCCGATGAGCGGCTTGCCCACTGTGTGCTCCTTCACGGTTCCCGGCCGGGCTCCCACTCGGCTTCCGTCACGGCGAGCGCTGCGAGGCACTCCATGGACCGGATTCATACCTTTGTGTCGGCGGTGCCAGGAAATCAAGACCCGTGCGCGCCGTCGCCGTGAACCGCCCCGCTCACGTCAGGAAGCCGCGCAGCAACGCGGCCGTGCCGGCACAGTGCTCCCGCATCATCTCCCGCGCGCCGTCGGCGTCCCCGTCGAGCACGGCCTCGACCAGGGCGGTGTGCTGGCGCTGTGAGTGCTCCAGGTTCCGCACCAGCAACGGGATGCAGTCCAGCAGGTCGTTCACGGTCGCGCGCACGGCCGCGTACTGCGCGGTGAGCGTCGGCGACCCGGACAGCTCGGCGAGTGTGAGGTGCAGGAGCGTGTCGAGCCGGCGGTACTCGGTGAGCGGCGCGTCGTGGGTGCGGGCGAGCGCGTCCCGCAGCCGCTCCGCCTGCTCGTCGGAGAGCCCGTGCGTCGCGCACAGACCGGCCGAGCCCACTTCCAGCACCTCCCGGAACCGCAGGACGTCCTCGACGTCGACCTCGTCGATGCGGCGGCGCAGCTCGTTCTCGTCGGGGGCGGCCGCCCTCGGCAGGACGAACGTTCCGCCGTAGCGGCCGCGCCGGGACTCCACCAGACCCTGGTCCTGGAGGACCTTCAGCACCTCGCGCAGCGTCACCCGGCTGATGCCGAGCCGGTCCGCGAGCTCCCGCTCCGACGGCAGCCGCTCGCCGCAGGGCACCAGGCCCAGCCGTACGACCTGGAGTATCTGTTCAAGAGCCTCCTCGAAACCGTTCCCCGCCCGCACCGGCCGCAGCACCGGAGAGAGCCGGTCGTCCGTGAAGGCACCCTCGCTCGCGTCCGTCTGCGACATCAGGCCGCACCCCTTCCCAAGCAATGGTTTCCAGAAATACCTTATAGGCCTCGGCTGACCGAAGGAGGCTATCCCGTGGCAGACCGCACACCCCCGCTCAGTGTCGAGGAGCTTCGCGCCCTCGTCGCGAGCGGCGAGATCGACACTGTTGTCCTGGCCTTCCCCGACATGCAAGGGCGGCTCCAGGGCAAGCGGTTCGCCGCGCGCTTCTTCCTTGACGAAGTCCTCCAGCACGGCACGGAGTGCTGCAACTACCTCCTCGCCGTCGACGTGGAGATGAACACGGTCGAAGGCTACGAGATGTCCTCCTGGGACCGCGGCTACGGCGATTTCGCCATGCTCCCCGACCTGGCCACCCTGCGTCGGGTGCCCTGGCACCGGGCCACCGCGATGGTGATGGCGGACCTCGCATGGGAGGACGGATCACCGGTCGCGGCCGCGCCCCGGCAGATCCTGCGCCGCCAGCTCGAACGGCTCGCCGCGCTCGGCTACACGGCCCACGTCGGGACGGAGCTCGAGTTCATCGTCTTCAAGGACTCGTACGAACAGGCCTGGGACGCCGGGTACCGGGGCCTCACCCCGGCCAACCAGTACAACGTCGACTACTCGGTCCTCGGCACCGGCCGCATCGAGCCGCTGCTGCACCGCATCTGCAACGAGATGAGCGCGGCGGGCCTGACCGTCGAGTCCGCGAAGGGCGAGTGCAACCCCGGCCAGCACGAGATCGTGTTCCGCTACGACGAAGCCCTGGTCACCTGCGACCAGCACGCCGTCTACAAGACCGGCGCCAAGGAGATCGCCGCACAGGAGGGCTACGCCCTCACCTTCATGGCGAAGTACAACGAGCGCGAGGGGAACTCCTGCCACATCCACCTCTCCCTCGCCGACGCGGACGGCGCCAGCGCCATGGCCGGGGACGGGCCCGGCGGCATGTCCCAGGTGATGCGGCACTTCCTCGCCGGCCAGTTGGCCGCGCTGCGCGAATTCTCCCTCCTGTACGGCCCCCACATCAACTCCTACAAGCGTTTCCAGCCCGGCTCCTTCGCGCCGACCGCCGTCGCCTGGGGATACGACAACCGCACCTGCGCGCTGCGCGTCGTCGGCCACGGCCGTTCGCTGCGCTTCGAGAACCGGCTGCCCGGCGGCGACGTCAACCCGCACCTCGCGGTCGCGGGTCTGATCGCCGCCGGTCTCCACGGTGTCGAGCAGCGCCTGGAGCTGCCCGACGCATGTGCGGGCAACGCCTACGCCTCCCGCTACGAACGCGTCCCCACCACCCTGCGCGAGGCCGCCGAGCTCTGGGAGAACAGCCCGATCGCCAAGGCCGCCTTCGGTGACGACGTCGTCGCGCACTACCGCAACATGGCCCGCGTCGAACTCGACGCCTTCGACGCTGCGGTGACCGACTGGGAGCTCCGCCGCTCCTTCGAGCGCATGTGAGGCCCTCTTGTCGTACGAGCGCGAGCACCACGAGCACCATGAGGACCACGAGGACCACGAGGACATGGACACGTACGTGCACGAGCACCAGGTACTGAACCCGGCGACGGAGGAAGTCGTCGCGACCGTCTCCGCCGCCACGCGCGAGGACGTCGACGCGGCCGTCACCCGCGCGGCTCAGGCCCAGACCCGCTGGGCCGCCCTCGCGCCCGCCGACCGGGCCAGGCTGCTGCGCCGCTTCGCCGCCACCGTCGACGAACACCTGGAAGAACTGGCGCGGTTGGAGGTGCGCGAGGCCGGCCACGTCATCGGCAACGCGCGCTGGGAGGCGGGAAACGCCCGCGATCTGCTCGACTTCGCCGCCGGGGGAGTGGAACGTCTGTCCGGCCGCCAGATCCCCGTCCCCGGCGGACTCGACATCACGATTCTTGAACCCCTCGGGGTGGTCGGTGTCATCGCGCCGTGGAACTTCCCGATGCCGATCGCCGCGTGGGGGACCGCACCGGCCCTCGCGGCCGGCAACGCGGTCCTCCTCAAACCCGCGGAGACGACCCCGCTGACCGCCCTCCGGCTCGCCGAACTCGCCCTGGAGTCAGGCCTTCCGGAGCATCTCTTCCAGGTGCTGCCCGGCGCGGGCGCCGTGGCGGGCGACGCACTCGTCGAGCACCCCGGCGTCGCCAAGATCGTGTTCACGGGATCCACCCGCGTCGGCAAGGCGATCATGACCAAGTGTGCCGCGCGCGTGAAGCGCGTGACCCTCGAACTCGGCGGTAAGAGCCCCAACATCGTCTTCGCCGACGCCGACATCGAGGCCGCCGCCGCTGCCGCGCCCATGTCGTTCCTCGACAACGCGGGGCAGGACTGCTGCGCCCGCACCCGCATCCTCGTCCAGCGCTCGGTCTACGACCGCTTCCTGGACCTGCTCACGCCCGGCATCGAGTCCGTCGTCGTCGGCGACCCGGACGACGAGCGCACCCAGATGGGCCCACTGATCTCGAAGGTCCAGCTGGAGCGCGTACGGTCGTATGTCTCCGACGACCTGAAGACGATCCGCGGCAACGCGCCTGAAGGGCCCGGCTTCTGGTTCCCCCCGACCGTCGTCACCGACGTCGACCCGGACGCGTCCGTCGCCGCCGAAGAGGTCTTCGGCCCGGTCGCCGTCGTTCTGCCCTTCGAGGACGAGGCCGACGCGGTACGGCTCGCCAACGCGACCGAGTACGGCCTGTCCGGGTCGATCTGGACGCGGGACGTGGGCCGTGCGCTGCGCGTGTCCGGCGCCGTCGCGGCCGGCAACCTCTCCGTCAACTCCCACTCCAGCGTTCGCTACTGGACCCCGTTCGGCGGCTACAAGCAGTCGGGGCTCGGCCGCGAACTCGGCCCGGACGCGCTCGCCGCTTTCACCGAGACCAAGAACGTCTTCATCAGCAACGGTGCCACCGGCACGACCCCCACGGAGGGCTGAGCACTCATGACCGACACCAGCACCGTCTGCCGCCGCCTCGTCGGCCGCAGCGCCGTCATCACCGGCGCGGGCAGCGGCATCGGCTTCGCCACCGCGCGCCGCCTCGCCTCCGAGGGGGCGAACGTCGTCTGCGGTGACATCGACGACAGCGCGGGCAAGGCCGCCGCCGAGGCGGTCGGGGGCACCTTCGTGAAGGTGGACGTGACCGACGCCGAGCAGGTCGAGGCGCTGTTCAGGACCGCGTTCGACACCTACGGCTCCGTCGACATCGCCTTCAACAACGCGGGCATCTCGCCGCCGGACGACGACTCGATCCTGGAGACCGGCCTGGACGCCTGGAAGCGGGTCCAGGAGACCAACCTGACCTCGGTGTACCTGTGCTGCAAGGCCGCCATCCCCTACATGCGGCGACAAGGCCGCGGTTCCATCATCAACACCGCGTCGTTCGTGGCCATCATGGGCGCCGCCACCTCGCAGATCTCCTACACCGCGTCCAAGGGCGGCGTGCTCGCCATGTCGCGCGAGCTGGGCGTGCAGTTCGCCCGCGAGGGCATCCGCGTCAACGCACTCTGCCCGGGGCCCGTCAACACCCCGCTCCTCCAAGAGCTGTTCGCGAAGGACCCGGAGCGCGCGGCGCGACGCCTCGTGCACATTCCGGTGGGGCGGTTCGCGGAGGCCGACGAAATCGCGGCCGCGGTCGCGTTCCTCGCGAGCGACGACTCGTCCTTCGTCAACGCCACCGACTTCCTCGTCGACGGCGGGATCTCCGGCGCGTACGTCACGCCGCTGTAGTCCCTCCCTCCGGCCACCACCCCGACCGCCCGGCGTCGCAAGGCGCCCGGCCGTCGGCCATGGCCACGCTGTCCACCACCGCGCGAACCTCACCCTGGTGGAGCTCCGCCACCGGCACTAATGATCGACGGTACGGGTGGTGAGGTCCTCGTCGGTGATGGGGCGAACCACCCGGCAAGGGGTTCCGGCCGCGACGGTCATCGGGGGAATGCTGCGGCTGACGACGCTGCCCGCGCCGATGACCGACCCGTATCCGATGCGAACGCCGGGCAGGACCACCGCGTTGCTGCCGATCCACACCTTGTCCTCGATCACGATCGGTTCCGAGAACCGTCCGAAGTCAGCGCGCCGCGAGGGATGCACCGGGTGTCCCGTCGTGGTCAGGGTCACGCTGGGCGCGATCATGACATCGTTGCTTATGAGGATGTCCACGTCGTCGACGAACGTGAGGTTCACGTTCCCGAAGAAGTCGTCGCCGATGTGGACGTTGCTGCCGAACCCGGCGTGGAACGGTGGCAGCAGTACCGTGCGTTCACCCACCGAGCCGAAGATCGAGACGAGCAGCGATCGACGCTTCTCCGTTTCGCCCGGTGGTGTGTGGTTGTACTCGAAGATCTGCTCGGTGCGGCGCCGAGGTCCCTGGAAGGCCGCTTCCGACTCGGTGTAGACGAGCCCCTTGGCGATCCGGGCCAGGACCTCGTCCTCCTGAGCACGCGTCACAGCGGCACGCCCCTTCGTCCGACCCCTCGGGCACAGGCCCGGCGCGCTCCCGGCCGACCGCACGCATCCACAGCCTAGGTGCACCGCGGGGAGGCCGTGATCCCTTTCAGCTCGCCACATGGCGCTCGAAAGGGCGCGGCGGCCTCTCCTCAGCCCATGTCAGCCAGGGGGATGCTCTTGCTCGCTCCGACAGCCGCTGTTCATGAAGCCGGAGGCCGCGCCGGAAACTCGCTTGCCAATCCACGATGCCGCCGACATGATCGCCGCTGTGATGACGACCTTCTGCAGCCGCCGACCGCACACCTTCGAACCTGCAGAGGATCACAACGTTGAACTACGTCATGCGCGAGTACACGCCGGCTGACGAGACCTCCTGGCTGCGCTGCCGGGTGCTTGCGTTCCTGGACACTTCCTTCTACGACGCTGTCGTCCCGTCCAAGCCCGCTGTTACGCCCGGTCTGGAGCTCGTCGTGGTCGACGAGACAGGTTCCGTGGTCGCTCTCATGGACACTGGCATCGAGGGCGAGCTGGCGACCATAGACACTGTTGCGGTCCACCCCGACCACCGGCGGCGGGGGCTGGGACGGCAGCTGCTGGAGCGGACCCGCGCGTGGGCCTGCTCCGCTGGGGCGATCGCGCTGGAAGCGTGGACCAGGGACGACGCGGACACCCTTGCCTGGTATCGCTCGATGGGCTTCGCCGAAAGCGACCACTACCTGCACGTCTACGCCTTCTACTACACCGACCCCGCGGAGCCGGGCCGCGCGATCGCTGAGCCCCGCCCGGGTCTGCGGCCCATGCTGGTCTTCGGCCACGCCCCGCTCGCGGACGAGGAGCGGCTGAGGAGCGAGTTCGCCCGGGTCCACGTCGACCGGCGCTTCGCCATGCCGATCTGACAGGTCACGTGATGGCCGTTCAGCAGCGAGCTCTGTTCGCTGCTGAACGGCCATGGGATCAACACCAGCCGCCATGAGCACCGTCCGTCGACCTGTTGAGCACGGAGCCCGTCGCCGGACCAGCCGGCTGGACCCCTACAAGCCCCACTTGTAACGGCGGTTCGCCGCAGGACGCACGAGCGTCACCCCGTTGCATCGCGAACTGCTCGCCGAGAACGCCCCCGTCACGTACGGCATGGTTCGCGCCTACATCGCCTCTCTGCGCGCTGCCCCGCCGCAGCCGCCTCCGACGGTGCGGCGGGTGACCGGCTGGTTCACCGGCCGCACCACGGCACCGGCTTCCTACTCCACCTGCTCCGCGATCTCAACGCCGTGAGCGCCTCACGGCCAATACTCTGAGTCCCGTCCGCACTATCTGGGAGAGTCATGACAAGTAGGTTCACCGAGTTGGCCGTTGACTGCCGCGATCCGGAGAGACTCGCGGCCTTCTGGTGCGAGGTCCTGGGCTTCAAGGTGATCGACCGGAGCGAGGGCAAGGTCGAGATCGGCTCCTGGGTGCCGACCGTTGAGGATGTCCGGGCCCGCCAGATGTCGCCCACCCTGCTGTTCATCCAGGTGCCCGAGGGCAAGACTGTGAAGAACCGGCTTCACCTCGAAGTCAGCCCGATCGACGGCAGCACCGAGGACGAGGTGACCAGATTGCTCGGCCTCGGCGCCACCAAGGCGGATGTGGGCCAAGGCTCAGACCGAAACTGGGTGGTCATGGCAGACCCGGAGGGCAACGAGTTCTGCGTCCTTCGCACCCTGGCGCTGGAGAACTAGGCACTGAGCCCTTTCATGGGTGCACGTTCATCCCGTGCTTTTTGTGTTTGCCGGAGTGGAACGGCCGGTCCGCGGCAATGCGGTCGATCGGCAGCAGCGTGCCGTCCAGGATCAGATATGCCTTCACCGACGCGGTCCGCACCGCGTCGGCCAGGCTGGGGGTGAGAGCGGCCAGGAGCTCGACAGCCTCAGTGGCATAGCGGTAGGCCGTCGTGGTTCCGATGCCGAACCTGTGTTGGCGCTCCTTGGAATTCCCAGGCGGTGCTCGGAGGACGACCAGACTTGCTCGTCTTGGTTCCTCGCACGCGTGCCCGATGCGAAGGGGCGAGCCGTAGGGTGATTGGATGGCTGCCCCCAGAGGGATCTTCCGGGTCGATGCGCTGCAGAACCTCTTGGCCGACCTCTGCGCCTCGCCAGTCGCCGTCGACCGCCTGGAGCAACTGGAGCCGTGGGCTGTAGCCCGGGTCTGGCTCCAAAGTACTTCCGCGCTTCCGTGCTCCGTCGTCGTCAAGTGGATACCGGACGGGCAACGGGAGGCTCGCACTTCCCCACGGCGGCTGCGTAACGAACTGGCTGCGCTCCAGTTCCTCAGCGAGGATCTCGGGATCAACCTCGCGCCTCGCGTCATCGCCGCCGACACCGCTGCGCGATTCCTCGTCTTGGAAGACCTCGCTCCCCGCGTCGCCCTGGACCAACTGCTTCGACGGGACGGAGCGGCAGCGCACGGCGACCGACTGGCCGCGTTCGCCCGCGCCCGCGGTGCGCTGAGCGCGGCCACCGCGGGGCGGGTGGAGACCTACTACGCCCGCCGGGCCAGGCTGGGACCGGTTGATGCTGGCTCGGTGTTGCGGCAGGCTGCCGCCGAATCGGTCTCACCTCTCGACCGCGCTGCCGAAGTGGCACGTGGTCTGCCCGGCCGTCGGCCCGATGTTTCACCCGTCATGGTGTGCGGTGCAGGCGGCTTGACGCCTTGTGGTTTCGCAGCGGCAACGCGGGCGAGCGCCGGATTACGGATGAGGCCCTTGCTTTCGGCAGGATGGGCGCATGATCGAGATCCGCACACCCCGCCTCCTCCTCCGTACCTGGCACGACGACGACCTCGCGCCGATGGCGGACATCAACGCGGACCCACGGGTCATGCACTGGATCGACGACGGCTCGGTGCGCGACCTGGACCAGACGGCCGAGGACATCGAGCGGTGGGACGAGGAGTGGGACGAGGAGGGCTTCGGGCTCTTCGCCGTCGAGTTGCTGGCCTCGGGCGAGCTGATCGGCTTCACGGGACTGTCCGTGCCCGAGTTCCTGCCGGAGGTGATGCCCGCCGTGGCGATCAGCTGGCGGATCGGCTCACAGTTCTGGGGCCAGGGATACGCGTCCGAAGCCGCTCACGCCACTCTGGAGTTCGCTCTCCAGGACCGCGGCCTGGACCGCGTCATCAGCATCAACCGGGTGGGTGACAACGCCTCCGAGAACGTCATCCGCAAGCTCGGCATGGCGCCCGAGCGGGAGACGACACACCCGGTGTACGGCTACCCGCTGCGCGTTCACGCCATCGATCTCACCGAGTTCCAGGCGTGAGCCGGCCAAGCCGTCGATCATCACAAGGCAGCCAGCACTGTCCACACGTCCCCGAGCGCATTGATCGCGACGGTACGGACACCCAGAGGGAGGACGGTGGACGGTGTCTTCCCTTCGCTGACCTGCGCATTCACGGAACTGCGGCAGAGCCATTTTCAGAGATCCTCATCACCCGGCCGCGAGCTGGGCATACGTGTGTCCCACTCGCAGATGGGCGAGTGTCAGCAGGGCCTGGCGGCCCGCGCTCAGGCGCCGCCAACGGGAACCGATCGTACGGCGGTGCCGCCGCAACTGCTGCGTGAGGAAACGGAGGGCAGAGCTGGACACGTCGACGCTCGACGGGTAAACAAGCACGTGAAGCCTCTGGTGGAGACGGTTCTCTTGGTCGAAAACCCATCTACCAGGGGCTTCACCACGTTGTCAGCCCAACTGCCGTACTCGAGAGGCAGGGTGGAATGGGCTCCGTGGCTACGTCGACCCGAAGGGGGCGGCGACCCGGGTGTAGGTGTCACCGCAGCGCAAGTGAGCCAGGACGAGCAGGGCCTGACGAGACGCGGGCAGGCGCCGCGAGCGGGTGCCGACCTGTCGGCGGCGCTCCGTGAGCCGCCGGGTCAGGAGGCGCAGGTGCGCGCTGGACAGGTCGATCGCGGACGGGTAGACAAGCACGGCGAAGCTCCTCGTCGAGTAAGTGGTCTTGGTCGTGAGCTCGTCTACCAGGAGCTTCACTTCTGCGCATGACCCGAGATCCCGCGATCCGGCGTCACTTGGGACTTCACATCACTAACCGGTCTGACACAGGGGAGCCCGGACCGGCAATGATCAGCTGGTCGTCTTGACGGGCGCGCTGTTGCGTCCGTGGCGGCGACCGCTGAGTTCAGCGTCGAGCGTCTCCTGGGCCACGCGCATGGCCTCGGTGTAGACGGGGTCCTGCAGCCGCTTCCACATCTCGTCCTCAGCGACGTCCTCCACGTGGCTGACCACCCACCAGATGTTGCCGAAGGGGTCCTTGATGCGCCCGCCGCGTTGTCCGAAGGCGTTGTCCGCCAGTGCGGTGACGACCTGCCCGCCGGCCGCGATGGCCCGTGCGAACGCCTGGTCCGCGTCGGTGACGAACACGCGCAGCAGGCTCGGCATGGTGGGCCAGTCCGCGCGCCGGTCGAAGGCCAACACGACGGTGTCGCCCACGCGGGTCTCACCGTGACCGATCAAGCCGTCCTCGGTCGCCACCCGCCCGAGCTCCTCTCCGTCGAACGCCTGGGCGACAAAGTCGAGGAAGGCCCCCGTGTCGTCGGTCACGACCCAGGGTGCAATCGTGGTGTAGCCCTCGGGCGTGGCGTTGGTCTGCTCCGGCATGGCGTTCCTTTCGCTGATGATGCCTACCGGCGGCGAGGATAGGTACGAAATAGGTCTGATCCCGTCCTGGATCATCAGCATGCCGGGCGCGGCCGGTCCCACTGAACGTCTCCAGGGCGTGGCCTGACCACACCAGCCCCAGGTTGGAAAGGGCTCACTGTCCGGCGGATCATGTGGCTTTCCGACCGGTTGCTTGTTGGTCGGAGCATGGGCCGGGGGGATCTGACGAACCGCGAATGGTCGCTGCTCGAGCCGCATCTGCCGTCTGCGGGCGGTCGGGGAGGCCGGTGGAGCGACCATCGCAAGGGCAGCAGCAACTCCCGCGAGGGAACAAGTGCCAGCCCCAGATACCTGGACAAAGACGTTCACCGATTCCAGACTCTGCGCGGCAGTCGTCGACCGCCTCACCTTCAACGGCACCATCATCGAGACCGGCACCGACTTCTATCGGCTCGCCAGCACTCGAGCCCGCACCGAGCAGGTCGAAGTCAGCTGACTGACGTCTCCACACTGGTCCGCTGCCCGTTGCGGCGGACCAGCCCAGCTCACAGGTCGTTCACCCAAGGAGCGCGAACGACGCGCGCTCATGCCACTTCGCACCGTCATGCACCATGAGGTCAACTGACGAGATGCGCGACGTGAAGGGGAGTCTGCCGAGCAGGTCGGCCTCAATCTCATCGAGAACCGCATCGTCCTGACCGTCAGCGACGGTCAGGTGGGGCACAATCTCGGCGAACTGGCCCCCATAGGGAGGGGCCTCGGGCCAACGGTCAGCGATCGCCTCAGTGAGCCGCCGCAACTGCGTGCCGGGCTCAGGAGCGAGATAGAGCACCCCCGGAAACCGCCCGCAGCTCTCAAATCGCAGGTCAAAGGCACGATGACTGTCGAGCATGTCAGCGAGAGCCGAGCAGACACGCGCATCTATTCGGCTCTCGTCGAGGAACGGGAAAAGCACCGTGACATGCGCTGGTACTCCTGCTTGGGCTGACGGATCGAACCACTCACGCCATGCGCGGACGACCGGCTCCGCATCCGGGACCCTGACGATGAGTCCCGTCTGGCCTGCCTGAAACCTACTCGCGCTGTCATCTGCCATGACACGGCATGCTGCCACCTCAGAGGCCGACGGCAGCACTCATTATGCGTCCGTGATCACGACCGATCCTCCGCACGGGACAAGCGGGGAAGCCGACGGCGCCGGAACACGACTGCCGTCATCTCCCGTGAACATCCAGAAGACCGACGATCACCAAGCGCTGCCGAAACCCGTCAACAAGCGCTGTCGGTCGGAGTGAACGAAGCCAGGTCACCTTCTGACCGCGCGAGCACCTCATGCGCCGGTAACTCCGTCGATCTGCTCGCGGATGAGGTCGGCATGACCGTTGTGACGTGCGTACTCCTCGATCATGTGCACCATGATCCAGCGCAGGGAGACTCCCTGATCCCCTACGTGACCCGCTTCCTGTTCGGACAGGCGGCCGGAGTCGTCCAGCGATGCTTCAGCGACCAGCTCACGGCTTCGAGCGACCTCCCCTTGCCAGGCAGTTACCGCCTCGTCAAGCCCCCGTTCCGGCTGAAGGTCAAAGCCGTCGAGGTTGCCCTCCCCGAAGACCGGTGGCAATTCTTGACCTGCGAAAACATGCTGGAACCAGTTGCGTTCCACCTCAGCCATGTGCTGCACGAGGCCGAGCAGTGTCAGTGAGGAGGGTGACGCTGCAGCAAGCCGCAATTGATCATCTTTGAGGCCCGAACACTTCAGGGCGAGAGTCGCCCGGTGAAAGTCCAGCCATGCTTCCAGCATGGCGCGCTCGTCCGCATGCGCGGGAGGGATAGGTCGTCCATCTGGTGTCGTATTCATGAGCCCACCCTGGCAGGAGCAGATATACGGTGCACGACTGTCTTCTCGGCAGGCTGCCGAAGGCGCGGTGAACATGACGGGCCCGGCCGCCGTCGGCCGGGCCCGTCTTCCGTACCCCCTGGAGACAGGCAAGTTGGACGCGCAACGCTAGGACAGCGCCCGCGTACGCGAAGGAAAATCACCCGCCCGAGTGCCGCCACGGACCGGGCCGGACCGCCGTGGTGGGGGCGACCACAGGCCCGGCCATGAGGCTGACCGCGCTGGTCGCGACCCCGACCACTGTGACTGTGCGCGATAGTTGGCTCGTCCGGCCTGGTAGGTGCTCCGTTCCGGCGCACCTGCGAGTCAGCCGCCGCGGAGGCCCCACTCGTCGAGGCTGCCGTAGACATGAGCTTCAAGGCATTGAGGGGCGCCGAGGCCCACGGCCTCGCGTCGGTACAGGGCGACGAGCGAGTCCCTGCCCCGCCACCAGGTGTCCGTCACGCCCTGTACTTCGGGCACCGGGGAGGCGATCAACGGCGATTCCATACGAGCGTGTAGCGCCAGAACAGCCGACGGCGGAGTCGTGCCCCGGGCAGGATCGAACGGGCCTCGCGGACGATGTCGGGAAAGCTCATTTCCGCTGGTCGGGTCAAGGCTGTCATCGAGACGGGACGAGGTGCCGTGCGGCCGCTGTTCTTGAGCCATCCCGTGGCGGCGTTGAGGGGGATGGCTGCGGCTCCGAGCAGGTGGTCGCCTGGGGTCGTCGGACGCGACAGCCCAAGAACCACGAGGGTTCCTCCGGGCGCCAGGTGCCGGCGGAAGACGGTGAGAGCATCGGTGAACGGCAGATGGTGGATCGCGGCGACGCACGTGATGACGTCGTAGGAGTCAGCCGGGATCCCGGTCAGCGCGTCCGCGGTGGTGAAGGTGACAGGAGATGCCGGAGGCGTCAGCGCGCGTGCCTGGGCGACGATCCCCGGATCGGAGTCGATGCCGTGCACCGTGCTTGCGCGCCTGGCCAAGAGCCTGGCCAGGTCGCCGCTGCCGGAGCCGACGTCCAGGGCGCTGTCGAAGCGGCGGGGGAGGTGCCGCAGGATCCAGGGGTGGTAGTGGGCGTTGTGGTCCCAGGGGTGGGCGGCATTGAACTCTTCAAGAGCCCCGAGGACGCGGTGCGGCAGTGTCGTCATACCGTCACCCCACCAAGATCTTGGTGCCCCTGTCATCCCAATGGCCGAACGACAGGGTTCACCGAGGGGATGTCCTGTCGCGGTGGAGACAGAACGCGGGGCCGACCGGGACCGGATCGCCCCCTCACCCTGCGCAACCCGGCTCGCATGGGTCCGCGCTGCTTCATTCCGTCCTCGGAGACCGTCACCGAGGTCACCAGCGTGCTCGCGCCCGGGGACGGCTTCCTGTCGTGGCAGGCCGAGGGCGGGGAAGACGTAGGACATGAGCAAGGACGAGGACGGCAAGGCGCGGCTGGACCGTCTGACGTTGCTGGCCGACGCGGAGGCGGCACTGGCCAGCACGCTGAACCTGCTGGACGGGCTGCGGCGGGCGTGCCGCGTGCTGACCGGACGGCTGGGCGACTGGTGCGTGGTCGACCTGCTCGACGAATGCGGACGGCTGGAGCGGGCCGTCGTCGTCCACCGCACACCTGAGGCGCTGGCTCCGGGCGGCTACGAAGGGCCGCTTCCGGCGGTGCCGCAGGATGCGGGCGGGCCGCTGCCGCGCGTACTGCGCGGGGCGGGTCCGCTGCTGATCGCCGACATGTCCCCGCCGGAGCGGGCGGTGAACCCGCTGCACGCGCGGCAGCTGGAACTGTTCGAGCAGCTGGCCGCGCACAGCGCCGTCGTCACCCCGCTACGGGCCCGACGGGAGGTCCTCGGCGCCTTGACCGTGGCTCGCACCGACCCCGACCATCCGTTCACCGAGGAGGATCTCCCGCTCATCGAGGACCTCGTCCGGGGCCTGGCGGTGCAAGTGGACAACGCCCGGCTGTACCAGCAGACCAGGCGCATCGCCGAGCGGTTCCAGCGCGCCCTGCTGCCCGAGCTGCCGCACATACCCGACCTTCGGATCGCCGCCCGCTACGCCTCCGCGCAGGCCGTCGCACAGGTGGGCGGCGACTGGTACGACGCCTTCGTCCTGCCGCAGGGGGACACCGCCCTGGTGATCGGCGACGTCACCGGCCACGACCTGCAAGCGGCCATCGACATGAGCGCCCTGCGCAACATGCTGCGCGGAATCGCCGTGGACCGACAGGAGCCTCCCGGCGAGGTCCTGCGCCGCCTGGACATCGCCAGCCACACGCTGCAGCACGAGGCGACCGCCACGTGCATCTACGCCCTCGTCAAAGCCCCCCGTGCGGAGAACGGCCCCTGGGGCCTGCATCACTCCTGCGCCGGACACCTGCCACCGCTGCTGACCACCTCCGACGGCGACACCCGCTATCTGGAGACCGGATCGGGACTGCTCATCGGCCTCGACCCCGGTCACCAGCGCCCCACCGCCGTCGACGAGCTGCCGCCGTACTCGACCGTGCTGCTGTACACCGACGGACTGATCGAGCGCCGTGCCGAATCCCTCGACCGCGGGTTCGCCCGGCTGCGCCAGCACACCGCCGCGCTGTCCCGCGAACCCCTGGACATCTTCTGCGACGAACTGCTCCGTGGACTGGCCGCCGACAGCACCGACGACGCCGCCCTGCTCGCCCTGCGACCCGCCCCGGCCCACACCTGACCGAGACGCAGCCATTCGACGGCGCCAGTCTGGTAACAGCTGTTATCATCGGACCGTGGCGAAGACACAGCTGGGCGTACGCGTCGATGAGAAGATCAAGGAACTGGCCGAAGCGCGCGCGAGGGACCGCGGCCTCAGCCTCGGTGACTACATCGCCGGCCTTGTGCAGGAGGACACCAGCGGGCTGCGGCAGCGGGGCCTGGATGCCGCGCGGCGCTTCCTCGACGAGCACCAGAGTCTCTTCGACGAGGCGGAAGAGGCCGATCGTCACCACCGGGGAGCACACGCCGCGTAATGGAACTGCACGTCGACGTCCCCTGGATCCTGCAGGTCGCCGAACTCGCAGGGGCAGGAGACCCTGCCCCCGACGACTACGGGGTGCCCGTGGCCGCGGTCGCCTGCCACCGCGCCGAACTGCTCGAGCAGCCCGTCTACGACGGCCCCTACGCCCGTGCCGCCGCCCTCGTGCACATACTCGGCCGCTGCCGCTGGCTGGAGCGCTCCAACATGGCCGTGGCCGCCGCGACGGGCGTGATGTACCTGGAGGCCTCCGGCATCGCGGTCAAGCCCACCCGTGAGGACGCCATCGCCCTGCGCGACCTGCTCAGGGATCCCGGCTGCACTGCCAAGGAGATCGCCGCCCTGCTGCGCGCCTGGCCGCACACCACCTGAACGGCGAGGCCCCACGGGCCCGCGCCCTGCCGAGTGCGAGCCAGCATTCGCGCAGCGAGTGACTCACGAGGAGCGAAGACATGGTCGGTCGTCCGAGCACGCGTTGACGTTCGAGGCCGTGAGCGGCCTGTCATCGCGTGCTGCCCTTGACGCGCGGCACAGCGAGCCTTCCTTTCCCGCTGCCTGACCTGGCAGGCGCACCTGTTGTGCGCCTGATGGCGCCTGTTGGCGGGTCTCGTCTTCGGTCATTCGAGGGATCCCCGTGCCGTCCTCTTCCTCCGCTGTATCCGATTCCGGTCGGCCTGTTCCGTCGAGCCTGTGGCGGGACGGCGACTTCCGCAGGCTCTGGGTGGGCCAGACGGCCTCCCAACTGGGCGAACATACAAGTCTGGTGGTTCTGCCGCTCTTCGCCGTCCTGACGCTCAACGCCGGTGCCGGGCAGTTGGGTGCCCTGCGCGCGGTGGGACAGGCGCCGATCCTGCTGCTGTCGCTCTTCGCCGGCGCGTGGGTGGACAGGTGGCGGACCCGCACGCTGATGGTGCTGACGGACGCCGGTCGGGCCCTGGCACTGGGCGCCGCCGCGGTGGCCGGCCTCCTCGGCGCGCTCGGCCTGCCGGCGCTGCTTGTGGTTGCCTTCGCCGTCGGGGCTCTGTCCGTGTTCTTCGACGTGGCCTACCAGGCGTCCCTCGTACGGCTGGTGAGGCAGGATCAGTTGGTGCGGGGCAACAGTGCGCTCGAGGGCAGTCGGTCCGCCGCGCAGATCGGCGGCCCCGCCCTCGGCGGTGCCCTGGTGTCCGTGCTGTCGGCGCCGATCGCCGTCGCCTCCGGCGCGGCGTTCTTCGCGCTGTCGTTCCTGTCGATCCGACGGATCGGTCACGGCGAATCCGTCCCGGAACGCTCGCAGGCCTCGCCATGCTCGGAACGTCCTCCTCGGGTCTGGCGGCGGATCCACGAAGGCGTCCGCCATGTCGTCGGCGACACCTCGCTGCGGACTGTGTGTCTCGCCTCGGCTGCCTTCCAGTTCTTCTTCGCGGCGGTGATGACCGTCTATCTGCTGTTCCTGCCACGGGACCTGCACCTGTCGGGCACCGCCGTGGGGCTGGCCCTCGCGGCGACGGGACCGGGCGCGCTCCTGGGCTCGCTGCTGGCCGCCCGCCTACCGAGCCGTTTCGGACACGGCGCTGTGCTCGTGTCCGCGGCAGTACTCGGCGACGGCGTGTTCCTGCTCGTGCCCGCACTGCGCGGCACTGCTGCGGTGACGATTCCCGCGCTCCTCACGGTCAACTTCGTCTTCGGGACCTTCAGCCAACTGGTGAACGTCACGGTCATGGCCGTCCGGCAGACCGTCACTCCGGCCGGGATGCAAGGCCGCGCGGCCGCGACGATCACCTTTGTCGGCATGGGCCTGACCCCGCTCGGCTCGCTGCTCGGCGGCTTCCTCGCGGACGTGTGGGGGACACGCACCACCCTCCTGGCGACAGCCGCGGGCATGCTGCTGTCGCCGGCGCTGATGGCCCTGTCCCCACTCGCCCGCCTGGGACGGACGCTTCCCGCCCCGCCGGAGACTGCGTTCCCGTCCGCGTGACGGCTTCTGTCGCCGCGAACAGGTGGTCCGCGTGGGCTCGGGCCGGGGCCGGCCGTCACAACCATCCGTTGCGCTGGGCCTGCAGGGCCAGCTGGAAGCGGTTCGTGGCGCCCAGCCGGGCCATCAGGACCTGCAGACGGCGGAACAGCGTGCGGCGGCTGATTCCCAGCTCGCGGGCGACGACGTCGTCGCTCGTGCCGCCGGCCAGGAGCCACAGCAGACGACGGTCGGCGGGGTGCAGACCGCCCGGGCGGGTCGTGTCGCCGTGGAAGGGCAGAGCGTGCTGCCACGACTGCTCGAACAGCGCGATCAGGGCGGAGAGCAGACCGCACGGCTGCACGACCAGCATGGTGTTGTGCACGTCGGCCTCTTTGATCGACAGGGACACCAGGGCGTACGCCTCGTCGATGATCAGGAGTTTGACGGGGACGGACGGCAGCACTCTGGCCTGCTCACCGGCGTTGACACACGGTTCGACGACTTGTCTGAGGTGGTCCGGGCGTTCCAGCGACTCGCGGGAGTACACGACGCGTTGTGTGACCCCGCGGGCCAGCGTGGCCAGGGCGTCGTCGACGGCACCCGCCACAGGGAAGTAGGGGGGCGACTCGAACTGCCGGATCTGGTCGCGGGCGCTGGCCCAGGCCTGCCGCATCCTCGGGCCGACGGCGTCGCCGGTGACGATCTCGACGAGGTGGTCGTCGGGGGCCGCGAGCCGCCGGCGCCGGAACGCGTCGAAGGCGCCCGCGACCGCGATGCGGGATTTCTCGACCTCCGCCGCCCGGCGCCGGGCGAGGATCTCGAGCCCGGCCGCCGGAACCACCGGCGCCACCACGTCCTCGTCCCTCTCGGCGGCACCGGCGAGGCCGGCGTCGACGAGTTCGCCGTACGCGGTGGCCAGGCCCGGACCGTCCAGGCCGGCCGCGGCGGCGATCTCGCTCATCGGCGCAGGAGCCAGTTCCAGCAGGGTGAGATAGACCTGGGTCGCCACGTGACCGATGCCCAGGAGCCGCAGTGCGTCGCCGAGACTCGCGTTCGTCATGAACCGCATTATCGACGGCCGCGGCCGGCCAGGTGTGGCCGATCTGTGCCAGTGGCACCACTGGGCGCCATACGGGGGCACCGCGGGATAACGTCGCCGAGCCGTCGGCACGCGGCGGCGCTCGACCCCCAGGAAGGCGGACGCAGTGGCGGAAGGCCGCAAGAACGGCGTGTACTCAGGGATCTCCGAGGAACTGTCCGCGTTGATGCGGACGGGGTGGGCGGACACCGAGAGGCGCGAGCTGACGCTCGATGAGCAGGCCCCGTACGCGGCGGCGCGCCGGGCCGCGCTCTCCGCGCGCTTCCCGGGCGAACGGCTCGTGATCCCCTCGGGGAACCTCAAGGTCCGTTCGAACGACGACACCTACCCGTTCCGGCCGTACTCGGGCTATGTGCACATGACCGGCGACCAGGCCCGGGACGGCGCCCTTGTCCTCGAACCCCGTGCGGACGGCGGCCACGACGCCTACTGCTACCAACTTCCGCGGGACAGCAGGGACGACAACGAGTTCTGGACCGGTGCCACAGCAGAGCTGTGGATGGGCCGGCGCCGCTCCCTCGCCGAGGCGGAGCGCGTGCTCGGCCTGGCGTGCCGGGACGTCCGCACGGCGGCCGGCGAGCTGGCGGCCGCCGCAGGCACACCGACCCGCGTCGTCCGCGGTGTCGACCCGTCCCTGGAGGCCGCCGTCACCACCGACGCGGAACGCGACGCGGAGCTGGAAGAGGCCCTCAGCGATCTGCGCGTCGTGAAGGACGAGTGGGAGATCAAGGAGGTCCGCTCGGCCGTGGACTCCACGGTGCGCGGATTCACGGACGTCGTCGGTGAGCTGTCGCGGGCGATCGCGTCGTCCGAGCGGTGGATCGAGGGCACCTTCTTCCGTCGCGCTCGCCTGGAGGGCAACGCCGTCGGCTATGGCACGATCTGCGCCGCGGGCGACCACGCCACGATCATGCACTGGACCGACAACGACGGACCGGTGCGCCCCGGGGAGCTGCTCCTGCTCGACGCGGGCGTGGAGTCGCGCACCCTGTACACCGCCGACGTCACGCGCACTCTGCCGATCAGCGGCACCTTCACCCCCGTCCAGCGCCGGGTCTACGACGCGGTGTACGAGGCCCAGGAGGCGGGCATGGCGGCCGTCAAGCCGGGCGCCGCGTATCGGGACTTCCACGAGGCGGCCCAGCGTTCCCTGGCGGCACGGCTGGTCGAGTGGGGTTTCATCGAAGGGCCTGCCGACCGCGCGTACGAGCTGGGCCTCCAGCGCCGATTCACGATGGCCGGTACGGGTCACATGCTCGGCCTGGACGTCCACGACTGCGCGCAGGCACGGACCGAGGAGTACGTCGACGGCGTACTGGAGCCGGGCATGGTGCTCACCGTCGAGCCCGGCCTGTACTTCCAGCCGGACGATCTGACCGTGCCTGAGGAATGGCGCGGCATCGGCGTACGCATCGAGGACGACCTGCTCGTCACCGCCGACGGCCACGAGAACCTGTCGGCGGGCCTGCCGAGGTCGGCGGACGAGGTCGAGGCGTGGATGGCCCGCTTCGCGGGCTGAGCG
The DNA here is from genome assembly GCF_052663305.1 of Streptomyces cyslabdanicus. Classification (NCBI taxonomy): domain Bacteria; kingdom Bacillati; phylum Actinomycetota; class Actinomycetes; order Kitasatosporales; family Streptomycetaceae; genus Streptomyces; species Streptomyces cyslabdanicus. The sequence continues at coordinate 31,127 of NZ_JBQRUW010000074.1, forward strand.
CACAGGGAACCGAGCCGAGGACAGGGCCGCCGTCGGGCGGCCCTGTCCTCGTATGTACCGGCCGGGCCGCTGCGCACGCTGCTGCGCGGCGGCCCGGGGATGCGTAACGACTGAGTCTCCGAAGTAAATTTCCGCACTCCAAGGGTTGGCGTGAAACTGTCCACTCGTTATCGTTCACGCACTTCACTCAATCGTTCCGCCGAACGAATAGCGAGAAGGACGGTCGGTTCATGCCCGACACCCATCACCCTGGACGGCGGTCGGTCCTCGCCGCGGGCGTCGCGTCCCTGGGCGCGTCCTGGCTGCTGACCGGCTGTTCGGGGGCCGCGTCCACCCCCGTCCTGCCCACCGCCGCGCACCAGGGCGCGCCCGCCCGCGGCGGCACGCTGCGGATCGCCCGGCCGCCCGCATCCGATGCCGAGACGCTGGATCCGGCCAGTTCCCTGTCGGCCTACGAATACCTGGGCGCCCTCTACAACCGGCTCGTGCGGATCGGCGCGGACGGCACGCTCGCCCCCGACCTCGCCGAGTCCTGGGAGCCCGACGACAAGGCCGCCACCTGGACCTTCCGCCTCCGCAAGGGCGTCACGTTCCACGACGGGCGCGCCTTCACCGCCGCCGACGCGGCCTACACCCTGCGCCACATCCTGGACAAGGCGACGGCGTCCCCGCAGGCCGCGGTCCTCGCCCCGCTCATCGACCCCGAGACGCTGCGCACCCCGGACCCCCACACGCTCGTGGTCCCGCTGAAGACCCCGAACGCGGAGTTCCCGAGCCTGCTGACGCACTACAACTGCTACGTCGTCCCCGACGGCAGCGCGAAGTCCATCGGGCGCACGGGCATCGGCACGGGCCCCTTCAAGCTGGAGTCGTTCGCGCCGGCGGGACCAGGGCGCATCACCGCGTACCAGGACCACTGGGCGGGCCGCCCCGTCCTCGACGCCATCGCCTTCTACTCGGTCGCCGACATGTCGGCCCGCTCGAACGCCCTGCTGGCGGGCCAGGTCGACCTGCTCTCCCAGACCAACCTCGACTTCGCGACCGCCCGAGTGGTCGCCGCCTCCGACCGGGCCACCGTCGCCCGGGTGAAGGACGCCCAGTGGTACGTGCTCCCGATGCTGACCACGGAGAAGCCCTTCACCGACGTCCGCGTGCGGCAGGCGATGAAGCTCGCCTACGACCCCGAGCACGTGGTGAAGGTGGCACTGCAGGGCGCGGGCAGCGCCGGCTGGGACAACCCGGTGCCGCCCTCCGACCCGGTCCACATCTCCGCGCATCCCGCGCACGATCCGGAGAAGGCGCGGCATCTGCTGAAGCAGGCGGGTCACGAGGGACTCGCGGTCGATCTCTACACCTCCGCGTACGACCCGCTGTTCACGCCCATGGCCCTCGCCTACCGGGACTCGGCCGCGCGGGCCGGCATCCGCGTCCGGGTCAAGACCGCGTCCGCGGACTCGTACTACACGCAGATCTGGATGAAGAAGCCCCTCATGGCCACCTACTGGTTCACCGGCCGGCCCGTCGACCAGCTCTTCACCCAGATCTTCCGCAGCGGCTCCTCCTACAACGAGACCGCCTGGTCCGACAAGGACTTCGACGCGCTCCTCGACCGGGCCAGACGCGAGACCGACGACGCGTTGCGCCACGACCTGTACGGCGAGGCGCAGACGATGGTGATCGAGAGGGGCGGGGCGATGACCCCGATGTTCGCCGACCGGCTCGTCGGCATCTCCCGCCAGGTGCGCGGCTACGACGAGCACGGCTTCGAGTTCGACTACCTCGGCATCGGCCTGAAGGGAGCCTGACCATGCTCTCGTTCGTCGCCCGTCGCGTGGGGTCGGCCGTCGGCACGCTCGTCCTGTCCTCCGTGATCGTCTTCCTCGCCGTCCAGGCCCTGCCCGGCGACGTCGCCACCCAGATCCTCGGCAAGGACGCCACCCCGGACGCCGTCGCCGCCCTGCGCGGAAAGCTCGGACTCGACCAGCCCGCCTGGGAGCGGTACGCGCACTGGATGCGCGGGGCGCTGCACGGAGACTTCGGCACCTCCCTCGTCTCCGGCCGGCCCGTCGGCGGCGAGGTCGCCGCGTACCTCGGCAACTCGGCGCTCATCGCCCTGGTCACGGTGCTCTTCGCCGTCACCGGGTCGATCGTGCTCGGCATCCTCGCGGGCCTGTACCGGGACCGCTGGCCCGACCACCTGATCTCGACCGTCAGCCTGGTCGGCATGAGCGTCCCCGAGTTCGTGGTCGCCACCGTGCTGGTGCTCTGCTTCTCGATCGCGCTGCCGTGGTTCCCCGCCGTCGTTCTGTACGGCCCCGAGGCGAGCGTAGGCCAACTGCTGCCCGCCGTCTGGCTCCCGGCGCTCGCGCTCGCCGTGGTCATGGCCGCCTACATCGTGCGCATGACCCGTACGTCCGTCATCGACGTGATGGCGAGCGAATACGTCACCACGGCCCGGCTCAAGGGCCTGTCCACCTGGCGGGTCGTCACCCGGCACGCCCTGCCCGGCGCCCTGCTGCCGACGCTGCATGTGATCGCGCTGAACGTCGCCTGGCTCGCCGGAGGCGTCGCGGTCGTCGAGAACGTCTTCAACTATCCGGGCATCGGCAAGCTGATGCTCTCCTCGGTGCAGAACCGCGACCTGCCCGTCATCCAGGCCATCGCACTGATCAGCGCCGTCGTCTACGTCGTCTGCAACCTCGCAGCCGACCTCGGCGCCATGGCCCTCAACCCCAAGCTCCGTACCGGAGGGAGGACCCGATGACCACGCTCGACACCGCGCCGGTGGCCGCGCCGGCCGCCTCCGCGACGCGGGTGGCCCGCGCCTGGCGCACGCTGCGCTCCTCGCGCACGGCCCTCGCCGGCCTGACGATCGTCGCCGTGCATGTGCTGATCGCTCTGCTCGCCCCGCTCCTCACCTCGTACGACCCCGTCGCGGGCGATGCCTCGCACGCGCTGCTCGGCCCGAGCTGGGCGCACTGGGCGGGCACGGACCAGTACGGGCGCGACGTCCTCGCCCGCGTCCTGTACGGCGGCCGCTACGCACTCGGCGTCTCGGTGGCCGCGACCGTCCTGACCGTCGCGCTGGGCACCGTCGTCGGATGCGCGGCCGCACTGCGCGGAGGCTGGTTCGACGACGTCCTGGGCCGCGTGCTCGACGCGGTGCTGTCCGTGCCGTCGATCCTCGCGCTGCTCGTCATCGTGACGGCGCTGGGCACGGGCCCGGCGGTCATCGTCCTCGCGATCGCCGTGGTGTACGTGCCCCAGGTCGTCCGGGTGGTGCGGGGTGCGGCGCTCGCCGTCGTCCCCGCCGACTATGTGACCGCGGCCCGTGCCCGGGGCGAGGGGACCTGGTCGATCCTGCGGCGGGAGATCCTGCCCAACATCACCGACGTGGTGTGCGTGGAGTTCGCCATGCGGGCCTCCTGGGTCGTCCTGCTCATCTCCTCGCTGTCCTTCCTCGGCTTCGGCGCCGACCCGCCCACCCCCGACTGGGGCCTGATGGTCGCCGAGAACCGCACCGCCATCACCGTCGTCCCGATGGCGAGCCTCGCGCCCATCATCGCCCTGGCCACGCTGGTGGTCGGACTCAACCTCGCGGCCGACGGCCTGTCCAAGGCGTGGGGCGTGGACCGGATCAGGGAGGGCTCCTGATGACCTCGATCGTTTCCGTGAACTCCCTTTCCGTCTCCTATCGTTCGGGCGGCCGGGACGTACCCGTCGTGCACGAGGTGTCCTGGGAGGTCGCCGAGGGACACACGCTCGCCCTCGTCGGCGAGTCCGGCAGCGGCAAGTCGACCGTCGCGGCCGCGCTGCTCGGCCATCTGCGGCACGGGTCGCGGATCACGGGCGGCTCGGTGCACGTGGACGGCAAGGACGTCTTCGCCCTTCCCGCACGGGAGCTCAGGCGGCTGCGCGGCGGCACCGTCGCCATGGTCGCGCAGAACGCCGGCCACGCGCTGACACCCTCCATGCGCATCGGACGGCAGATCGAGGAGGCGGGCGGCGACGTCCCGGTCCACGACCTGCTCGAACAGGTCCGGCTGCCCCGCCCGGCCGAACTCGCCCGCCGCTACCCGCACGAACTCTCCGGCGGTCAGCAGCAGCGCGTCGCCATCGCCATGGCCATGGCCGCCCGCCCCAAGGTCCTCGTCCTGGACGAGCCCACGACCGGCCTGGACGTCGTCACCCAGCGCAGCGTCCTCGACCTGATCGGCGCGCTGCGCGACGAACTCGGCCTGGCCGCCGTGCTGGTGAGCCACGACCTCGGCGTGGTCGCGCACATGGCCGACGAGGTGACCGTGCTGCGCGCGGGCCGGATCGTGGAGTCGGCGCCGACCCGACGGCTCTTCACCGCGCCCCAGGACCCGTACACCAGAAGGTTGCTGGCGAGCGTGCCGCGCCTGGACGACGCGGGTCTCGCCCTGGTGGGGGAGACGGGGGAGCGGGAGATCAGGCCCAGGGCGGCGCTGTCCCCCGAGGCCGAGGTCGCCGTCTGCGCGCGGGACGTGACGATCGACTACGGCTCCTCCCGGGCGGTGCACGGTGTCTCCTTCGACGTCCGGCGTGGCGAAGTCCTCGCCCTGGTCGGGGAGTCGGGCAGCGGCAAGTCCACACTCGCCTGGACGCTCGCCGGGCTGCGCACCCCCTCCGGCGGAACGATGACCCACGAGAGCGGCGACCTCGCGCGCCCGGCGGGCAGACGCCCCCTCGATCTGCGGCGCCGCGTCCAGCTCGTCTTCCAGAACGCCGACACCTCCCTCAACCCGCGCCGCTCGGTCGGCGACGCCGTCCGCCGGCCGCTGCGCTTCTTCGGCACGGTCCCGGGGCGTACCGAGGCCGCGGCCCGCGCCCGTGAACTGATCTCCGACGTACGGCTCGACCCCGCCCTGGCCGACCGGCTGCCCGCCCAGCTCTCGGGCGGCCAGCGCCAGCGCATCGGCATCGCCCGCGCGCTCGCGGGCGGACCGGACGTGCTGATCGCCGACGAGATCACCACCGCCCTCGACGTGTCCGTCCAGGCCGACGTCCTGCGGCTGCTGGACGACCTGCGCCGCGAGCGCGACCTTGCCTGCCTGTTCATCAGCCACGACCTGGCCGTCGTCCGCGGCATCGCGGACCGGGTGGTCGTCCTGCGGCACGGAGTCGTGGTGGAGGAAGGCCCGACGGAGGCCGTGTTCACGGAGCCCGGCCACCCCTACACCAGACAGCTGATGGCAGCCGCCCTCGAGCCCGACCCGGACGCACAGCCGCTCGCCGCGGGCGTCGCCCACTGGGCGGACGCCGCCGAACCGGACAACGTCTGGACAGACCACGGACACGGTCACCGGGTGCGCCGCTGGCGCCCGGTGACGACGGACGGACCCGTGCCGACGGAGCGCACGGCGACCACGGAAGGAGCCGCGTGAGGTACCGCGAGCAGTTCGAGCGCCAGGTCGTGCGCGAGGACGTCTGGATCCCGGTGGGCGACGGAAGCACCCGTCTGCACGCCCGCATCTGGCGCCCCGCCGACGCGGAGGCGGACCCCGTCCCCGCGCTGCTCGAATACCTGCCCTACCGCAAGAGTGACTGGACCGCGCCCCGTGACGCCCAGCGCCACCCCTGGTACGCGGGCCACGGCTACGCCTCCGTCCGCGTCGACATCCGAGGCCACGGCGACAGCGAGGGCACGCCCGGCGACGAGTACGACGCGCGGGAGCTGGCGGACGGCGTCGACGTGGTCAACTGGCTCGCCGCACAGCCCTGGTGCACCGGCCGGGTCGGCATGTTCGGCATCTCCTGGGGCGGTTTCAACTCCCTGCAGATCGCGGCCCTCGCCCCCGAACCCCTCAAGGCGATCGTCACCGTCTGCTCGACCGACGACCGCTACGACAACGACGTCCACTACACCGGCGGCGCCGTCCTCGGCATCGACATGCTCGCCTGGGCCGGCACCATGCTCGCCTTCGCCTCACGACCGCCGGACCCGCAGGTCGTCGGGGACGACCGCTGGCTGCCGATGTGGCGCGAACGCCTCGGCTCCCTCGAACCCTTCCTGCACACCTGGCTGGACCACCAGCAGCGGGACGCCTACTGGCGGCACGGGAGCGTGTGCGAGGACTACGGGGCCGTGCGGGCGGCGGTGCTGGCGGTGGGCGGCTGGCACGACCCGTACCGCGACACCGTGCTGCGGCTCGTCGAGCACCTGCCGACCGACCGCGTCCGCGGCATCGTCGGTCCCTGGTCCCACCAGTACCCCGATCGCGGACTGCCGCCCGGCCCCGCGATCGGCTTCCTCCAGGAGACCCTCCGCTGGTGGGACCACTGGCTGAAGGACGAGGACACCGGTGTCATGGCGGAGCCCCTGCTGAGGGCCTGGGTCAACGACCCGGTCCCGCCCGCCACTTCGTACGACGTCATGCCCGGCCGCTGGGTGGGGGACACGGACCGGCCGTCGCGGACGATCGCCTGGAGCGAGCGCCCGCTGGGCACGGACAGCGGCCCCGGCCCCGTTGTCGTACGCTCCCCGCAGCACACCGGCGTGGACGCCGGCCGCTTCTTCCCCTTCGGCAACGCGAGCGACCTGCCGCCCGACCAGCGAGAGGAGGACGGACGGTCCGTCTGCTTCGACTCGGAGGTGCTCCAGGAGCGGGTCGAGATACTCGGCCGTCCGCGGCTGAGGCTGCGGCTCGACAGCGCGACCCCGCGCGCCAACGTGATCGCCCGCCTCTGCGACGTCGCGCCCGACGGCTCGTCGACGCTCGTGACCCGAGGGGTGCTCAACCTGCTCAGCAGGCACGGACGGGACCGGGTGGCCGAGTGGACGCCGGGCACGTACGAGGACGTCGAGTTCGAGCTGACCGGTATCGGCTACGCCTTCCCGCCCGGCCACCGCATCCGGGTCGCCGTCTCCGACGCGTACTGGCCGTGGGTCTGGCCGCACGGCGAACGCGGCGAACTGACCGTCCTCCCCGCCGACAGCGCCCTGTTGCTGCCCGTGCGCGAGCCCGGGGACGAGCCGGAGATCCGCTTCGAGGAGCCCGAGCAGGCGCCACCGCTGCCGGTGACCTACGACGCCCCCGCCGAGCCGCGCCCCGAGCGGCTGGTCACGCACGACGTGGCGAACGGGGAGTGGACCCTGGAGGTCGACCCCAACTACGGGGGATCGCGCACGTACCCGGACGGACTGCGCTACGAGGAGAGCGCGCGCGAGACGTACCGCATCCGTCACGACGACCCGCTGTCCGCACGGGCCGTCTCCGAGTGGCACATCCGGTTGCGTCGCGGGGACGACTGGGACGCTGAGATCATGGCGCGCACGGAGCTGCGGGTCACGGCCGCGGACTTCGTCATGGACAGCCGCATCGAAGCACGGGCGAACGGAGAGACAGTGGCCACACGCGCATGGCACCACACCACGCCGAGGACGTCGGGATGACGGCGGCGAAGAGCCCGCGCCGTGCCGTCGCCGCCGCGGACCGCACCCGTCAGCCCACCGAAGTGCGCCGCCGCCTCATCGTCGAGGCGGCGGTCCCGCTGATCGCCGAACGGGGTTACGCGTCGGTGGGGGTGCGCGACGTCGCCGCCGCGGCCGGGGTGTCGGTCGGCACCGTCACGTACCACTTCGGCAGTGTCCAGGAGATCCTCTCCGAGGCGATGATCCTGCACATCGAGCGGTACTACGCGGCGCTCAGCGAGGCGGCGGAGCGGGCCACCAGCGGTGCCGAGGGTCTGCGGCTGATGGTCGACGCCCTGTTCACCGAGGACACCGACCGGCATTGGCACATGTGGTTCGACTACTGGAACGCGGGGGAGCAGGGCGGCGACGAAACCTTTGCCCGCGGCCAGGCCCAACGCTACGAGGCCTGGCACCAGCAGATCCGTCATCTGATCGAACGGGGCGTCGACGAGGGCGAGTTCACCTGCGAGGACCTCGACGGCGTCACGGTGCGCTTCGCCGCCCTCGCCGACGGCCTGGCCCTGCAGCACCTGCGGCAGACACCCCCGCTGACGACGGAGGACGCCCGCCGGCATCTGAACCGTCTCGTCGAGACGGAACTCGCGCGAACGCCGAGCAACCGATGACGCCCGAGCCGATGACGGCGACCTGGCACGGCCGACGGCACACCCGATTCAGGTGCGGGCATCCGGTCACTCACCGGTCACTGGTCGGTCACTCCGCGTGGATGCTCGGCCGGATCTCCACGATGGCGTCGGCGTCCTCCTGATCGCCCTCCTCGTCGCGCCAGAGGTAGACCCGCACGTGGTTCGCCCGGTGAAGGCCGCGCGCTTTCCACTCGGACATCAGGTCGGCGACGACGAGAGAGAGGGCGTACTGGGGGCCCTCGCTCACGTCGTCGACGGTGATCGTGCCCCGCCACCGTTCGGGGTCGCCGCCGTAGGGGCGCCATCCCTCCGAGCCGTGCGGTTCGAACACCCGGTACGTCCAGTCCGTCTCGGTGCCCATGGCACCGATCCTGTCACTGCGAGGAGCACCGCGCGCCGCATCGGACCCTGGCCCGACCCCAGTGCCGCATCAGCCAACGTCTGCCCTGGTGACGACCTCGCGGAGGCGTTTGTCGGCGGCGTGTTCGTTCCGCCGGATGACGGAGCGGCCGATCATGGTCGACCACCCCCTCGGCGACCAGGAAATCCGCCGGCCTGGACAGGCTCCAGGTCGAGCACGGCAGGCCGTGCTCGGCCGGCCTGGACTTGGCGATCTTCTTGATCTCCCGGCTCGCGTGACTACGCGTTGGGGTCACGGAGGCCGACGGCGTCATGCCGCCAGAACGGCTCTGCATAGACCAGCGTCCCCGTCATCCACGGCTCGTACCCCGGGAGTCCGACGGCCTGGAAGGCAGCGTCCGGAATACGCAGGGACGGCTTTCGGAAGCCCAGGCCACCACCGGGCGTGAAACCGAAACGCGAGTAATAGCCCGGATCGCCCTCCAGGAAGACGAGGGGAACAGCCCGCTCGGCGAGGACACCCAGCCCGTGTCGGACCAGGGCCGAGCCGATGCCGCGCTGATGGAACTCAGGCATCACGGCCAACGGACTGAGGACTTGCACCTCAACGAGCCGCCGAGGGGCATCGAGCAGACTGCGGGTGAACATGACATGCCCGACGACCTGCCTGTCGTGCTCGGCGACCAGCGAGAGACCGTCCTCGGGTGCGATGGTGTCCCGCAGAGTATCGACCAGGTCGGCCACGACAAGGCCATGGTCACCGAACGCCTGCAGGTGAACATCCCGCACGGCCTGTCTGTCGCTCGGAAGTTCTTCGCGAAGGTCCATGCACGGAGGGTAGAGACCCCTCCGGGTAGCTCGCACACGGTTTTGGAGCAGGAAGGACACGCGGCCGGCGACCACTCGGTCGCACACCGGACCAGCATCCTTGGCCTCACCCCTCCCCGGCGTCCGTGGGCAAGGTGAGCCGCAGGACGATCTCGCCGTCGTAGATCTCCCCGGTGGGCTCGAACCCGAACTTCCGATAGAACGGCAGCGGTTCGCCCTCTCCGGTTTCGTAGCTGGTCAGCAGCTCGGTACCGCCGTCCGCGCGAACCAGGTCGGCGATCTGCGTGAGTGCGTCCCGGCCGATCCCTCGACCCTGGTACCGCTTGTCGACGAGGAGGCGCCAGAGGAAGTGCCGCCCTTTGAAAGGCCCGGTCGGCGGCTTCCAGGACAGCATCACGAAGCCGACCGGCTCGTCGCCGCGATACACGGCCCGAAGCCAGGGATTGGCCTCCGCCGTCTTCGCCGCGTCCTCGAGCGACCTGGACACGGAGGCCACGAATCGCTTCTGGTCCCGGCGGACGCGGAGGGCGCGAACGGCCTCCCGGTTGCCGTCGGTGATTTCTCTCAGGCGCACGTCTGGGGACCTCATGCCGCGCCCCTTCCTGGTTCAGGCAACCGCGCCATCCGGGCCGACGTGAAGAGCTGCCGCCGCAGCGTATTCGACACAGGCGACCTGGAGCGTGACCGGCACGCCCGGCCGCGATGGCAAGCGCCGTCCCCCTTGCGGGAGGTCCAGCCGAACTGGTCCTGGCGGTAGCGCCACACGTGCCCGACGACGAACACGGCGAGGAAGAATTCCCTTGACGGAGAGGGACTCTCGGCCCAAGTCCGTGGGCTCTTCGGCCGCTGCACCAGGACCGCCCGATGCCGAATGCTGGCTTCCGACCGATCCGGAGGTATCCCGTGTACGACCGAACAAGGCGCCCGCACGGCCGTTTCCACCCCCGTCCCCCGCGGCGGGCGCCGCGCGCGGACCGGACCGGTCACCGTCCGACCGCCCGTCACGTCTGCCCTGACTCCCGGGCGGTCGGACGCACGATCCGTACGTATCCGGTACGCAGGCCGCGATGAGCGGTGTGCAAGTGATCCGTCGGCAGCACCACTCCCCGGGTTCCCGCGGCCCGTGCGAACCGAGTAGGAAGGACGGAGGCAACATGTGTGAGTACTGTGGCTGCCAGGCGCTGGAAGCGATCGACGAGCTGACCCGGGAACATGACAGGGTCGTGACGCTCATCAGCCATGTCCGCGACGCCCACGCCGGCGGCAACATCGCCCGCATGGCGGAGGTCGCCCGCGAGATCGCCGCCCTGCTCGGCCCGCACACCCAGGTCGAGGAGCAGGGCCTGTTCCCGGCCCTGGCCGCCGACTTTCCCGAGCAGATGGCCGAACTCCGAAGCGAGCACCGGAGCGTTGACGCCGTGCTGGCGGAGGCGGACGGACCGTTCCTGGCCGATCCCACCTGGCCGCGGCGGCTGATCGAGACGCTTGACCTGCTGCGTCAGCACATCCTCAAGGAGCAGGACGGCGTCTTCCCGGCCGCCCTGGCCTACCTGACCACCGAGCAGTGGGAGGCCGTGGAGGCGCTCCGCGCCCGCACAGGCACCCGTATGTCGTCCCCGTCCCCCTGACCTGGTGCGGCACCGCGCGCTCGTTCAGGCACCGCACCTCGGTCCGGTGCTACCCGCTCCGGCTCGCCCTCTCCTCCTCGACCTGCGCTTTCGCGGGGTTCAGGAGCCGGGACAGAAAGTGCCGGGTGCGTTCATGGGCGGGGTTGCCGATGACCCGGTCCGGTGTGCCGTCCTCGACGATCACCCCGCCGTCCATGAAGACGACCCGGTCGGCGACCTCCCGCGCGAAGCTCATCTCATGGGTGACGACCATCATCGTCATACCCTCGTCGGCGAGCATGCGCATCACGGCGAGGACGTCGCCCACCAGTTCGGGGTCGAGCGCGGAGGTCGGCTCGTCGAAGAGCATCACCTCGGGGCCCATGGCGAGCGCGCGGGCGATGGCGACGCGCTGCTGCTGACCGCCGGAGAGGGAGGAGGGATGGGCGCCCGCCTTCTCGGACAGGCCGACGCGCTCCAGGTTCTCCGCGGCGATCTCCGCGGCCCGCGCCTTGCCCCGACCGAGGACCCGGCGCTGCGGCAGGGTGAGGTTCTCGGTCACCGTGAGGTGCGGGAAGAGGTTGAACTGCTGGAACACCATGCCGATACGGCGGCGTACGGCGTCGATGTCCACATCGGGGTCGGTCACCTCGGTGCCGCCGACGAAGACCTGTCCCTCGGTGGGCTCCTCCAGGAGGTTCACACAGCGCAGCAGGGTCGACTTGCCGGAGCCGGAGGGGCCGATGACACAGACCACCTCGCCCTGGGCGATCTCCAGGTCGATGCCGCGCAGCACCTTGTTGTCCCCGAAGGACTTGTGCAGGCCGCGGACGAGTATCTCGGGGACAGTGCTCACTTGACGGCTCCCTGGGCCTTGGCCTCCATACGGCGGACCACGAATCCGAGCGGGATCGTGACCAGCAGATAGCACAGGCCCGCGACCAGGATCGGGGTCGAGTTGGCGGTCTGGCTGGCCAGGTCCCGGCCGAACTTGGACAGTTCGCGCTCCTGAAGCGTGACGCCGAGGAACAGCACCAGCGAGGAGTCCTTGAAGAGCAGGACCAGTTCGTTGGTGAGCGGCGGGAGGATGATCCGGAACGCCTGTGGAACGATGATGGAGATCATGGCCCGGGCGGGCGAGAAGCCCAGCGAACGGGCCGCCTCCATCTGTCCCCTGGGCACGGCCTGGATGCCCGCGCGGATCGTCTCCGCCATGTACGCGGCCGAGACCAGTCCGAGCGCGAGGGCCACCTTGCCGTACGTTCCCCCGATGATCTCCGTGCCGGGGAAGGCCAGCGGCACGGCCACACCGACGAAGATGAAGATCAGCAGGGCAGGCAGACCGCGGAAGATCTCGATGTAGATCCCGGCGACCCAGCGGTAGGGGCCCACCGACGACAGCCGCATCAGCGCGATGACCATGCCGAGGACCAGGCCGACGACGAAGCCGGTCACGGTGAACAGCACGGTGTTCTTCAATGCCAGGGTGATGACGTCCGGGAACATCTGCCGCGCGATGTCCGCCTGCGCGAACTGGTTTCGCAGCCGGCCCCAGTCGGCCGTGGCCGCGAAGGCGAGCACGGCGGCGACGAAGACGGCGTACTGGACGCCGCGCGAGAGCGCGCGCCGCCGGCTCCGCGTCAGACGCCTTCCGTGGGGCCGGACTTCGGCGCCGGTGGTGTCGGCGGTACCGGTGGTGTCGCTCATGAGGCGGACGGCGAGGCGGCGGACGGGGTGTACGGGCCGATCCACTGCTCGTACAGCTTCTGGTAGGTGCCGTCGGCCTTCGCTTCCTTGATCGCCTTGTCGACCGCGGCGAGGAGCTCGGAGTTGCCCTTCTTCACCGTGAAGCCGTACTGCTCACCGGTGTCGAGGTTGCCGACCACCTTGAAGGCGTCGGCGTTGGCCTTGTCCTTGAGCCAGCCCTGGACCACCGGGTAGTCGATGACGACCGCCTGGACCTGTCCGGTGCGCAGGCCGTTGAGGACGGCGTCGGAGGACTCGAAGGAGACGGGGTCGAAGCCCTGACCCCGCACGTAGTCCTCCCCGGTGGTCTGCGCCTGGGCACCGAGCTTCCTGCCCTTGGCCTTCACCTCGTCCAGGGACGTGATGCCGCTTTTCTTGTCGACCAGCACGGCCTGGGTGGCGTCGAAGTACGGGTCGGAGAAGTCGACGTTCTTCTTGCGCTCGGCGGTGATGGTCATGCCCGCGGCGGCCAGATCGCACTGGCCGGAGTTGAGGAACGCGCCGGTCTTGAAGTTCTCGAAGGGCGTGTCGAGGATCTGCTGCTTCACCCCGAGGTCCTTGGCGGCCAGGTCGATCAGGGAGACGTCGAAGCCCTGGACCTTGCCGTCGATCTCCGACTGGAAGGGCGGGTACGGCAGATGGGTGCAGGTCGTGAGCCGGCCCGCCTTGACGAGGTCGACCCCGCCGTCGGCTGACTTGACCGTGCCGCCGCTGCCGCTCGACGTGCAACCTGCCACGAGCACCGCCCCGGCCGTCGCGGTGATGGCGGCCAGGAAGCGGACCCGGCGTCCGAGGAGCGTGTTCACGGGGGACCTCTCTGTGGGGGACATGCGGATGCAGATTATAAGAAGATCTTTGACTCCCTCAAAACAAACCTGAGACGCACGTGATTCCGGGCCCGTACCCTTTCCGACGTGACGGATCAGTCGCCTCGGTAGAGGGCGGTGAGCAGTTCGATCGCCGCCTGGGCCGCCGGATGCGGGTCGTCCCGCCACCAGGCGAGGCGTACGGCGATCGGCTCGGCATCGCGGACCGGCCGGTAGACGATGCCCGGCCGGGGGTACTGGTGCGCGGTGGACTCCGCCGTCATGCCGACGCCGCGGCCACTGGAGATCACGGTCAGCCAGTCGTCGATGTCACCGGTCTCCTCCGTGGCCGGGCGGGAGCCGGGCGGCCACAACTCGGGGGTGGTGGTACCGGTGCGCCGGTCGATCAGCAGGGTGCGCTCACTGAGGTCGGCCAGGCGCAGGGACCGGCGTGCGGCCAACGGGTCCTCGGCGGACAGGGCACACAGGCGTCGTTCCAGGCCGACGATGGCTCCGTCGAAGCGGCGGTCGTCCAGGGGATTGCGTACGACGGAGAGGTCGCAGGCGCCCTCCGCCAGGCCGGCGGTCGCGGAGTTGACACGGATCAGGCGCAGCTCCGTGTCGGGGTGCGTCCGAGCCCAGCGGCGCTGGAAGGCGGGAGTGTGGCGGCCGACCGCCGACCAGGCGTAGCCGATCCGCAGGGTGCTGTGGCCCGAGGTGGCCTCCCGCACCAGGTCCTCCACCCCACCGAGCACCCGCCGGGCCTGCGCGACCACCCGCAACCCGGTCGCGGTCGGTGCCACTTCGCGCGAGGTGCGCCGCAGCAGCCTCACCCCCAGGGCACGTTCGAGCGAGGCCAGCGTCCTGGAAACCGCCGCCTGCGAGACACCCAGGACCACGGCGGCATCGGTGAAGGTGCCCTCGTCCACGATGGCCACCAGACAGCGCAACTGTCGCAGCTCCACATTCATGACTCAAGCGTATGGATCCCGCCGTCGACGCATTTTGTGCATGCACCGCCGAGCCGCACCATCACGTCATGCGCAACGCACCCGTCACGGCGGCCCTGTCGTCCGCCCCCTCCGCCGGTCCCTCGACCCCTGCGCCGTCCGGTGAGCGGCTGGCTGGGGTGGTCACGATGGCCGGCAGCGGCCTGTCGAACCAGGTCGGCGCCGCGATCGGCTCCCATGCCTTCCCCGTTCTCGGCCCGGTGGGTGTCGTCGCGGTCCGCCAGTACGTCGCCGCGATCGTCCTCTTCGCCGTCGGCCGGCCGCGCCCGCAGGACTTCAGCCGGGCGCAGTGGTGGCCGGTGCTGGGGCTGGCCGCGGTGTTCGGGACCATGAACCTGTCCCTCTACACGGCCATCGACCGCATCGGCCTCGGCCTGGCGGTCACCCTGGAGTTCCTCGGCCCGCTCACCATCGCGTTGGCCGCCGCACGCCGCCGCGTCGACGCCGCCTGTGCGGTGATCGCCGCGACGGGCGTCGTCGCCTTGATGCGCCCCCAGCCGTCGGCCGACTACGTGGGAATGGGCCTGGGCCTGCTGGCCGCGTGCTGCTGGGCGTCGTACATCCTCCTCAACCGCACCGTCGGCCGCCGCATCCCGGGCGCGCAGGGCTCCGCCACCGCGACCGGGATCTCCGCGCTGATGTTCCTGCCCGTCGGCATCGTCCTCGTCCTGCACCGGCCGCCGACCGCCACGGCCGTCGGGTGTGCCGTCGCGGCCGGCGTGCTGTCCTCGGCGGTGCCCTACCTCGCCGACCTGTTCACCCTGCGCCGCGTACCCGCCCAGGCGTTCGGGCTCTTCATGAGCGTCAACCCGCTCCTGGCCGCCCTCGTCGGCTGGATCGGTCTGGGCCAGAACCTGGGCTGGACGGAATGGACGAGCATCGGTGCCATCGTGGCCGCCAACACCCTCAGCGTCCTCGCAGGGCGCGGCTGATACGAAGAGGGATCCAGGTGAGCGACCCGAGCAGCACGCGCATCAGGAGGTGGCGCTCACACCGCGTGACACACGGATCCAGGTCCTGACTATGCCTTGCGGCCACTGCGACGTAGGGTCCAGGCGTGGACACAACGGCCCTGACACCTCGCGTCCTCGTGATCGGACTCGACCCGTATCGGGTTCCCGGGCCTTGGGACCCCCAGCCGGTAGCCGACGCGATCCAGGTGGGAATCGCCGGATTCGCCGAGCACGGCGTCGGCGTGGAGACGTGTCTGTTCGGCCTCGACGGCAGCGACGACGTGGAGGCGGTCGTCAGCGCCGCCTTGGCTGCGCGACCTTGGGAGTGCGTCGTCGTCGGCGGCGGTGTGCGAAAGCCGGAGGACCAACTCGAGCTGTTCGAGCAGGTGCTCAATCTGATTCGACGACACGCTCCCGACGCGGCGATCGCGTTCAACAGCACCGCGGCCGACACCTTCGCCGCGGCCGCCCGCTGGATCGACGTTCCCGGAAGACCGACCGGCGCGGGCCAGTGAGTTCCACTCCGTGCCGCGGGGCCGCGGGGCCGCGGGGAAAGGGTCGTTCAGGCGAGGACCCTGCCCTCCACGCTCTCCGCGGGTTCCACGGTCAGCACGGCCGGCGCAGTCCCGCGACGAGGAGCGCGACCAGTCGACGCGCGTCGTAGCGAGGATCGCTGTCGGCGCCTATGCAGAGGTTTCCGATGCCGCGCATGAACTGGTAGGCGTCGAGGCCGGAGTGGATCTCACCGGAGGCGGCGGCAGCATCGAGGAGTTGGGTGCACACCGGCAGGAGGCGGTCGAGGAAGTAGGCGTGCAGCGTCTCGAAGCCGGCGTTGTCCGTCTGCAGCGCGCCCGCGAGGCCGTGCTTGGTGACCAGGAAGTCGACGAAGAGGTCGACCCATCGTTCGAGGGCGGCGTGAGGGGTCGGGCTGGTCGTCAGCAAGGCCGGCCCGGCTTCGGCGCAAGCGTCGACCTGGTGGCGGAAGACGGCGATGACGAGGTCCGCCCTGGTGGGGAAGTGGCGGTAGACCGTGCCCATCCCGACGCCGGCCTTCGCCGCGATGTCGCGCACCGGTGCTTCCACGCCCGAGGTGGCGAAGACCGTGGCGGCCGCGTCCAGCAGGGTCTGCTGGTTGCGTCGGGCGTCCTTGCGCTTGGGTCCGTCCGGGCTTTCCGTGCTCCGGTCGCGGTCGTTCACTGCGACGCTCCTTCCCTGAGGCTCACCAGCGGAACGTCGTTCCGCACCATTGGCGGAGCGAGGTTCCGCTTCGCTCATGATGGCAGACCAGGGAACCGGCGACCAAGCCGCGCGTCGCCACCCCGGCCTGCGGTACCACCTGGCGGCGGCCACCGCCCTGCGCCCGCCTAAGCCCCCGTGGCGTCGGATCCGGCCGCCGTCGTGGACGGGGGACCCTGCGAGAAGCAGGAACTGATCAGGCCCGGCAGGGAAGGCCCGCCCCGCAGACACCAGAGGGCGATCACCGGGTCGCAGATCGCGCAGCCGAGCGACGAGTGCGACGCGAACGGGATGATCGGAGCGCCTCGCAGATGGTGCAGGACGTCCCAGGCCGCGTGGAGCAGCCAGGCGATGCCGATCCAGCCGTACGAGTCGAGGCCGCGGTAGGCGCAGTAGGTGATCGCGGCGGTGAAGACGAACTCCCAGGGCCCGAAGCTGCCGCTGCTGAGATAGGCGGCACCGGCCCCGGCGACCATGACGGCGTTGAGTCGCCGCCTGGCGGGTTCCCGGAGCAGCGACATGAGGAACGCGTACACGGTGCCGATCAGTATCGGAGCGAGAACAGTCACGGGCCAGACGCTAATGCGCTGTTCGCGGCCGTGACAGCGGCTGCAGTGCCAGGCGTCGACGGGATCCCGCCAGAGCCGAAGGTGCGACGGCCGGTGCGAATGCTGACCCGGTGGTCCTCTTGAAGCGGTCGCGGAAGGCGGTGGGCGAGCCGAAACTGAGCGGAGATGAAGTCCGGCGAGCACCGTTCGCCGCAGAGTGGATACCGCTCGTCGACTGCGACGCCCCTTGCTGATTGACCCTGTACCGGCGTGATCGTGAGGCTCGAATGTCAACCAGAGACCGAGCAGCAGTACCTCGACGAGCTCGACAAGGTCTGGGCGACGCCGCCGGCCGCCATCGACACTTCACTGTTCCGCGCTCTGGCCGGCGCCGCCGGCGAGACCTACCCCGGCGCCGTGTTCACGCCGGCCCTGTTCGAGGCGGGCACCAGCCTGGCGCCGTGGCGCGAGCGCGGCATCCCCGGATACGGGGTCTACCCGTACGTACTCGACAACGACCAGCTCATCACGATGCACGGAAACAACGAACGGATCTACGTCGAGGCGCTGCGGCGGGGAACCGCGTTCATGTACCGGATGTTCTCCCGCTTCCTCGCATGACGGGTCGGTCACCGGCGGGCCTGGGCGCCGGCGTGCAGCGGCTCGGACGGATGCCGCGCACGCCGTCGTCCCCGGCCTTCGGATGCCCGACGTCAGCGGCAGTGGCCGAGTTGGCCGAGGGCGCGGTCCAGCATGTCGACGAAGAAGTCGGCCGCGCTGGCGTCGAGGCACAACGGCGGCTTGATCTTCAGGATGTTGAGGTGGTCTCCGGTGGGCTGGACGATGACGCCGAGGTCGAGCATGCGGTCGCAGAGTTCGGCGGTCTCTTCCGTGGCGGGTTCCAGGCTGACGTGGTCCCGGACGAGTTCCAGGCCGAGGTAGAGGCCCGAGCCGTGGACGGCGCCGACGATGCCGTAGCGGTCGGCCAGCGCTTCGAGTCGGCTCTTCAGACGGCCACCGACGCGCACCGCGTTGCCCTGGAGGTCCTCGTCGCGCAGGGTGTCCAGGACGGTGAGGCCCACGACGCTGGAGACCGGGCTGCCGCCGGTGGAGGAGAAGAAGTAGCCCTGGTCGCGGTACCGGTCCGCCACCGACTTGGACGTGATGACGGCGCCGAGGGGGTGACCGTTGCCCATGGCCTTGGCGACACAGACGACGTCAGGGACGACCTGCTGCTGCTCGAAGCCCCAGAACCAGTGTCCCAGGCGGCCGTAGCCGACCTGGACCTCGTCGGCGACGGCCAGACCGCCGTGGCGGCGGACCGCCGCGTACACCTCGGCGAGATAGCCGTCGGGCAGGGCGATTCCTCCGGCGTTCCCGTAGAAGGTCTCGCCGATGAACGCTCCGGCCGGTCGGCCGGAGGCGGCCAGTTCGTCGATCACGGCGACGGCCTCGGGCGCATAGCGCGCGGCATCCGCGCCGCGGTGCCGGCCGCGATAGGAGTTGGGCGAGTCCACGGTGTGCACCCAACCCGGCCGGGTCGCCAGGGCGTTCGGGTTGTCCTGGAGCGAGGTGGAGACCGCGTCGGAGGCGTACGTCCAGCCGTGGTACGCCTCGCGCAGTGCGACGACGTCATGCCGGCCGGAGGCCCCGATGGCCAGCCGGAGGCCCAGATCCACCGCCTCGGAGCCGGAGTTGACCAGGAACACCGTGTCCAGAGGCTCGGGAAGGAGGGCGGCGAGGCGCTCGGTGAACTCCACCACCGAGGCGTAGTGGAACCGCGAGTTGGTGTTGAGCCGCCGCAACTGCCGGGAGACCGCCTGCTCGACGCGGGGGTGGGCGTGTCCCAACGGGGTGACGTTGTTGACGATGTCGAGGTACGAACGACCGTCGGTGGACAGGAGATGGTGACGCCAACCGCGCTCGATGCGGGGAGGGTCGGCGTAGTAGTGCTCCTGCACGGTCGCGAACACGGCGTCACGCCGGTCGAGCAGGTTCCCGTGAGGTGTACGGCCGGAGGCCGGGAGGCCGAGGAGCGGAGCGGGGTCGGCGGTGAGCGCGAGCCATCCGGCGGCGTACTCGGGGCGGACCAGGGGAGGCACGGCGGGGCTGTCGGCGGTGTGCAGTGCGATGTGGACCGAGACTCCGGAGGGGAGGTGGGCGATGTCCTGGCCCGCCTGGACCGTCGCCCCGGTGGTGACCACCGGGTGGACCGCGTGGGGGAAGGACAGCGTCAGCACCTGCGGGCCGCAGGTGATCTCCACACGGCCCGGTGCCGCGGCGAGGACCTTCCCGGCGGCGGGGGCCTGCATCAGCGCGGCCCGGCCGAGCCGCAGGTCGACGCCGGTGGGCACCGTGGCGGGGGAGACGGCGGACAACGCCTGCGCCCGAGTGAGCCGTGCCTGGGCGTACCGGGTGGCGACCGCGGCTGCCCCGCCCGTGAGCGCGGAGGCCGCCAGCCGGTCCTCGGCGGCGGCTTCGAGCCAGGCCCCGTGGTCCAGGGAGTCGGCGTCGGCGGACAGGTCGAGGACGGTGATGTCGTCGCCCGCGAGATCGCGCAGCAGGCCGTGCGCCGGTGCGTCGGCCCGAGCAGGCGCGTCGGCGAGGCCGGTCGCGTCCTTGACGAGGTGGATCATCACCGGAAGGGGCAGGTGGGTGGCCTGCTCGAAGATGCGCCATTCCCGGTCGAGCGCGGCCTTGGCGTAGGCGTTGTCCTCGTCGACGGCGGCCTGGTGCCGCCCGCTGGCGACCAGGCCGGCGGCGCGCAGGACCACGAGCGGCCACAACGCCTCCGCCTCGTCCCGGGACAGCGGCCGCACGGCGTGGAAGGCGCGGACGGCGGGCAGCACGTGATGGGGCTCGACCCCGTCGTGGTGGAGCATCGAGGAGAGCGACACGGCGAGTTCGCCGACCGCCCAGGTCATGGTCAGGTCACCGAAGTCGATGACGCCGTCGGGCATGGGCAGGCGGCCGTCGGGGCAGCGGATCAGATTGTCGTCGGTGAGGTCCAGGTGCACCGCCTGCGACGGCAGCACGGCGGCAAGCTTCTGGACGCGTGCCCAGGCGTCGGCGGTCGCGGCCCGGACGGCGGCGCGCCGGTCGGGCTCGTCGATGTACGCGGCGAGCTTGGCGACGACGCGGTCGGCATGCCGCAGGTCCCACTGGAGAACGCGCTCGAGCCCCGGGTGCCGGAAGTCGCGCAGGGCGGTGCTGACCTTTCCGGCGATCGTGCCCATGGCCGCCACCGTGCCCGGGGACAGGTGCCGTGGTCCCGACAGTGGGCCACCGGGCAGGTAGCGCAGCAGCCGCGCGACGGCCGACCCGCTCTCGGTGTCCACCGTCGCGCAGCGCGGGGAGCCGTCGGGGCGGCGCAGGACGGTGGCGACGCGCAGTTCCGGGTGGGCCGAGGCGATCAGGTCGGCCGCCGTGTCCTGGGCTTCGACCTCCATGGCGCCGAAGGCCGGGTTGGCGATCTTCAGAATCGCTGAGGCCGTGCCGTCCTCGGATCGCAGCAGGAAGTTGGCGTCCTGCTGGCTTCCCAGCGCCTGAGCACGCGCGTCGATCCCGAGGTGTTGAGCGGCGACGCGCTCGGCCTCGGCCGGCGCCATCCGAGGTGCGGGAAGGGCGTCCTCGGTGAAGAAGTCGATCGTGCGGTGCTCGGCGTGCGGCATCCGCAGCATGGCCGGGTCGATCGCGTCCATGAAGTATCTCTCTCCTGCGTGAACGGCAAGCCGTGCAGCTGTTCCAGGCATGATGCCGGATCGATACGATCGAATCAACTGTGCCAACGATCGAATCGAGCGCGCCGCAGGGTCTGGGCTGTCGTGAGTGCTCCACGGCGCCTGACGGCAGACCCCGGGCGGTGGGCGCATCTCCGCGCGCAGTCGCGACGGCCGCCCCGTGGCGACGGTGCCTGGGCTCTCAGGTGGGGAAGCGGCGATGCCTGTGTGTCCAACACGCCTATTGACCTGCGTAGATCCCATGTGCTTCCCTCCCCGTGAGGGCCTGGGGGGCACCGCTGTCGACTGTGGCTGTCCGCTCTGAAGGGCACACCAAGGGCACGGGTGGCGTGCAGGGGCGGACCGAGGGGGTACGAGGTGTCTCGGGGCATGGGCAGACGCATCGGGATGATGGACGAAGCGAACGCTCCGTCCCAGCGCAGACCCCGACCGGACCTGCCCCGACCACGGGCGAGACTCTGGGCCGTGGCGGCTGTCGCGGCCCTCGGATTCCTCGTCGTGCTGGAGTTCGCCGCGCGTCGCTACGGCCTGCCGGGGCCGATCACCAACCAGGTGCGCGAGGTGGTGTTCGCTCCCAAGTCGGGCGGCCTGTTGTACGCCGCCATGGCGTTGATGATGGTCGTCCTCACCTGGCGGCAACGATGCGTCGCGGCGGCCGCCGCGATAGGCATCGACCTCGCCTTCTCGCTGGTCCGGTGGGCGGTGGGCGCCGAGACGACCGGCGGCCACCCCTTCGGCAACGGTGCGTTGTGGGTGATCCTGGGCTACGCGGTCATCGCCGTCACCCGCCGCACCGGCCCGGAACGTGTCCTGCTGCTGAAGGGCGTCGGACTGGGCCTGCTGCTGGTGACCGGCCGCAAGACCGGCGACACCTGGCTGCTCATCACCTCGAAGACCCGCCCCGCGGTGCTCGACCAGTACGTGGCGACAGCCGATCACGCGCTGGGCAATCCGTCGTGGCTGGTGGGCCGCGCGGTCACGGCCACCGGATCCGTCGGCTTCAACGTCCTCGACGTCGTCTACGGCCAGCTCGCGGTGGCCGCAGTCGTCGTCGCGCTGTACCAACTGCGTGGCGTGGCGGTCGAGCGCCGCTTCCCGGGCCATCACCTGGTGCGCACCTTCCTGGTGATCGGCCTTCTCGGCCCGGCCTTCTACATGGTCTTCCCGGTGGTCGGACCGATCTTCGCCTACGGCACCGGTACCGACTACTGGGCGACGGTCAGCCTGTGGTCGCCGGACATTCCGTCCAGCGGGCACTGGGCGGTGGCCGACCTGTGGCCACAGACGCCGTCGCCGATCGACGTCCCGCTCCCCATGGCCTTCGACGAGATCACTCCGCGCAACTGCATGCCCAGCCTGCACACGGCGTGGGCTGTCGCGCTCTTCGTCCATTCCCGCAAGGGCCCACGCGTTCTGCGCTACGCGGGCACGTTCTGGCTGGTCGCCACCCTCGTCGCGACGCTGGGATTCGGCTACCACTACGGCGTGGACCTCATCGCCGGTGTGGTGTTCGCGCTCACCGTCGAGGCGGCTCTGCGGTCGTTCGACCGCGGCTGGGATCGATCAGGGATCCGGCTGGTCGCCTACGGGGCAGCGGTCTTCGCCGCGCTCCTGGTGTCCTACCGCTTCCTGCCGTTGGAGATGGCCGAGCATCCGTGGGTGTACGGACCACTGCTCCTGCTGGCGATGACCTCAGTGGTCTACGGCTACGTACGGACCACCACGGCGTGGGAACCGAGGGCCACCCCGCGGGGTCCAGCAGCACCCGCCGGCGTTCGGTCTGCGGCTGGAACCCGGGTTTGACGGCCCCCACAGGCGGCGCCGAGCGTGGCGCGGGGCCGGCGGCGGACGTTCCGGGTCGACCGGGTGGACCGGGCCGACCGCCTCCGGCCCACCGGCCGGTCGGCGCATGGGCGGCCCGATCCGGAGGCCACCTGTGGATGCCACCGACCACCCGCTCGACCAACGGGGGCCGCAGGTGTCACGACGTCATAGCTCGTCCAGGTTGTCACGGCTGGTCATGAAGTGCTTGCGGCCGCCCGCGTACCACGACACCAGCGCGAACAGACCGACCACGGCGACCGCGATCGGCGCGTAGTTGAAGCTGTCGACGTTGACCGGGCGGGTCGGCGGCAGCACGAACAGCACGCAGATGACCACCACCCACACGACCGCGACCCAGCCGATCACGCCGCTCCACTTGCCCAGGTGCCACGGTCCCGGAACGAACTCGTCGCCGCGCAGACGACGCAGCAGCACCGGCGTGACATAGGCGATGTACAGGCCGATCACCGCGATCGAGGTCACCGCCAGGTATGCCGTGGTGTTGAACAGCGCCGGCAGCGTCAGGATCGCCGAGAGCGTCACGCAGAACCAGATCGAGTTCGTGGGCGTCCCGGTACGCGGGTTGACCTTCGCCCAGATCCTCGACCCCGGAAGGGCGTTGTCGCGCGAGAACGCATAGCTCATCCGGGAGTTGGCGGTCACCGAGGCCATCCCGCAGAAGAACTGCGCGGCACACACGATGAACAGCAGGAACTTCGCCGTGGCCGGACTGTTCAGCGAGTCCAGGAAGACCTGCGCCGGCGGCAGCCCGGTACTCGACGCGGCCAGCTTGTCCAGCCCCGCGGAGCTCTTGTCCTGGATCGAGGCGGTGATGGAGTAGAGCAGGATGAAACCGCCGATGACCGAGATCACCACGCTCATCACGATCCCGCGCGGCGCGCTGCGGGCCGCTCCCCTGGTCTCCTCCGCCACATGGGCCGACGCGTCGTACCCGGTGTAGGTGTACTGCGCCATCAGCAGGCCCATGAGGAAGACGTAGATGCCGGAGGTCCAGCCGGTGGCGTTGTGCCAGCCGGTCAGCGTCCACCCGGCGGACTGGTGGTGCTCGGGCAGCGCCCACAGCACGGCGACGATGACCAGGACGCCCACCACGTGCCACCAGGCGGAGACGTTCGACAGGAACGCGACGAGCTTCACGCCGAACGTGTTGAGCAGCGCGTGCAGAAGAATGATCGCGAGGAACAGTAGGAAAGTACCGCCGGCAGTGACCTCGGTGCCCCAGACGAGGTTCATGAACGCCATCCAGGTCGTGGCGCACCCGAAGTCGATCGCGGCGGTCACGGCGACCTCGCCCATGAAGTTGAACCAGCCCACGAACCAGGCCCAGGCACGCTTGTTGTTCCTGGCAAGCTCACCGGCCCAGAAGTAGAGACCTCCCGCAGTGGGGTAGCGCGAACACACCTCGGCCATGGCCAGCGCCACACATGTCACGAAGACACCGACCACCGCCCAGCCGAGCACGATGGTCGACGGACCACCCGACTTCAGCGCGATCCCGTACGACGTGATGCAGCCCGCCAGGATCGAGATGATCGAGAACGATACGGCAAAATTCGAGAACGCGGACATACCGCGATGGAGTTCCTGCTTGTAGCCCATCTCTGCGAGACGGGCAGCATCCTCGTCCAGCTCTATCTCTGGCTGGACTTCTTCTTGCGCAGCCATCCGCGACTCCTCATCGACGAGGGACGACGGCGAACAAAGTCGCGTACGACACACCGGTTGTCAATGGCCTGATCTCAAACCTTTTCCGGCCGCGGCACACCGCCCGCCCGGGCCGCCAGGGAGAGGTCCATGCCCGCAGACCCCGCTGACGTGCAGGACCGGGCCCCGGCAGCCGTCCCCGGCCAGGCATACCTGATGGGACGTCAGGCGGAAAACGGTGAACTGTCGGCCATCCGTGAACTGCCCGAGCGTGGCCGGCGGGGGATGTGACGGATCGGCGAGCGGCGCCGTGGCCCGAGCCGGCGGTCCTATCGGAAAGCGGCGATGTGGCGCTGGGCTCGGTCGGCCCTGGACAAGGTCGAGCAGGCCCGGCGCGACTACGACACCGATCCGCGCTGACAGGGCGTCAGCGATGTGGCCGACTGCGTGCCCACGGTGAATAGGACCCGAATCGAGACCTTGAAGGTGTGGTTCGTGCGCGTTCGGATGACACATAGTTGGGCGCGTAGAGCTCGGATCAACGAGGGGGCAGCTGATGCTTTCAGGCGCCAGTGACGGTGATACGTCAGGTGTCCCTCCATGCGGTGAACCAATGGACTCATGAGGAGGAACTCCATGCGTGGTGCCAAGAGCGCCAAGTGGGTTGCTGTGGCGGCGGTTGTGGCGCTGGGCGCGACGGCCTGTGGCGGCGGTGGCGGTGACGGCGGCAAGAGCAGTGGCAGCAAGGCCGGGATCGACCCGAGTGGCAAGTTCTCGATTGAGGTGGGTGAGCCGCAGAACCCGCTGCAGCCGGCGAACACCATGGAGTCCAACGGCAGCATTGTCATCAGATCGCTCTTCTCCGGGCTCGTCGACTACGACCAGAGCGGCAAGACCGTCTACGTCAATGCCGAGTCGATCGACTCCAAGGACAACAAGACCTTCACGGTCAAGCTGAAGCCCGGCTGGAAGTTCCACGACGGCACCCCGGTGACCGCGGCGTCCTACGTGAACGCCTGGAACTGGGCGGCGAACCCGGCGAACAAGCAGACCAACAGCTTCTGGTTCTCCGACATCCAGGGCTACGACGACGTCGCCCCGGCCAAGGGCAAGTCCAAGGCCGACAAGATGTCCGGTCTGAAGGTCGTGGACGACGCCACGTTCACGATCACGCTGAGCACGCCGATTCCGTACTACACCTACAAGCTCGGCTACGAGGTCTTCGACCCGCTGCCGGAGTCCTTCTACAAGGACCCGCAGGCCGCGGGCGAGCACCCGATCGGCAACGGCCCGTACAAGTTCGTCAGCTGGCAGCACAAGAAGCAGATCGAGGTTGCCAAGTACGACGACTACAAGGGCCCGAACGCCGCCAAGAACGGCGGTGTGGTCTTCAAGAACTACAGCAACCTCGAGACGGCCTACGAGGACCTGAAGTCCGGCAACGTCGACGTGCTCCGCCAGGTCGCGCCGAAGGACCTGCCGATCTACAAGCAGGACCTCGGCGACCGCGCGGTCGACCAGGCCTACTCGGGGCTTCAGACCCTCGCCGTGGCCTTCTACAGCAAGCAGTGGAAGGACGTCGACCCCAAGGTCCGCCAGGGCCTGTCGATGGCGATCGACCGCGACACGATCACCAAGACCGTGCTCCAGGGCACGCGTGAGCCCGCCACCGGCTGGGTCGCCAAGGGTGTCCTCGGCTACCAGCCGAACGCCGCCGGCGACGTCACCAAGTACGACCCGGCCAAGGCCAAGGCGCTCATCAAGGAGGGCGGTGGCGTTCCGGGCAACGCCATCTCCATCCAGTACAACGCGGACGGCGGCCACAAGGAGTGGGTGGAGGCGGTCTGCAACTCCATCACCAACGCCACCGGTGTGAAGTGCACGGGCGACTCCAAGCCCGACTTCCAGGCCGACCTGAACGCGCGCGACAACAAG
>NZ_JBQRUW010000075.1:0-15166 GCF_052663305.1 Streptomyces cyslabdanicus
GAGGTGGGTGAGCCGCAGAACCCGCTGCAGCCGGCGAACACCATGGAGTCCAACGGCAGCATTGTCATCAGATCGCTCTTCTCCGGGCTCGTCGACTACGACCAGAGCGGCAAGACCGTCTACGTCAATGCCGAGTCGATCGACTCCAAGGACAACAAGACCTTCACGGTCAAGCTGAAGCCCGGCTGGAAGTTCCACGACGGCACCCCGGTGACCGCGGCGTCCTACGTGAACGCCTGGAACTGGGCGGCGAACCCGGCGAACAAGCAGACCAACAGCTTCTGGTTCTCCGACATCAAGGGCTACGACGACGTCGCCCCGGCCAAGGGCAAGCCCAAGGCCGACAAGATGTCCGGTCTGAAGATCGTGGACGACAGCACCTTCACGATCACGCTGAGCAAGCCGATCCCGTACTACGTGTACAAGCTCGGCTACGAGGTCTTCGACCCGCTGCCGGAGTCCTTCTACAAGGACCCGCAGGCCGCGGGCGAGCACCCGATCGGCAACGGCCCGTACAAGTTCGTCAGCTGGCAGCACAAGAAGCAGATCGAGGTTGCCAAGTACGACGACTACAAGGGCCCGAACGCCGCCAAGAACGGCGGTGTGGTCTTCAAGAACTACAGCAACCTCGAGACGGCCTACGAGGACCTGAAGTCCGGCAACGTCGACGTGCTCCGTCAGATCGCGCCGAAGGACCTGCCGGTCTACAAGCAGGACCTTGGCGACCGCGCGGTGGACCAGGCGTACTCGGCGATCCAGACCCTCGGTGTCGCCTACTACACCAAGCAGTGGAAGAACATCGACCCCAAGGTCATCCAGGGCCTGTCGATGGCGATCGACCGCGACACCATCACTAAGACCGTGCTCCAGGGCACGCGTGAGCCCGCCACCGGCTGGGTCGCCAAGGGTGTCCTCGGCTACCAGCCGAACGCCGCCGGCGACGTCACCAAGTACGACCCGGCCAAGGCCAAGGCGCTCATCAAGGAGGGCGGTGGCGTTCCGGGCAACGCCATCTCCATCCAGTACAACGCGCGGACGGCGGCCACAAGGAGTGGGTGGAGGCGGTCTGCAACTCCATCACCAACGCCACCGGTGTGAAGTGCACGGGCGACTCCAAGCCCGACTTCCAGGCCGACCTGAACGCGCGCGACAACAAGGAAGTCAAGTCGCTGTACCGTTCGGGCTGGGTGCTGGACTACCCCTTCAACGCCAACTTCCTGCGTGACCTGTACGGTACGCACTCGGACGGCAACCAGGGCGGCTTCTCCCAGAAGTCCATCGACCAGGGGATCGCCGCCGCCGACACCGCCGGCTCGGTGGAGGAGTCGGAGAAGAAGTACCAGGAGGTCGAGAAGGACCTGGTCAACTACATGCCGTCCATCCCGCTCTGGTACATGAAGGTCAACGCGGGCTACTCGGAGAAGGTGTCCGGAGTCGAGTACGACCAGCACGGTGACCCGGTCCTGACCGGCGTTCAGGTCAAGAAGTAACGACAAACAGCCCGTTGACCCCGGGGTGCGGAGTGCCGCACCCCGGGGCGCTTTCCCGGCAGCGCGGTGAGCGCCTGCGAGGCGGCGGACTCGCTGTGGGCAGACGCGTGCATACAGGTAAATGAATACGGACAAGTGAATACTTTTCCGCCTCTTGCGTGGCCGGTGTGGAAGGGCGCAGCCTGAAGGGGCGCGGCGTTTCAGGAGGGCCCGATGCAGGTTCCAGCTGCGTTCCAGTACGAGACGGCCACCAGCGTGGAGCACGCGATCGAGCTGCTCACACGCTACGGTCCCGAGTCCCGGGTGGTGGCGGGCGGGCACAGCCTGCTGCCGATGATGAAGCTGCGGCTGGCTCAGCCCGAAGCCCTGATCGACATCAACGGTCTCGGCGAGCTGGCGCTGATCAGTGTGGACGGGCACGACCTGGCCGTCGGAGCGATGGTCCGCCACGCGCAGCTGCTCGCCTCGCCGGTCGTCGGCGAGCATTTCCCCATCCTGCGGGACGCGGAACGGGTCATCGCCGATCCGCTCGTACGCAACCGCGGCACCGTGGGCGGCTCGCTGTGCCAGGCCGATCCGTCGGAGGACCTGTCCGCCGCGTTCTCGGCACTGCGGGCGACACTCGTCGCTCAGGGCCCCGGCGGCAGGCGCACCATCGGGATCAGGGAGTTCTTCCTCGGCCCGTACGAGACCGCACTGAACGAAGCGGAGCTCCTGGTGGAGATCCGCGTGCCCATTCGTTCGCACGCCAGCGCCTACCGCAAGGTCGAGCGCCGGGTCGGCGACTGGGCGGTCGTCGCCGCGGGAGCGGTGCTGGAGATCTCCGACGGGGTCGTCACCGAGGCCGGGATCGGGCTGACCGCGGTGGGCGCCCCCCGGTTCGTGTCCGAGCAGGCCGAGGACTTCCTGCGCGGCCGGCGCCCGGACGACGAGGGCTTCGCGCAGGCAGGCCGGATCGCCGCGCGGGAGTGCAGGCCGACGGCCGACCAGCGCGGCCCGGTCGACTACAAGCGGCATCTGGCCGGGGAGCTCACCACGCGGGCGCTGCGCGTCGCCGCCGCACGCGCCCAGGGGCAGGAGGCGTGACATGCGGATCACCGTGACCGTGAACGGTGAGCAGCACACTAGGGACGTGGAGCCCAGGCTGCTGCTCGTGCACTTCCTGCGCGACGAACTCGCACTCACCGGCACCCACTGGGGCTGTGACACCTCCAACTGCGGGGTGTGCACCGTCTGGCTGGACGGGACGCCGGTCAAGTCCTGCACCGTGCTCGCGGTGATGGCCGACGGCCATGAGGTGCGCACCGTCGAGGGACTGGCGCACGGGAGCGAACTCGACCCGGTGCAACAGGGGTTCATCGCCTGTCACGGGCTGCAGTGCGGCTTCTGCACGCCGGGGATGATGATGACCGCCCGCTGGCTGCTCGACCACGACGCGGATCCGTCCGAGGAGGAGATCCGCGAGGCCATCTCGGGACAGATGTGCCGCTGCACCGGTTACGAGAACATCGTGCGCTCCATCCGCTGGGCCGCCGAGCACGGGGGAGGGGCGCGGACCGCGGACGTGGCCACCGAGTCGGCCACCGAGCCGGCGCCCGGCCGTGAGGAGGTGCGGGCATGACGACCACCGGGGAGCGGCCGGTCGGCTTCGGACGGATGCCCCGCAAGGAGGACGCGCGGTTCGTCCGCGGCCACGGGACCTACGTCGACGACGTACGGCTGCCCGGGATGCTGTACGGCGCGATCCTGCGCAGCCCGCTGGCGCACGCCCGGATCGTGTCCGTGGACACCACCGCCGCCGAGGCGCACCCGAAGGTCAAGGCCGTGATCACGGGGGAGACCCTGGCCGGTCTCGGGCTGGCCTGGATGCCCACGCTCTCGTACGACACGCAGGCGGTGCTCGCCACCGACAAGGTGCGCTTCCAGGGCCAGGAGGTGGCCTTCGTCGTCGCCGAGGACCGCTACGCCGCCCAGGACGCCCTCGAGCTGATCGACGTGGAGTACGAACCGCTCCCCGCGGTCGTCGACGCCCGCCGGGCGCTTGACCCGGACACGCCGGTGATCCGCGACGACAAGGAACAGCAGACCGACAACCACGTCTTCGACTGGTCGGCGGGCGACAAGGAGCGGACCGACGAGGTCTTCGCGGCCGCCGACGTCGTGGTGGAACAGGACATGCTCTACCCGCGGGTGCACCCGGCGCCGCTGGAGACCTGCGGCACCGTGGCGGACATGGACGCCATCACCGGAAAGCTGACGGTGTGGTCCACCACCCAGGCCCCCCACGCCCACCGCACGATCTACGCGATGGTGGCCGGCATCCCGGAGCACAAGATCCGGATCATCTCCCCGGACATCGGGGGCGGCTTCGGCAACAAGGTCGGCATCTACCCGGGTTACGTGTGCGCGGTCGTCGGCTCGATCGTCACCGGCAAGCCGGTGAAGTGGGTGGAGGACCGCTCGGAGAACCTGATGAGCACCTCCTTCGCCCGTGACTACCACATGCACGGCGAGATCGCGGCGACGAAGGACGGGAAGATCCTGGGTCTGCGCGTCCGTGTCATCGCCGACCACGGCGCGTTCAACGCCACCGCACAGCCGACGCGGTTCCCGGCCGGTTTCTTCGGCGTCTTCACCGGCTCCTACGACCTGGCCGCCGCGCACTGCGCCGTGACCGGCGTCTACACCAACAAGGCCCCCGGCGGCGTCGCCTACGCCTGCTCGTTCCGCGTCACCGAGGCCGTGTACCTCGTCGAGCGAATGGTCGACGTGCTCGCGGGTAGGCTCGGCACGGACCCGGCCGAGCTGCGGATGCGCAACCTGCTGCGGCCCGGGCAGTTCCCGTACACGACGCGGACGGGGTGGGAGTACGACTCCGGAGACTACCCGCGTGCCCTGCGGCTGGCCATGGACATCGCACACTACGAGGACCTGCGCCGGGAGCAGACCGAAAAACGCCGGCGCGGCGAACTGATGGGCATCGGGGTCAGCTTCTTCACCGAGGCCGTCGGCGCGGGCCCGCGTCAGCACATGGACATCCTGGGACTGGGCATGGCCGACGGTGCCGAGCTGCGGGTCCACCCGACCGGCAAGGCCGTCCTGCGCATCTCCGTGCAGACCCAGGGACAGGGCCACGAGACGACGTTCGCGCAGATCGTCGCCGAGGAACTGGGCATCCCGCCCGAGGACGTCGAGGTGGTGCACGGTGACACCGACCAGACCCCGTTCGGGCTCGGCACCTACGGATCCCGCTCGACGCCGGTGTCCGGAGCCGCGGCCGCGATGGTCGCCCGCAAGGTGCGCGAACGCGCGAAGACCGTTGCCTCCGCGATGCTCGAGGTGAGCCCGGACGACCTGGAATGGGAGAAGGGCCGCTGGTACGTCACGGGCGACCCCGACCAGGGACGCACCATGGCCGAGATAGCGCTCGCCGCGCACTCCGACCTGGAACTCCCCGACGGCGTCGAGGGCCACCTGGACGCCACCTGCGTCTACAACCCGCCGAACCTGACCTTCCCGTTCGGCGCATACATCTGCGTCGTCGACGTGGACGCGGACACCGGACAAGTGAAGGTCCGCCGGTTCATCGCCGTGGACGACTGCGGAAACCGGATCAACCCCATGATCGTCGAGGGTCAGGTGCACGGCGGACTCGCCGACGGCCTCGGTATGGCGCTCATGCAGGTGATCGCCTTCGACGAGGACGGCAACTGCCTCGGCGGGTCGTTCATGGACTACCTCCTGCCCACCTCGGTCGAATGTCCTTCGTGGGAGCTCGGCGAGACCGTCACCCCCTCCCCGCACCACCCCCTCGGAGCCAAGGGCGTCGGCGAGTCCGCCACGGTGGGCTCGCCCGCCGCGGTGGTCAACGCCGTCGTCGACGCGCTGAAGCCGCTGGGCGTACGCCATGTCGACATGCCGCTGACGCCCGCCGCGGTGTGGCGGGCCGCCCAGGGCCGGCCGCTGCGCACCGACATGGCCATCACCTGAGGGCCCCGTGATGACGAACGCCGAACTGCTGACCCGCGCGGACGCGCTCCGGCACGGCCGTACCCCGTTCGTCCTGGCCACCGTCGTCCACGTGGAACGGCCCACGAGCGCGAGGCCCGGGGACAGCGCACTGGTGCTGCCCGACGGCACCGTCGAGGGCTTCGTGGGCGGCAGCTGCGCCGAGACGACGGTGCAACTGCAGGGCCTGCGCGTGCTGCGGACCGGCGAGTCGGTGCTGCTGAGGATCACGCCCGGCGCGGACACCGGCGCCGAAGGCCCACCGGGGCCTGGCGAAGGCCTGGTCACGGTGGCCAACCCCTGCCTGTCGGGAGGGACGCTCGACATCTTCCTGGAGGCCAACCTCCCTCCAGCGCTGGCGTACGTCTACGGACACGCCCCCATCGCCCGCGCCCTGCTCGACGTCGGTCGTGTGCTGGGCCTCGACGCCCGACCGGCCTCGCCCGCAGGACCGCTGCCGCCCGATCTGGACGTCGTCGTCATCGCCACGCACGGCCGCGACGAGGAGACCGTGCTGATCGATGCCGTACGCGCCGGGATCCCCTACATCGGGCTCGTGGCCAGTCCGAAACGCGGCGCGGCGGTGCTCACCGCACTGGATCTCACCGAGGAACAACGCGCGCGCATCCACACCCCGGCCGGGCTGGACATCGGCGCACGGACCCCGGCGGAGATCGCACTGTCGGTGTACGCCCAGATCGTCGCACTGCGGCCGCAGGCGGCCCGAGCCGCGCCCCCCGCAGCCGAATCCACCGCGCCGCGGATCCTGACCGAGGACGTGGATCCCGTCTGCGGAATGACCGTGGCGATCACGCCGGACACCCTCTCGCTGGACCGGGCCGGCACCCGGGTGTACTTCTGCGGGCCGGGGTGCCGGCACGCCTTCGCCGACGACCCCTCCCGTTACGCGCATGACTGACCTCGACCCCCTCGTACCCGATGTCCCCGCCCTGCGGGCCCGTCTGGACGCAGTCGGCTACCTGGCTGACGACGCCCTGGTCACGGCGCTGCTCCTGGCCGTGCGTATGCGGCAGCCGATCCTGCTGGAGGGCGAGCCCGGCGTCGGCAAGACCGAAGCGGCCCGCGCGCTCGCCGCCGTGCTCGACACCCCACTGATCCGGCTCCAGTGCTACGAGGGACTGTCCTCGGCCGAGGCCCTCTACGAGTGGAACTATCCCCGGCAACTCCTGGCCATCCGGCTGGCCGAGTCCCGCGGAGAGATCCTGCGGGACGCCGACCTCTTCACCGAGGACTACCTGCTGCCCCGGCCGCTGCTCGCCGCGATCTGCCACCCGGGACCGAGGCCGGCGGTGCTGCTCATCGACGAGGTGGACCGCGCCGACGACGAGTTCGAGGCGTTCCTGCTGGAACTGCTCGCGGACGCCGCGGTCACCGTCCCCGAACTCGGCACCCGGACGGCTGTGGTGCCGCCGGTCGCGGTACTGACCTCCAACCGCACCCGGGACCTGCACGACGCACTCAAACGCCGCTGCCTCTACCACTGGATCGACCACCCGGACACCGCGCGAGTCGCCGCGATCATCCGCGGACGGGTACCGGAGTCGGCCGAGTGGCTGGCTGAGCGCGTGGCCTGCGGGGTGGCGCGCCTGCGGGCCCGCCAGGAACTCACCAAGCCGCCCGGCATCGCCGAGGCGATCGACTGGGCGGGCGCGCTGCACACGCTGGGCCTCCGCGTACTCGACGCCGACGCCGCCGACCGCACCCTGGGGGCGGTCCTCAAGTACGCCGAGGACCTGGAGGCCGTGCGCCGGACCGGACTGGCGGAACTGGTCGAGACGGAGGCCCACTCCGATGCCTGACCTGCCTGACCTGCCTGAACTGACTGCCTCGTTCACCGCCGCCCTGCACGAGGCGGGGATGGTGGTGGGCCCCGACCGTACCCGGAGCTTCGCTCGGGCACTCACCCTGCTGGGACCGACGACGACGCGCGAACTGCGGCACTGCGCGCTCGCCACCCTGGTGTCCGACCCCGAGCAGGTCGAACTGTTCGACGGGGTCTTCCGCGAGGTCTTCGGCGGCCCGGCGGACCGCGGGGCCCAGCGCGGGCAACCCGGCGACCCGCCCCGATCGCTCCCGCCCCGATCGCTCCCGAACACCGTTCCTGGCCGCGTCCCCGGGATCCGGACGGACATCGCGGACGGACGAGGCAGGGATGCCGACGCACAGCCGCGGACGGCTCCCGTGCCCCTGGCCGCCAGTCCGCTCGACCGTCTCGCGGACCGCGACTTCGCGGACCTGTCCGCCGAGGAACTGGCGCAGCTCTCCGAGGTGATGCGCACCCTGGTGCTGCGCACCCCGACCCGGCCGTCCCGCCGGCGCCGCACAGAGCGGCACGGTGCGCGCGTGGACGTGCGCCGCACCCTCTCCGCAAGCCGCCGCACCGGCGGACACCCGCTGCGACTCCACCGCTCCGCGCCCCGCGCCCGCCCTCGCGACCTCATCGTGCTCTGCGACATCTCCGGGTCGATGGAGCCCTACGCCCGCGCGATGCTCCAACTGCTCTACTGCGCCGCCCGCGCCACCCGCGCCGAGGTCTTCACCTTCGCCACCCGGCTCACACGCCTCACACCCGTCCTGCGGCGGGGCGGTCCCGACGACGCGCTGGCACGGGCCGGACGGGCGGCTCCTGACTGGTCCGGGGGCACCCGGATAGCGGACTGCCTGGCGGAGTTCAACGACCGGTTCGGCCGGCGCGGAATGGCGCACGGCGCCGTGGTCACCCTCATCTCCGACGGCTGGGACACCGGCGCGCCCGCCGACCTCGCCACCCACATGGCGCGGCTGTCCCGGGTCGCCTACCGCATCGTATGGGTCAACCCGCGTACGGCAAGCCCGCGTTACCGTCCGCTCGTGGCCGGTATGGCCGCGGCACTGCCCTACTGCGACGCCGTCGTCAGCGCCCACAACCTCGCGGCCCTGAACGACTTCACCGCCGCTCTGCACGCCCGGCGCCGCCGCCGATGACCCTGCCCGTCGGGCGCAGTCGTCCGCCCCGTCGGCCGGACGCAGGACGTAGAGGCCCCCGCGGCGGAAACTCGGATGCGGGTGCCGCACGGCCACCCGTAGTCTGCGCTCGCGGGGTGGGCGAGGCGTCGGCGCCGTATTGACCGTCAGTGGATCGGAGATGCACGGGGTATGACCAGTCGCCTGTTCGCGATCTGCTTCAATGCGACCCGGCCGTCGGACCTGGCGCGGTTCTGGTCCGGGCTCCTGGGCTGGGAGTTGGCCGCCGGTCCGCACGACGACGTCGCGATCCTGCCCCCGGATTCCACCGGGTTCCGCATTCGTTTCCTGCCGAGCCAGGAGCCGAAGGTCGGCCAGAACCGGGCGCACTTCGACCTGACGAGCACCTCCCCGGAGGATCAGCGGCAGACGGTGGCCAGGGCGCTGGAGTTCGGCGGGAAACACATCGACGTGGGCCAACTCCCGGAAGACGGGCATGTGGTGCTCGCCGATCCGGACGGCAACGAGTTCTGCGTCATCGAGGCGGGCAACCAGTTCCTCGCCGACACCGGCTTCATCGGAGCGCTGGCCTGCGACGGTACGCAGGAGGTCGGTTACTTCTGGAGCGAGGCGCTGCGGTGGCCGCTGGTCTGGGACCAGGACCAGGAGACCGCGATCCAATCGCCGGACGGCGGTACGAAGATCACGTGGGGTGGTCCTCCGGTGGCGCCGAAGACGGGCACGAACAGGCTGTACTTCGAGCTGGCCCTCCCCGCCGACGCCGACTGGGAGGCGGAGGCCGACCGTCTGATCTCGCTCGGCGCGACGCGCACCGACCCCAGCGAGGGCGACAGCGGCCAGGTGCTGATGCTCGACCCCGACGGCAACGAGTTCTCCCTGCAGAGGCCCCCGGCAGTCCGGTAGTCCCCCCTGCGGCGATCACGTTTCCGGCCCGACCGGCAAGACCGGGGCGACAGCGGCGGTGTGGTGAGCGCCACTGCGACCAACCGGGCAAACCATGCCATCATCGCCATCGTGCAACATTCAACCATTTCGGCTCGGTGGCGCGCCGTGACCACCCTGGTGGCGCAGCGATGGCCGCACACCCTGCGGGCGCCGCGTCCCCGGCAGGCGGTCGACGTGTCGGTGCGGGTGGGCAAGGCGCTGATCGCGGCGCTCCTGGCCTGGGAGATCGCATCGTGGTGCATGCCCGGACGGCAGCAGTACCTGGCCGTGGCCACCGCGCTCCTCATGGTCAACGCCCCGACCGTCTACCGGTCGGTGACGCAGGCCGTCCGCAGTCTGGCCACCCGGGTGGCCGGCCTGTCGCTGGCCGTGGCCGTCGTGTGGCTGTTCGGCTCCACCGCGGGAAGCATGGTGGCGGTCCTCGCGATCGCACTGGTCGCCGGTGGCCGCCAGAGCTCCGACAACAGGCTGCAGGTCGTCTCCACCGCGGTGCTCGCCCTCACCGCCGCCACCGCCGCCCCGGTGGGCCAGACAGCCGTACTGGCCCTGGAGGCGCTGGTCGGCGCGGCGGTGGGAATCGCCGTGAACGCACTCGTCCTGCCGCCGCTGCACCTGGACGCCTCCCATGCCTCGGTGCGCGGCCTCGCCACGGCCGTGGGCTCGCTCCTGGACGACATGGGCCGCGGGCTGCGGGAACGGGAACACGCCGACCGTGCACACGCGTGGCTCGAGCAGGGCCGACGCCTGGAGGAGCTGGTGGGGCAGGTCCAGGAGGACGTGCACCGTGGCGAGGAGAGCCTGCGCTGGAACACGCGGTGCGCCGCGGTGCACGGGGGACGGGAGTCGGCCCACTGCGAGGTGCTGCGCGCCCTGCACCGGATCTCGTTCCAGGTCCGTGGCATCGCCAGGACGCTGGCCGACAACGTCGACGACCGACACACCGACCACCGCCTGGGCCGGCTCTTCGTCGACCGGTACGCGGCGACCCTCGATGCGGCAGGGCGGGCGGTCGAGTCGTTCGCCGTTCCCGGGCAGGCCGGCGACTTCGGCGGAGCCAAGACCCGCGAGCGGCTGCGCGAAGCCATCGGTGAAGCCACGGCCTGGCACGAGACGATGACCGGACTCATCGAACGCGGCGCACTGGCCGAACCGGGAGCCTGGCACGTGTACGGGTCGCTGATGACCGACATCGAGCGCCTCCTCGTCGAACTGGACCACGCCGACCGGTCGACCGCAGCGATCCCGGCCCGCCCGGCCGGGGCCGGCCTGCTCGGCCTGCGCCGGCGCAGCGAGCACGCGTTCCCGGGCCCCGGCCGGCAGTAGTCTCCGCGCGGCTCAAGCGGTGCCACCGGCAGTGACGCCGCCACCCACAGGCCGGAGCGCGCCCGGGAACCGGAATCGCCGGGGTGTTGCCGGACGGTGAGGGGAGTCAGGAGTCGTACAGCTCGTCGACGAGGGCGAAACCGTCCGCGATCCAGGCCAGTTCGGTGCGGGCGCGGGCGATGAGGCCGTCGTAGGCGTACACCTTGTAGCGCACCGCGAACTCGGCCTCGCGCTCGGTCAGCTTGGACAGGCGGGCCGCCAGGGTGGGGTGGGTGCGGTCGACGAGCGCGGCCCGGGTGCCTTCGAGCATGCTCAACTGCTCTTCCCAGTAAGCCTGCTGTTGCCGGAGCTGCTCACGCACCGACGCGGGGTCGGCGAAGTCGAAGTAGGCCGCCTTCAGGTACGCCGGGTCGCGCTGTCGCTGAGTCACTAACGGGGACCTCATCCACGCCCGGAAGTCGGCGAGGCCGGCGTCGGTGACGTGGTACTCCTTCTTCGTCCCCTTCTTGCCCCAGCGCACCTCGACCGAGGTGAGCAGCCCGTCGCGCTCCATCCGGTTGAGCTCGGGATAGATCTGCGAGTCCGGGGCGTGCCAGACGTGGGCCACCGAGCGACTGAAGCTCTTCGAGATGTCGTACCCGGTCATCGGGCGACCGGTGAGCAGCGCGATCAGCGCGTAACGCAGGGACAAGGCACCTCCCCTTTCGAACAGTCAGGCTACTCACCCTTGCCATCTCACTATATCGATAGTTAGTTTGTGATCCGCACAACACATACCTCTCTTCATAGGGAGTTCGTTTCCATGTCTCATGCCGTCTCCCCCTTGTCCCCCTCGGTGGACACCGCGCCACCGACCACCGCGGCCGCGAAGATCTTCAACCACCCCCGCAACGCCTGGTACGTCGCCGCCTGGGACCACGAGATCACCGGCAAGCAGCCACTGGCCCGCACGGTCGCCGGCGTACCGCTGGCGTTGTGGCGCAACGGCGAGGGCCGCGCGATCGCCCTCGCGGACGCCTGCTGGCACCGGCTCGCGCCGCTGTCGAAGGGCAAGATCCTGGGCGACGAGCTGCAGTGCCCCTACCACGGTCTGCGCTACAACGCGGCCGGGCGCTGCACCGGAATGCCCGCGCAGGAGACGATCAACCCCAGCGCGGTGGTGCCCTCCTACCCCGTCGTCGAGCGCTACCGGTACGTCTGGGTCTGGGTCGGCGATCCGGACCTGGCCGATCCGACCACCGTGCCCGACATGCACCAGATGGACGACCCGGCCTGGGCCGGCGACGGCGAGACGATCCACGCCGACTGCAACTACCAGCTCATCCTCGACAACCTCATGGACCTCACCCACGAGGAGTTCGTGCACTCCTCGAGCATCGGCCAGGAGGAGCTGTCCGAGGCCGAGTTCGACGTGACGCACGAGGGCGACACGGTGACCGTCACCCGGTGGATGCGCGACATCGACGCTCCTCCGTTCTGGCTGAAGAACATGCGCGACAAGTTCCCGGGCTTCTCCGGCAAGGTCGACCGCTGGCAGATCATCAAGTTCGAGGCGCCGGGCACGATCTGCATCGACGTCGGTGTGGCGAAGGCGGGTACCGGTGCGCCCGAGGGCGATCGCAGCCAGGGCGTCAACGGGTACGTGATGAACACGATCACCCCCGAGACCGACCGCACCTCCCACTACTTCTGGGCATTCATGCGCAACTACCGCCTGGACAGCCAGACCATCACCACCCAGCTGCGCCAGGGGGTGCACGGGGTCTTCGGTGAGGACGAGGAGATGCTGCGGGCCCAGCAGCGCGCCATCGACGCCAACCCGGAGCACGAGTTCTACAGCCTCAACATCGACGCCGGCGGGATGTGGGTACGCCAGATCCTCGAGCGCATGCTCGCGGCCGAGGGACGCCCCTCCTCCGCACCGGCCGCCGGTCAGGGGGTCTGAGGTGGCAGTGCAGACACAGACCCGCTGGCAGCGGGCCCGGGTGGTCGAGGCCTCCGACGTCGCCGACGGCATCCGCCGCATCGTCCTGGCCCCCGAGCGGCCCGAGCACGCCGCGCCCGGCACGCACATCGACGTCAAGATCGGGGACGGCGTCCGCGGGGTGCGTTCCTACTCCGTGGTGCGCTCCGAGGACGGCGGCCGCCGGCTGACGCTCAGCGTGCGGCTCTCTCCCACCTCGTCCGGTGGCTCGGCGGCGATGCACCGACTGCGGGCCGGGGACGAGCTGACCGTCACCGGGCCGCTGCAGAACTTCCCGCTCGCGGTCGGCGCCACCCGCTACGTACTCGTCGCCGGCGGCATCGGCGTCACCGCGTTGGTGGCGATGGCCTCCGCGCTGCGCCGGCGCGGCGCCGACTACAGTCTGGTGCTCGTCGGTCGCAGCCGCGCCGTGATGGCGTACGTCGACGATCTGGTCGCCGAGCACGGCGACCGCGTCCGTGTCCACGTCGACGACGAGGGCACCTCGCTGGCTGTCGACGACCTCGTCGCCACCATCGCCCGGACACCCGCCGCCGCGGGCACCGAGCTCTACATGTGCGGCCCGATCGGGCTCATGAACGCCATCTCGCAGAGCTGGGCCGGGCACGACCTGCCGACGACCAACCTGCGCTTCGAGACGTTCGGTTCCAGCGGCCGGTACCCGGCCGAGGAGTTCCGGGTACGCATCCCCGAGCTCGACCGGGAGATCACCGTCGCGCCCGACACGTCGATCCTCGACTCCCTCGAGGCAGCCGGCATCGAGACGCTCTCGGACTGCCGCAAGGGCGAGTGCGGGCTGTGTCTGGCGAAGGTGGTCGACTCCACCGGCACCATCGACCACCGCGACGTCTTCCTGAGCGAGTCCCAGAAGGAACGCTCCAACAGGCTGTGCCTCTGCGTCTCCCGCGCAGTGGCAGCCGACAGCGGCTCGGGCGAGCCCGCTGTCCTCTCCCTCCGCCTCACCTGACCCGGTGCACCACCGCGTACGCACGGATCCCTCACCATCTGGACACCCATGAACATCACCGCACGCATCTCGCAGGCACCGATGAGCGGCTACCAATGGCTCATCGTCGCGCTCTGCACCTTCATGAACTGCCTGGACGGCTTCGACGTCATGGCGGTCGCCTTCACCGGGCCGTCGGTCACCAAGGAGTTCGCGCTCAGCGGGTCGGAGTTCGGCCTGCTGGTCTCGGTCGGTCTGATCGGGATGGCGATCGGCTCGATGCTGCTCGCCCCCTTCGCCGACCTCGTCGGTCGACGCCCGCTGATCCTGACAAGCCTCCTCCTCGGCACGATCGGCATGTTCGGCGCGGCGACGGCCTCGTCGGTGACCGTGATGGGCGTCTTCCGCCTCGTCACCGGGATCGGTGTCGGCGGCATCCTGGCCAGCACCAACGTGATCGCCAGCGAGTTCTCCAACGCCAAGAACCGCGGACTCTCCATCGGTATCTACACCGCCGGGTACGGGATCGGCGCCACCGTGGCGAGCCTGGTCGCGAAGACGGTCGTGGGCGGCGACTGGCGGATCGTCTTCTACGCCGGCGGTGTCGGGACCCTGCTCGCCCTGATCGTGATCGCCGTCATCCTGCCCGAGTCGGTCGCCTTCCTCGAGCAGCGCCGTCCGAGCGGCGCGCTGGAGCGGATCAACCGGACGCTGGCCCGGATGCGGATGGAGCCCGTCACCGACGCCGACCTCGACCGGGTGGCCGCCACCCGGGTCGACACCCAGCGGGCCGGCTCGGGATGGCTCAAGCAGCTGCTGACCCCGACCATCCTGCTCTGGCTCACCTTCATCACGATCATGTTCGGCTTCTACTTCGTCAACAGCTGGACCCCCACGCTCCTGGTCGAGGAGGGCCTCTCCGAGAGCGCGGCGGTGACCGCCGGGATGGCGATCTCGATCGGCGGCACGGTCGGCTCGGTCCTCTACGGCGTCGCCGCCCGGGTGCGTACGCCGCGGGTGGTGCTGATCGGGTTCTCCCTGCTCTCCGCCGCGATGATGATCGTCTTCATCGTGAGCACCTCGACTC
Source organism: Streptomyces cyslabdanicus (assembly GCF_052663305.1). Taxonomy (NCBI): domain Bacteria; kingdom Bacillati; phylum Actinomycetota; class Actinomycetes; order Kitasatosporales; family Streptomycetaceae; genus Streptomyces; species Streptomyces cyslabdanicus. The sequence continues at coordinate 14,769 of NZ_JBQRUW010000075.1, forward strand.
TGTGGCTCGGGTTCGGCATCGGCGTCGTCGTCGGCGCTCTGATCAACGGCTGCATCGCCGGTGCGTACACCGTCGGTCCGCCGCTCTACCCGGCCAACGTCCGCAGCGTCGGCATGGGCTGGGCACTCGGGATGGGACGCATCGGCGCCATCCTGTCCCCGACCGTTGCCGGCATGCTCAAGGACGCAGGTGCCTCCGCGACGCAGCTCTACGTCGGTGCCGCCGTGGTGGTCGCAGTCTGCGCGGTCGTCCTGGTGGGCCTGCGCCGGTACGACCCCGAGTCCACTCCCACGCCGAAGGAGGCAGCACTCGCCGTCTGACCTCTGCTCGGCCTCCTCGCGACGCGGGGCGAACGGATTCTCCTGTCTGTCCATAGCCGCCACTCCCCCTTTTCCCTC
>NZ_JBQRUW010000076.1:0-39003 GCF_052663305.1 Streptomyces cyslabdanicus
TGTCTGCCTTTTGTTTGTCTTTCGGGGGGTGGGGGTGGCTGGGGTTCTCTTTTCGCCCCGCAGCCGCCACTCCCCGTTGTCACTACTCCCCAGGTACACCGCCAGTGCCCCGATGTCGTCCGGATCGACGAATCGCCGTACTGACTGGTTCTGCAGCGCGAGGCGGGCCGCCTCCTCTGGAGACCGGCCTGACGACTCCGCCCGTCCGTGCAGGACGCGCTCCATGCGCGGCCCCTCGACCGCGCCGGGAGCGAGCGCGTTCGCCGTGGTTCCCTACGCCCCGAGCTCGCGGGCCAGGGTCTTCGTGAAGGCCGGCCTTGGACTCCCGGGTCGGCTCGGCGAGTTGCTCCAGTACGACGGTGCATGCGTACGCCGTACCGGACGAGCTCGCGGGCGAGCAGGGTCCCTACGGGCCCGCCGCCGACGAGCGCCACCTCGGCCTGAGAGTCAGGCACTTGCCCCGCCGTCCGTGACCAGGTCGTGTCCGACCACGAAGCTGGACTCCTCGGAGGCCAGCCACAGTACGGACGCAACGATCTCGTCGGTCTCGGCGAGGCGGCCGAGAGGAATGGTCCCGTTCAGGCGGGCTGCGCGCTCGGCCTCGGACTCACCCGGCATGAAGGTCATGGAGGTGTTGGAGGCGCCCGGGCTGACCGCGTTGATACGGATGCCGTCCTTGATGTGGTCGAGCGCGGCGGCGCGGGTGAGCGTGGAGACGGCCGCCTTGGACGCGGCGTAAGCGCCCGTTCCGGGATAGCGGACGTGGTCGCCGATGTTGGATGCGGCGTTGACGATCACACCACCGCCGTTGTCACGCATGTGCCGGATCTCGTACTTCATGGCGAGCATCACGCCGGTGAGGTTCACCGCGAGCTGCGCGTGCCACTGGCCCTCGTCGAGGTCGGCGAGCGGGCCGAGGCCGGTGAAGACGCCGGCGTTGTTGTGTGCGATGTGCAGTCCGCCGTGGCGGGAGACAGCGGTATCGACCATCGACTGCACGGAGGCGGAGTCGGTGACGTCGACGGTGACCGCGCTCGCCCTGCCACCGCCCCGCTCGATCAGTTTGACCGTCTGGGCCGCGTTCCCGGCGTCGAGGTCGGCGACGACGACCGTGGCGCCCCGGGCCGCGAAGGCACGAGCGCTGGTGCGGCCGATGCCGGAGCCGGCGCCGGTGACGAGGGCGACCTTGCCGTGGAACGGTGCGGACATGGCGGATCTCCTTGCTGCGGTACGGGGGATGGCTCGACAGCCATTTCTGTGCTGACCGTCACAGAAATCATGCACACCGCTTCATCGCAGGTCAAGTGATATATTTGTCGAGCGACACAGAAAGGGGTGGTGTGATGGCCGGCCGCGGCAGACCACGGGCCTTCGATCGGGACGAGGCGCTGCTCCGCGCGCTGCACGTCTTCTGGGAGCGCGGCTTCCAGGCGACGTCGATGAGCGACCTCACCGCCGCCATGGGTATCAACTCTCCCAGCATCTACGCGGCTTACGGATCCAAGGAGAAGCTCTTCCACGAGGCGGTCGCGCTCTACACGAGGACCGAAGGCGACTGCACCCGGCGCGCCCTGGCCGAGGAGCCGACGGCCCGCGCGGCCGTGGAGGCGATGCTGCGGGACAACGCCGCGGCATACGCGGATCCCGCGACCCCCACCGGCTGCCTGATCGTGCTGGCCGCACCCGTCTGTGTACCGGAGAACTCCTCGGTCCCCACGGCCCTCGCCCGCATGCGGGGCGAAGTGCGGGAAATGATCCGCGAGCGGGTCCAACGAGGCATCTTGGACGGCGACGTACGACCGGACGCCGACGCCCGGACCATCGCTTCCTTCTACAGTGCCGTGCTCAACGGACTGTCGATCCAGTCCAGGGACGGGGCGTCGTCCGGGCAACTGCAGAGCACCGTCGACGGAGCCGTGGCGGCCTGGGACGCACTGGCCGCGCCTCGCACCGGACCCGCAGCCTGAGCTGCCGCGCCGGGCCCAGCACGGTGCCCGGATCGGGGAGTGTCGGGCTTGCTCGTCGCGAGGCCGGCCGGCGCCGCTGCACAGCATTGGGCGGCGTCCTGCGCGGCGGTGGCTCGCGGGGCTGGTCACGGGGGCGGACGCCGGCCAGGCGCGGGCACCGCCCCCGACCCGTCGTGCTCTCGCGCGGGGACGGTGGGCCCGGGCCGCGTCTGGCTCAGTAGGCGACGGTGAACCGGGCCTGGTGGTGAGCCGGCTTGTCGATCTCGTCGAGGAAGGCGATGGCGTAGTCGGCGCCGGAGACGAAGGACCTGCCTTCGGCGTCGGTGACCAGGATGTCGCGGCCGAGGCGGAAGGTTCCGGTGCGCTCGCCGGGAACCCAGGCGCCGAACTCGGCTGCCGGGCTGACGTAGAACCAGTCCACGTCGGTGTCGGCGGCCCGCAGTGCGTCCAGGACCCGCGCGTGCGAGCCCGCTTCGGCCTTGTACGCGTCCGGGAACTCGGGGGTGTCCAGCAGCAGCGGTCCGCCCTCGGCCACCCGCAGGCTGCCCGCGCCGCCGACCACGCCGAGCCGGGCGCTGCCCTCGGCGGCCGCCTTGAGGAGCGACGGGACGAGCGGGAGCAGGAACGGCCTGCCGTCCACGCTGCCGTGGACCGCGACGACCAGCACATCGGACTTGGCCGCCAGGTCGCGCACCAGGGCCTCGTCCTCCAGGGACCCGGCGACCGGGGTGAGCCCGGGGCGGGCCTCGGCGGAGCCGGAGCGGTTGACCGCGACGACCTCGTGCCCGCGGCGCAGGGCCTCGTCGCTGATGTGGCCGCCGGCGTAGCCGGTGGCGCCGAAGACGGTGATGACCGCCATGTGTGGTCTCCCTCGGTGGGTGTGTCTGTGTGTACGGGCGGGACGGGACGGCCCTGCGGCGGGTACCCGCAGCGCTCCCGTCCAACGCGGCCGGATTCGCAACTGCCGCGCTTACGAATTTAACTGTAACAGTCGTAGATACGATTTCGCGGCGCAGGCCGTACCATGGAGCCATGGCCCAGCCCACGAACACCCAGTTCGCGGTCGGCGTCCACCTGCTCACCCTGCTGGCCGGCACGCCCGGCGAATGGCAGGACTCGCAGTACCTGGCCGGCAGCCCCGCGACCAACGCCGCGCATGTGCGCCGCATCCTCGGCCGTCTGCGCGAGGCCGGGCTGGTCCGTTCCCAGCCCGGACCGCGCGGTGGCTGGATGCTCGAACGCGAGGCCGCGGAGATCGACCTGGCGCTGGTCTGGCTCGCGGTCAACGGCGAGGACCCGGTGCTGGGCGTGCACGTTCCGCAGCCCGACTGCCACGTCGGGCAGCGGGTCCACCGCAACCTCCTCGCACTGGACCGCCGGGCACGCGATGCCATGCTGGCCGAACTCGCCCGCACCACCGTCGCCGACGTACTGCGCGAGGACGCCGCGGCGTAGTCGGCGGCTGAGCTCACCGGCGCCGCCTTGAGGCCGGCCCACCGACCCAACCGTCCCTCGACCTGGTCCTTGAGAGCCGGCCCGAGCACGCCGCTCGGGTGCGCCACGGGGCGGGCCAGCGCCGAAGGTGGCTCAGCGGATCGATGACCTGGCCATGCTCTGTGCAAGGCTGGGCTCGCGGCACAGCCTCGAACTCAGTGACGAGGACGACACGGTTGCCGAAGAGTCCCGCCGCTGACGGGGAGCGTCACGGAACTGCGGCCAGAGCCATTTTCAAAGGTCCTCAACACCGGCAGGCCTTGCGGCCCGACGACCGTGCATCCGTGGGGCGGTGTCAGCCGCTGGAGTCGAGCGCGAGCGTGGGGCGTTCCAGCTCGAACCACACGGCCAGGTCCAGGGTCCGTTCCAGGCCGTTGCGGTCCGCCGTCGTGATGTGGCCGGGCTCAGCGGCGGTGACCTCCCGCAGCCGGCCTCGGTCGAGCAGGTCCAGAGCGGGACTGCCGTTTGACGAGAGCAGGTCGCGGACCTGCCTCTGCAGTGCCACCACGTAGGCCGGGTCCTGAGTCGAGGGGTAGGGGCTCTTGACCCGCTCGACGACCGAACGCGGCAGAAGATCCTGGGTGGCCGCCCGGAGCAGGCTCTTCTCCCGGCCGTCGAAGGTCTTCAGCGACCACGGCGTGTTGAAGACGTACTCGACCAGGCGGTGGTCGCAGAACGGGACGCGGACCTCCAGTCCGGTGGCCATGCTCAGCCGGTCCTTGCGGTCCAGCAGCATCCGCACAAAGCGCGTCAGGTGGAGGTAGCACACCTCGCGCATACGGCGCTCCAACGGGTCGCTCTCTCCCCCCAGGCGTGGTACCTCTGCCAGCGCCTCCTGATAACGCCACTGCAGATAACCCCGCAGGTCCAGGCGTTCCCGCAGCTCGGGTTCGAGCAGCGAACTGCCGCCGCGGCCGTGCTGGCGCTCCAGAGCCGCCAGCCAGGGGAAGGTTCCGGCGTCCCGCGCGGCGGGATCGTGGAACCACGCGTAGCCGCCGAAGACCTCGTCCGCCGACTCACCGGACAGCGCCACGGTGGAGTGCTCCCGGATCGCGCGGAAAAGCAGCAGCAGCGACTGGTCCAGGTCGCCCAGGCCCATGGGCAGGTCCCGGGACCGTACCGCGGCGGCGCGCACACTTGGATCGGCCAGGCCTTCGGGGTCGAGCACGATGTCCTGGTGCTCGGTACCCGCGTGCTCCACGACGTCGTGGACGTAGGGGGTGTCCGGCGTGGAGCGCAGGCCGTCAGGGATGAAGTTCTCGCTCTGGCCGACGAAGTCGACGGCGAAGCTGCGCACCCTCTCCTTTCCGCGCATCTGCTCGACGGCCAGTGCCGTGATCGCACTGGAGTCCAGACCCCCCGAGAGCAGGACGCACCGAGGCACGTCGGAGACCAACTGGCGGCGGACGATGTCCTCGAGCAGCTCGCGCACCCGCGCCACGGTGTCCTGGCGGCTGTCGGTGTGCTCGGCAGCACGCAACTGCCAGTAGGGGCGGGCGCGCAGACCCGAGCGTTCGACGGTGACCACCGTGCCCGGCTCCACCTCCTTCATCCCCGCCCAGACGGCGTGGCCGGGGGTCTTGGCCCTGGAGAACAGCTCGCGCAGGCCTTCCATGTCGACACTGCGGGGCACCATGGGGTTGGCCAGGACGGCCTTGGGCTCGGAGCCGAACAGCACGCCGTCCTCGGTCGGGAAGTAGTACAGGGGCTTGATGCCCATGCGGTCGCGGATCAGGAGCAGCGACTCCGACCGTCCGTCCCAGATGGCGAACGCGAACATGCCGTTGAGGTGTTCGGGGAGTTCGGCACCCCATTCCAGATAGCCCCGCAGCACGACCTCGGTGTCGCTGTCGGTGCGAAAGCGGTGCCCGCGGTGGCGCAGCTCGTCACGCAGCTCCGTGTAGTTGTAGGCCTCCCCGGAATACACCAGTACGACATCGCCGTCCGGGGTGTCCTGCGTCATCGGCTGGACGCCGCCGGGCAGGTCGATGATGGCGAGCCGGCGATGACCCATGGCCGCGTGGCGATCGAGCCAGAGGCCCTGTGCGTCCGGTCCGCGGCAGGCCATGGTGGCGTTCATGGCCTCGGTGACGGGGCGTTCCTGCCGCAGGTCGCGCCCGTAGGACACCCAACCGGAGATTCCGCACACGAGGGCCTCCTCATCGTGGAGAAGCATGGAAAAGTATCCGGCTTCCTGAAGATCCACCCCCCGCAAGACGCTAACAGCGCCCCCGGACCCGCGCAGCTCATGTCCGCGCGTCGACGGGCGCGCCGGGTGGGCGACGCGTACGGCGACGGCGCGGAGTCGGCCTCCCCCGGGGGCGCAGGCTTCTCCCACCAGATGCGTGTCCGCGGCCGATTCAGGCCATCGCTCAGGCGGCTGTCGTCTGGTCGTCGACGGGGATGTCCAGGCGGTCGGCCACAGTGGTGAGGGTTGTTCCCAGGGGGAGCGCGATGCGGGTGAGGGCGTGCTGGTCGCCTCGGGTCGGGTCCTGGTTGATGATCAATACGGGCTTCCCGGTCCGGGCTGCCTGGCGGACGAACCTGAGCCCGGACATCACCGTCAGTGAGGAGCCCAGGACCAGCAGCGAGGCCGCCTCACGGACCAGGCCGCGGCAGTGTTCGACCCGCTGCGGCGGAACGGCTTCGCCGAAGAACACCACGTCCGGTTTGAGGATGCCGCCGCAGATCGTGCAGGGCATCACGCGGAAATCTCCGACCTGTTCGTCGGTGAGGTCGGCGTCACCGTCCGGGTTGATTCCGGCGGCCACCGGCTCGAAGCCCACGTTGGCCTCTTCCAGCCGCCGGGCGAGTCCGCGGCGCGGGCTGGAGGCGCCGCAGGAAAGGCAGACGACCCGGTCCAGGCTTCCGTGGAGTTCCACGACGCCCGCACTGCCGGCGGCCTGGTGCAGGCCGTCGACGTTCTGGGTGATCACACCCGAGAGCAGGCCGTGCCGACCGAACGCGGCCACGGAGCGGTGCCCGGCGTTGGGGCGGGCGCGGCCGAAGGTGCGCCATCCAAGGTGGCTGCGCGCCCAGTACCGGCGGCGGGCCTGGGGGCTGGCGGTGAAGTCCTGGTAGGTCATCGGGGTGTGCCGGCTCAGGCTGCCGCCCTCGCTCCGGTAGTCGGGGATGCCCGACTCCGTGGAGAGACCCGCCCCGCTGAGCACCAGCACTCCGCCGGCGCTCAGCGCTTCGGCGACCGGCTCCAGGTCCGTGGTGCCCGGCGGCAGATCCTTGGCAGGGGTCCAACTCACAGTGGGGCGCATGCGCATACCCGCCAGGGTACGGAACAGGCTGCCAGCCCCCGCTTTCGCCGTCGATGGTGTCGTTGGCTCGGATGTTGGCCCCGCACGATCCGCGGCGGGGAGCGGTGCTCTCCGGTTCGGGCCGCGGTGCCTTCTGCGGTGCTTGGCCGGTGGGGCGTGGGCCGGCTTGGCGGCTCCACGCCCCCGGACGGCGGACGCCTGTCGGAGGGCCCGGCTCGTGTCACCGCGGCGTGCGGGCCTGCCGTGGTCGCAGCCGGGCTCAGGCTTCCTTCGCGTTCACCCGGCCGACGCGCTGGGCGGGCGCGGTCGGGTGCTGGGGTCTTAGCGTCGTACTGCCTTGCGCTGTGACAGGACCGCAGGGCTCGGGCGGCCCTTGCACGCAGCGCCCTGGGCAGGGGCCGCCGTCCCACCTGCCATCTGGTGGCAGGAAGGGGAACAGACACCGGCGTGCCCCCTCTACCGGTCTACCGGCGGACCGCCGAGATCAGTCCGCCCGGCCGCTCCTCGCGCTGCGGCGGGGTGCTGATCGGGCGGCCGTAGGCGGCAGCGCGCTCGCGCAGGGTGCGGCTGTCGGCCTCCCAGCCGTGCCCGGCCAGCCAGGCCACCGGGTCGTCAGGCATCTCCGAGACCCACATGGACGCCGCCGATCCCGGCACGGCGTCCGCGCCGAAGCGCTCGAGCACGCCGCGCGAGCCCAACGTCAGCCCCATCCGACTGCCCGCCGCCGACTGCGCGCTGATCCGGGCCAGCAGCAGCTCCACCGCGTCCTCGGGCAGATAGATCAGCAGTCCTTCGGCGATCCACACGGTCGGCGCCGCCGGGTCGTGCCCCGCGGCGGCCAGCGCGCCCGGCCAGTCCTCACGCAGATCCACCGCGACCGTGATCCGCTCGCAGCGCGCGACGGCCCGTTCCTGGCGCAGCACCGACGCCTTGAAGTCCAGTGGCGCGGCGGTGTCGACCTCGAACAGCCGGGTGCCCTCGGGCCAGTCCATCCGGAAGGCCCGGCTGTCCATGCCGGCGCCGAGCAGCACGACCTGCCGGACCCCGGACGCGGAGGCCTGCTGCAACAGGTCGTCGAGGAACTTCGTCCTGATGACGATGGAGAACGACACGGCCAGCCGGCGGCGTCGCGCGGCCTCGTCATCGGGCCGCGGCGGCGGGGAGGGCCACAGGCCGCCGGCGGCGGCGAAGGCCTGTGCCAGAGGGTCACGGAACAGCGCGTTCTCCCGCTCGGTCTCCAGCGCCCGCACCCTGGCGACCCCCACCGCCGTGGCCCACACTCCCGACGGCTGCGCCCACTCCTGCTCATCAGTCACCGCGCCAGCCTAGATGACGCAGCTTATTGAATATGGAAGTCAGCGCGTGCTCGCCGCCCCGGCCGTCTTCGACCAGGACGAGGAGGACGGGCTCGTGCTCGTCCTCGCCGAGAGGCCGTCGGCGTCCCGGTCGAACGCCGAACGCGACGCCGTACGGGCCTGCCTGTCCGGGGCTCTCACCCTGCAGTAGCCCGCAGCCGCAGCCGCAGCCGTCCACCAGCCACCTGGTCCGTGCGTGCGGCGCCTGCCCCTCGGGCCGCCTCCGGCAGTGGCCGCAGATCCCCGTCAGCTCGACGATGTGCTCGACCTCGGGAAGCCGGTGGCCGCGGCCATGTCGTCGGCCCGGCGCTCGACGGCCTCCGCCTCCACGGCCAGGCTGAGATTGCAGCTCCGGCAGACGAGATAGTGGCGGTGGCCGTCCGGCGGGCGGAGTCGGTACAGGCGCTCGCCGCTCTGTTCTCGTGCGACGTCCACGCGCCGGTCCCGCTCCAGCCACCGCAGGGTCCGGTACACCGTGGTCAGTCCTACCGCGACGCCGTCGGCGGCCAGCGCCGCGTGCAGCTCTCGTACGGACATGAAGTCGCGGCAGGCGAGCAGCGTCCGCAGAACGGCGGCACGCTGCCGCGTCGACCGCCAGGCCGACGGGAGCCCGCCGGTCGGCATGCCGTCCATGTCGCCTGCCTTCCGCGGGAGTTCCGGAATGATCCACTGCGCAAGGCTAGTTGGAAATGAATTCCATGACTACTGTCGCAAAGCTGGAGGCGCTGCTCCCTGCCGGGAAGAAGCCCGGACGGCCTTCGGTACATCTCGCCTCCGCGGGGTGTCGGTGGCGAGCAGTTCCTGCAGGAGTTCAACGATGAGATCGGGCTGTCCTACGAACGGGGAGTGGCCCGTCTGCCACTCGCGCACGTCGGTGCAGCGTGAGGCCATCTTCCGCTGCAGGCCCGGATCGATGGCCCGGTCCCGTCCACAGACGACGTAGGTGGAGGAAGTGTGCTTCCAGCTGTGGCGCTCCGGGACTCCTCGCCCGCAGCCGGGGGCTTGCGCACGCAGCAGGCCGACTGCCCAAGCGGCGAGAGGTTCGGGACAGTCGCCGTAGAGGGTGTCGACAGCCCGGTCGGGGTGCAGGCTGGTCGAGCCGTCGGGCTCGGGGCTGATCGCGTCCTGGAGCTGCGGAGACGCCCCACGCAGACCGGCCGCGCTCTCGCCGACGTCCAGCACGAAGGCCGCCAGGTAGACCAAGTGTCCCGCTCCGCGCACTCCGGTGATCACTGACCCGCCGTAGGAGTGACCGAGCACGATCGGGGGCTCCTGCAGCGCGTCGATGGCAGCCTGGACCACGGCTGTGTCAGCGGGTAATGAACCTCGATGGAGCTCGGGAACGACCACCTCGGCTCCCGCGGTCCGCAAGCGTTCTGCCACCACGGCGAAGTGCTCGGGACAGTGATACAGGCCGTGAACGAGCACCACGGCGGCCAATTCGCCCGCCTCCTCAGGTCGGCGTCAAGTCAGTGAATCATGCCCTGAGACCTGAGCACCTGTTTCTGCTCTCAGCTCTGAGACGCGTTCGGCGATGTCCTGATCACGGGGTGGTGATTGGTCCGAGTCACTACGCCGAGCGGCTTCACACCTCGGGAGGTTCGGTTGGTACGGCGGAGCACGCTCGGGCAGGACTTCCGGCGGCTGTGGGGCGCCTACGCGGTCAGCGCCGCGGGCAGTGCCGTCGGCATGGGGGCATTGCCGTTGGTCGCCCTCCTGGTGCTGGATTCCTCTGCGTTCCAGGTCTCTGTGCTCGCTGCCTTGTCTGCAGTGGCCAGTGGCGTGATTGCTCTGCCGCTCGGTGTGCGTATCGAGCACCAGTACAAGCGGCCGGTCATGATCACCGCCGATCTGGCCCGCTGCGTGGTGCTGGCGAGCATTCCGGTGGCCATGGCTTTCGGCGGGCTCACCTTCGCTCAGCTGTGTATCGTCGGCGTTCTCCAGACGGCTGCGTCTGTCGCGTTCGGCGCGGCGAGTGGCGCGCATCTGAAGGCACTTGTCCGGCCCGAGCACCGCCTTCGTGCCAACAGCCTGTTCGAGACGTCCAACTGGATCAGCGTCAGCGCCGGCCCGCCCGTGGGCGGGCTTCTGATCGGGGCACTGGGCGCGGCCGCCACGATGGTGGTCGACGCGCTGTCCTTCCTCGGGTCGGCCCTGTGTATCCGTCGCATCCGGCAGCCTGAACCCGCGCCACCGGCACACGCCGCCACCTCTCACCTGGGCCGCGACATCGCTGCCGGTTGGCAGTTCCTCCTGGGGCACCCGGGACTGCGGCCGCTGTTCTTCAACGCGCTGCTCTTTGGCGGATCCGTCATGATGACATCACCGCTGATGGCCGTCCTCATGCTGGATGACCTGGGGTTGGCACCGTGGCAGTACGGACTCGCCCTGGGACTGCCGTGCCTGGGTGGCGTGCTGGGCTCACGCCTGACCCCGCTGCTTACGCAGCGATTCGGGCAGCGTCGCGTTCTGCTGCTGTCCGGTGTTGCGCGCACGCTCTGGACGATTCTGCTGCCACTGACGCCCTCCGGTGCTCTCGGCGTGTTCGTCATCGTGGCCGTCGACTTCGGCCTGCTCTTCTCCGCCGGGGTCTTCAACCCGTCGTTCACCACGTATCGGATGGCGGCCACACCGGACGCGTTCATGTCCCGCGTCGGCACCTCCTGGTCCGTCGGCGCGAAGACATGCCAGGCTGCCTTCGTGATCGCCGGTGGCCTCATTGCCGCCGCGGCGGGGGTGCGCGCTGCCCTGCTCATCTCTGGCTTGCTGTGTATGGCGAGCGCGCTGCTCCTGCCATGGTGGAGGGAACGCATCTCCACGGGGAATGCTCCGGCGCCCACGACGGAAGCTGTTCCGTCTCCGGCCACGCATAGTCCCTCCGCGTAGCGGTTTCGCCGGATTGCATTGATGCGGCTTTGTCGGGGGTGGGAGAGGGGGACTCGGGGCCGGTGAAGGCGAAGGCGATGGTCCATCCCTTGAGAATGATCAGTCCTGCTGGGCTTCGTGGGATGCTGGCTGTCCGCTTCTGCGAGTGATTCACCTGGTCATGAGCGTGATGGCCGCCACGGTGGCTTTATCGAGCAGAGGTGGTTCTGGCCCAGATTCTGTGCAGTGAGCGCGCTGGGTGAGTAGTTGTCGGTGCAGGATCATGCTCGACGCACGTCGAAGAGCATGAAGGGTGGCAGCCCGGAGCGCTGGGGTTGGGCTGCAACAACACGAGGGTCTGGTGTCGGCTCGTCGACGGCTGCGATTTTGAAGCCGTTGCGCATCAGTGTGGTGATATAGGTGGAGAGCTTCCGGTGCTGGTTTCCGGCTCGACGGGCGCCGTTGGGGTTGCTTGATCGCCAGAAGCCTTCGGTGAGGTAGTCGCCGACGACTCTGCGCATGGTTCCGTCTCCGGCCTGCGCCCACGTGGCGTGTGGCGCCTCGAAACAGGGGTGCGGGACCGTGAAGATGAGGGCGCCACGCGGGTTGAGAACCCGGTGGACAGCAGCGAGTGCGGCATCGAGGTCGGGCACGTTGTTCAGCGAGAGCCCGGCGGTCACCCACTCGACGGACGCAGTGGCGACCGTGGCCAGTGTGCATCCGTCGTCGACTGAGAAGACCGCTCCGGTGGGCTGGCTCTTCTCGGCGCTCCGAGCGTGCTCGATCATCCGGGGCGACGGGTCGATACCCCATACCGTCGCTCCGCGAGCAGCCACAGCACGGGCTATGATGCCCTCTCCGCACCCGAGGTCGAGAACACGTTGTCCGCGAAGGAGCTCAGGGAGATAGCCGAGCAAGCTGTCGCGGCTGAAGTCGTGCAGGGCAGATCCGGAACGCACGAGCTCTGCGTACCAGTCGGCGATGGTGTCCCAGGACTCAGTCATCAAAGCACAGACGCTACTCGACAACGTCTGATCGCACCATCGACTCAGTGGCGTACGGGTACGATCGTCGGTCCGCTAGGCCAGAAGTACACGCTTCGCAGAAGGTGGAACCCGGCACGTCCGAACATCTGCCTCTTGAGCACCTTGATGCGCTTGACGTGCCCTTCCACAGAGTAATTGTCAAGAACTGTGGATCAGTAGCTGTTCACGCTGTCTCGTGGTTCAGGTGCGTGAGCCCTTCGATGGAGTCCAGGCGGGTCTGCAGGACGGGGTCCGGGGTCGGTGTGGTGGTGAGCAACAGCACCTGGGCCGCTGGGTGTTCCGGGGCGTAGAGGTCGTCTTCATCGTCGTCGCCGGGGATCGGGTTGGGCTGGATCTCGATCCGCCCGTTGGGGATGCTGGCGAGGTGGTAGACACCCCGGTAGTCGCTGTCGCGCTCGGTGAAGACCAGCCCGAGGCGGTCACTGACGAGCCGGACCAGCCCGCCGGCGGTGTGGGTGCTGGTGCCATAGGTGTGGTGGTCGGCCATGGTGCACCAGACTCTATGCGGTGCATCGCGTTCAAATCGCACTACGGCATCGAGAGCTTCCACTGCCGTCCGGGAGTCGAAGGAGCCCATGAGAAGGGCGGCGTCGAGGGCCAGATCGGCTACTTCCGCCGCAACCACTTCGTCCCCGTCCCCGAGGTCTCCTCGCTTGCAGAGCTGAACGAGATGGTCGAGCAGTGGGACCGGCAGGACGACGCCCGCAGGATCGGCTCCAGGTCACGGACGATCGCCGAGGACTTCGCCCTCGAACAGCCGCTGCTGATGCCGTTGCCTGAGGAGCCGTTCGAGACCGGACGGCTGTTCACCCCGCGGGTCGACCGCTACGCCCAGATCCCGGTCCGCACGAACCGCTCCTCGCTCCCCATCCGGCTGATCGGCAAACGGGTCCGAGTCATCCGTCACGCCTCTCACCTGGTCGTTACGACCAGAACGTGGAAGTGGCCCGGCATGAGAGATTGATCGCCAAAGGCGCCGTCCGTCTGGAGCTGGATCATTACCTGGAGGTCCTGGTCCGTAAGCCCGATGCCTTCCCCGGCTCGACCGCTCTCGAACAGGCCCGTTCAGCAGGCAAGTTCGCCCACGGTCCATGACGCTTGGTGGACGCAGGCCATGAAGATCCACGGCGAGCGGGACGGAACCCGCGCGCTGATCGACGTCTTGCTTCTTGGACGAAACACGCCGCACGAGCAGGTCGTCGCCCGGCCTGGCCGCAGCCCTTCGGGCCGGAGCCATGACCGCCGACGCGGTCACGCTGGAAGCCCGCAAAGCAGCCCAGGTCGAGGCCGAGCCCGCACCGGCAGCACGGGTCCCCGGACAGCCGTCGGCGACGGTGACGTCCCTGCACGAATAGCGCCTGGCGCATCTTCCGCCGGACACCAGACCGCTGCCGTCGGTGGCCCGCTACGACCAGTTGCTCCGACGCCGCCGGGCAAGCGGCGGTGACCACCGAGAGGGAGAAGCACGATGAGCATGCCCCGCCAGCCAGGCTTGACTGAGCAGGCTGCCGACGCCGCTATCGACTCCGCCTGCCGCATGCTGCGGCTGCCGTCGATCCGCAACGAGTTCTCCGACATCGCCGACCGGGCGATGAAAGACCAGATGACCTACCGCGGCTTCCTCGCCGAACTGCTCATGGCCGAGTACGACGACCGAGCCCGCCGCCGTTCCGAGCGGCGGATCAAGGCGGCGAACTTCCTCCGCGAGAAGTCCCTGCGCACCTTCGACTTCGACGCGAATCCAAACATCGACCCGGCAACCATCCATACCCTCGCCAGCTGTGACGGCAACAGCTGCCCGCTACCTTTACCTCAGGCGGCACGGTGAGGCGTCCGAGGACGAGAGCAAGTTGGCGGACACCGGCCGCCGCCAAGCCGTCCTGCTCGGGGAGCGGCTTCGTGAGGCACCTCTCACGGCAATCCACCACGGCCCGCTCGCGCGCGCGGAGCAGACGGCGCAGTTGGTCTGCGAGCAGCTCGACGGTGTTCCCCTGCGGCCGTCCGAACTGGCTGGCGACTACATCCCCTACATGCCGCAGCGCGAGGAGCTGCCGTCGGAATCGGCCGATGCCATGCTCGGTCACCTGGCCCAGTTCCCAGCCGAGGAGCGCGAACAAGGGCCAGAACTGGCCCTTGCGGCTCTCGCGCAGTTCACCGGACCTGTCGTCGGTGACGAGCCGCGCCATGAACTCGTCGTCACGCACAACTTCCTCATAGGTTGGCTCGTCCGCGCCGCCCTCGACGCCCCGGAGTGGCGGTGGATGGGCATCAACCACGCCAATGCCGCGCTGACCGTCATCCGCTATGCGCCCGGCCGACCTCCATCCGTGCTTGTCTTCAACGACACGGGTCACCTGCCCGCCAACCTTCGCTGGACCGGCTTCCCTCCCGACCTCCACGTCTGAGGACAGCGACCCTCATCAAATCCGCAGAAACCAGATTTAGATCGGGGGACGGCGCGTGGCTGATGGGTCAGCCAGGCGTCGTCAAATGTCGTCGACAAAAACCGCTGATCTTGATGGAGAGTGCTGCTCGAACTCGTCAACAAACGCTGTCCGTGGAAGTGAACGAAGCCACCACGGCCTTGTACCCGCCCTCAACCGGCATCCAGGTTCTCCGGCGACCAGCGGGCCGCCGGAGAGCCAGTAAGGACTGGAATCAGAATGAGGTCTCCGGAAATCGAAGGTGACGGCATGTCAGTTCGCATGTCCGTTCACGTTGGCGCGCCCCGGGGCCTAAGGAAGCCTGACTCCGGACCAGGTATCGACTTCGCACTGTCTGTCGGCATTGTTTCCTGCGGTCACGACCGTGCCGTCGGCACAGAGGCCGAGGGTGTGCGTTGAACCGGTCGCCACGGCGACAATGTCGCGCCAATCGCCGACCTCGCACTGTCCGTAGCTGTTGTCTCCCACTGCGAGGACCTGCCCGGACGCTGTGACCCCGACGGTGTGGTAGCTGCCCGCGCCGAGCGTCACCACGTCTTCCCACTCATCGACCTCGCACGCCTCGGTTGCCCGCTCTCCGGTCGCTACTGCCCGCCCGTCGGCTCTGAGACCGACGGTATGGAGATACCCAGCCGAAATAGCGGCCAGGTCACGCCACCCCTCAACGGCACACTGCCCTCGCCGGTTGTTTCCCGCGGCCAGTGCAGAACCGTCGGTCCGGACGCCGACCGAGTGCCAGTCACCACACGAGACGACGACCATCTCGCGCCAGGACTGCACGTCGCACTGCCCTTCTGAACTCCGGCCAACTGCTAGCACGCGGCCATTCGTGAGTAGCCCGAGCGTGCGGCGCCAGCCTGCGGCCACGGCCGTGATGCCTCGCCATCCGGCGACATCACATTGCCCATCGCCATTCCACCCCGTTGCCAGCACCGTGCCGTCCGACCGGAGCCCCACCGTATGAGACTTGCCCGTGTTCGTCGCGGCATGGACGTTGCCGGCTGCCACCGCGACGACGTCTTCCCACCGCTCGACACGGCACTCAGCGGCTGCGGTATTGCCCACCGCGAGAACGGTTCCATCCGAGCGCCGTCCGACCGAATGACGCCTTCCAGCCGCCAGCGCCGACGAGTTGGCGAGCATTCCGCCTCCTTACGCTTGGCGCGAGTCCGCGACATGGGATTTCACCTTACTTTGGCTTGGAAGTCACAGCGGACTCCTCAGGCGCCAGCAGATGACGGCACAACCGAGTGTGATGAAGGCCTGGTGGCCCGTCCCCGGTGGACCGGGGCAAGACCGGCAGGTCATCCCGGAGCCAAAGCCGAGTACCGGCGGGAGGTGGCGCCAGGGGATGCCGGCGTAGAGCACGAACAGGATGCCGCACAGAACCCGCCGGTGGTCGAGGCGACGACGCCCCGGGTACCGGAAGCGCCGCTCAATCATCGGCAACAGTGGCTCGATACGCTCCCACAGCCCATCGTCAACCTCCCACGGCTTGTGCCCACCGCGACCATGACAACGGGAGGTTGACGTGATTCGCAGGCCGACATCGCACGTGAGCTCGGCGTAACGCGCCAGGCCATTCAGAAGATTCTGGCCTGCTGAGGCGCGATCCAGATCCCGTTGATGATCCTGCGGTGGCTCTCCCGCCGGCCGCCCCGCCTGCCGGTCTTCGGTAGATGCGGCTGAACTCCTCACCAACCATCGGGTGCCGCTCAGGACAACGGCGGGCGCCACGGGGGGCTGTGGCTGTCGACGTACCAGTCGAAGCGCTCCGCCACCAAGGCGGTGATCTGCGGCAGATCGATCTCCTCGCCGACGGGGCCCGGCTCGCGCAGATGGTACGGCTGCGGGTAGAAGCAGTCGCCGAGCAGCATCACGCTGGAATCAGAGATGGCCACGACCGTGGAGTCCGGCGCGTGATTGCCGCCCACGTGCCGGAGTTCGACTCCTCCCGGGAGTGCCAGCCGCTCCGTGAAGGTGCGGGTCGGTGGCCGGACGGCGAAGTCCTCCCAGCCGTTCATGGCCCGTGCCCGGGCCTGGAAGCTCGGCCCCAGGCGGGGGTTGGCGGCCACCTCCTGCCGCAGGTACTCGTCGCTCCACGGGCGGCTCGCCTCGGCCGACAGCAGCTCGGCACCTGCCTCGTGGCAGACGATCTCCTCCACCTCCCAGGCGCAAGCACCCCAGGTGTGGTCCCAGTGGTGGTGGGTGTACACCAGCCGACGGGCGGCGGGCAGCCCCACCTTCGCCATGGCCGACTGCACGAGCCGGGCATGTGCCGGGCTCTGGCCGGCGTCCACCACCGTGCTGCCCGCATCATCTGCGACCACCGCGACACAGGGCTGGACGGCCTCGGGATCCGGATCCCCGGAGTAGATCCAGACCCGGCCGGACAACTGGCTCAACGGAGTTGTCATCCCCGCAGTCTGTCAGGGGCAGGCGTTCAGCTTCAACGATTCCAACTCCCCGGCAGTAGCGAGGCGTTCACCAATCGCCAGCACCACGGTCTTTCGTTCGGGCCAGGCCCGCGAGCCCGGCGTGATCCACAGGAGAGGCCCCAGACACGGCCAGGCAGTCGGCGAAGCCGCGCTTCAGTGCCCCGCGGTCGAGTCCGCGGCCGGTGAGCACCACGCGGTTGCGGCGCACTTCGTTTCCCCGCCAGTCGCGTCCGAAGGTGCCGTCCAGCAGCGCGTGCATGCCCTGGAAGACGTACTGCCTGGGCGCTCCGGCGATGGCGAGGACGCCCTTGGAGCGGAAGAGGTCTACGCCATCGGTGCACAGGAGGGCGTCCAGCCAGGCGTTGAGCCGGTCCTCGTCGAGTTCACCTTCGAGTTCGATGCCCACCGAGGTGATCGCGGTGTCATGTCGGTGCTCGGTCTCGGTGAGGAATGAGGGGTCGTCGGCGAGTACCCGCTCCAGGTCGAAAGCGCTCACGCGCAGCACCTCGTGCAGGGCGATGCGTGCGTGCTCGGCGGGGACGATCCTGACCCCGGCGTTGAGGGCGCGGATACGGCGGACGACGTGCACGATGGTGTCGTCGTCGGCCAGGTCGGTCTTGTTGAGGATGATGCGATCGGCGACGGCGATCTGCTTGACGGCCTCGTTCTCCGCGCCTTCCGGTGGGGCCTCGTCGAGGTGCTGAAGGACGTGGGCGGCGTCGACGAGAGTGACGACGGCGTCCAGGCGGAGTTGGGCGGCGATCTCGTCGTCCATGAGGAACGTCCGGGCGACGGGGGCGGGGTCCGCGAGCGCGTTGGCCTCGATGAGGATGCGCTCGAACGGCTCGTGCCGGCGCAACAGCGCGCCCAGGGTGCGGAGGAGATCTCCGCGCGCGGTGCAGCAGACGCAGCCGTTGGTCATCTCGAAGATCTCCCCCTCTGCGTCGAGGAGGTGCGCTTCGTCGACGTGGGCGTCGCCGAAGTCGTTCTTGATGATGGCGATCTTCATGCCGTGGTTCTCGGAGAGGATGTGGTTGAGGAGGGTGGTCTTGCCGGAGCCGAGGAGGCCGGTCACGACGGTGGCGGGAACGCGCTCGTGAGGGGGTTCGGGGGAGGTCACACCTGATGTCCTGTCAACGCGGTCGATCAGTGAGTCGATCGGTGAGCAGGACGGAGCGCAGGTTGTCCGGCGTGACCTGCTCGGCGGGCCGGTGCAGCCGCCATCGGCGCGCTTCGCCGTCCATGGGGAGCACGGCGACGATCGTCTCGACCGGTGGACGGCCCGGTTCGGTGCAGGTGAGCCGGCGGACGGTGACGGCGGTGTCCGCGTCGAGGCCGAGCAGGGTGCGAACCGTCTCTTGCAACTCGCGCAGTCGCGGGTTCGGTCCTGGGAGACCTGGGCGCGATCCAAGTGGCATGGCAGTTCCTCTCCTTCGCTCCCGGTTGGGCGGCGTCCGACCGTCCATGCGCGGCGGACAGCCGATGCGGATGCCACATCGGGTAGTGGCGATGGCGACCACCCGCACCACCGGGTCGTCCGACCGCCTGACCGGGCCGGGTGATGCCGTGGCTGCGTACCACCACCCGGCCCGGAGTCTTCCGGCTGGCAGCCCCGCAAGCATACAATAATGATTTTCATTATTGATAAGCCCCCCGCTCCCGGAGGTCGAGGTGAAGTCCTTGAACACGGTGGGCGGCACAGAATTTCGCCTGCCGTTCGCAGGCCGTCCTCCTCGATGGTGGAGTCCCGTTCGGGCGGGGCCGGGACGGTCAATTTGCCCTGCCCATGACAACGTCAGGACGGATCTCTGTGACTGCGTCGATCGCCCGCCGTGGGCGTCGTGTTCTGACCCGCTTCCTCGTCGCCGGACCGCTGCTGGCCGCGGGCGCCCTGACCGGTGTGCCTTCAGCGCATGCGGCTGCGGCCGACGACGTCCGCATCAACGAGGTGGTGACCACCGGCGACGTCAACGACTCGATCGAGCTCTTCAACAAGGGCACCGCCACGATCGACATCTCGGGCTGGATCCTCAAGGACGACGACAACGACCACAAGTACAAGATCGCTTCAGGGACCACGCTGAGTCCGGGCGGGTATCGGGCGTTCGACGTCCACGACCAGTTCGGCCTGGGCTCCGACGACAAGGCCCGCCTCTACCTCGCGGACGACAAGACCCTGGTGGACAGCTTCTCCTGGAGCAAGCACTCCGATCCGTCCTGGTCGCGCTGTCCCGACGGCACCGGCGACTTCAAGCAGGCGGCGACCGTGACGCTCGGCGGCCCCAACGCCTGCGGCTCCACCGGCGGTGGCACGACGGGGCCGGTGGCGTGGCCCGGCGGCAGCAGCGTGGCGACCGCGGATGCCGCCAACGTGTTCGGTGAGGATCTCAGCGGCCTCTACCAGGAGGGCGACGTGCTGTGGGGCGCGCAGAACAGCGGCAAGCTGTGGCGCCTGGTGCGTGACGGCTCCGGCGGCTGGAAGCCGGATGCGACCGGCGGTTGGAACTCCGGCAGGACCCTGCGCTTCCCCGGCGGCTCCGGCAGCCCCGACAGCGAGGGCGTCACCCTCACCGGCTCCGGCTCGGCCGGCGGGGTGTTCGTCGCCAGTGAGCGCAACGGCGATGCCTCCGGCACCAGCCGCCTGTCGGTGCTGAAGTACGACGTCACCGCCGGCGGTTCGTCGCTGACCGCCGCCACGGAATGGAACCTCACCTCCGACCTGCCCAAGACCGACCCCAACCTCGGATTCGAAGGGATCACCTGGATCCCCGACGCCTACCTCACCGGAGCCGGCTTCAAGGACGCCTCCACCGGTGCGGCCTATGCCCCGGCCCGCTACAGCTCCCACAGCGGCGGCGTGTTCTTCGTCGGCGTCGAGGGCACCGGCATGATCTACGGATACGTCCTCACCGACTCCGGTTCGTACACCCGCGTCGCCTCCTTCGGCAGCGGCATGTCCGGCGTGATGGAACTGCAGTGGGAACCGCAGGCCACCCGCCTGTGGGCGGTCTGCGACGACACCTGCGACGGTCAGCACCGCACCCTGAAGATCGACGCCACCGGCACCTTCACCACGACCGCGGTCTACAACCGTCCCGGCGGCATGCCCAACTACAACAACGAGGGCTTCTCCCTCGCCGGCGCCGACGAATGCGTGGCCGGTTCCAAGCCCGTCTACTGGGCCGACGACAGCAACGACGGCGGTCACGCCTTGCGCAAGGGCACCATCACCTGCTGATCCCCGGGTGTGTTCCCCCCTTCGGCCGCAGGCCCGAGGGCACACCGGAGCGGTGCACCGACCACGCCGCCCGCCGTCCAGGCTGTGACGACCGGCTGGACGGCGGGGCCGTCGCGGCAACTGGGTGATGTGCCTCAAGGGTGCCGTGGCGAGCCGTTCGACGGGTGCTCTCGCACTTGGCGCACTTGGCAGTCAGGATGGCTGGACCTGGTCGAAGAGGGCGAGGGCTTCGGCGGGGTCCGGGCTCACCAGGCGTTCCAGACCGGCCGTCGTGATTTTCGCCCACCTGCCGGCCCGTGCCCACATCTGTTCCTCGAAGGCGCGAACGGCCTCGTCCAGGTCTCCAGGGCCGGTGGCGATGGACTCGGCGAGTTCGGCGCCTTCCAACATCGCGAGGTTCGCGCCCGCCCCCAAAGGGGGCATCAGATGGGCGGCGTCGCCCAGTAGCGTCACCCCGGGGACATGGGTCCAGGAGTGGGACACGGGCAGGACGTAGAGGGGGCGGTGGACGAAAGCGGTGCCGTGGCGGAGGAGGTCGAGGACGGGAGCGGCCCAGCCGTCGAACAGAGCCAGCAGGCTCGATCGCACGGCCCCGACGTCGGCCAGGTCCAGGTTCGTGTGCCAGTCCAGCGGCGCGCGGAACTGGGCGTACACCTTGACGTGTCCGTCGCTGTTGCGCTGGGCGACGAGAGCCCGGTTCACGCCGTACACAGCCACGGAACCGTCGCCGATCAACCGGGCGAGGTCAGGGTGGCGGGCGTCGACGTCGTCGAGGGAGGTCTCGACCGAGGTGACGCCGGTGTAGTGCGGTGTCACCGACGAGACCGCCGAGCGGATCCGGGACCAGGCGCCGTCCGCGCCGATCACGAGGTCGAACGTCTCCTGTCGCCCGTCCGCGAAATGGACCCGTGCGCCGTCCCGAGTCCCCGGCACCACCTGCGTCACGTCCCGGCCCCACTGGACGTCGAGAGGGCCGAGCAGCAGGTCACGGAGTTGCCCGCGGTCGATCTCGGGATTGGCCCGGTCATCCGGACCGGGTCGCCAGTCGCGCAGGACGGTGCCGCCCGTGTCCAGGATGCGCATGGCCTGCCCCTCGGGACGAGACAGCGCCTGGAACTCCGCCAGCAGCCCCGCCTTGTCCAGCGCGAGCTGGCCCAGCCTCTCGTGCAGGTCCAGCGTGCCGCCCGGGGGGCGGGCATCGGGGGCGGGGTCACGTTCGAGGACGGCGACGGGGTGACCATGCCGGTGCAGGACGCGGGCGAAGGCAAGGCCGGCAGGGCCGCTCCCGACCACGGTGATACGATGTCTCATGTCGATACACTGTATTTCTCCAATACGATGCATCGCAACAGAACGGTGTGACCATGACTGTGTGGGACCGGCCGGAGCCGCCGAAGCGCCCCGTGCCGCTCGACCGGGAGCGGATCGTCGCCGCCGCCATCGCGCTGGCGGACGAGGGCGGACTGGAGGCGGTGTCGGTGCGCAAGGTCGCCGCCCGGCTGAACGCCGGCCCGATGCGGCTGTACGGATACATCTCCACCAAGGAGGAGCTGTTCGACCTCATGGTGGACGAGGTCCAGGCCGAAATCCTCCCCGAGGAGCAACCCGGTGACTGGCGGGAGGCGCTGCGCAGCCTCGCCCACCGCACCAGGCAGGCCGCTCTCCGTCACGAATGGCTGGCCGACCTGCTCGGCGGCCGCCCGGCCCTGGGCCCGAACGGCCTCGCCCTGACCGAGGCGACGCTGGCCCCCCTCGACGGCCTCACCGACATCGACACCGTCATGCGCGCCGTGGAGACGGTCAGCGCCTACTTCACCGGCGCGATCAGGCGCGAGGTCGCGAACCTGCGGGCCGAGCGCGCCACGGGCCTGTCCAAGCACGACTGGCAGCGCGCCTTCGGCCCGCACGTGACGAGGATGTTGGCCACGGGCCGCTTCCCGTCGCTGGCCAAGGCCGTGTACGACGGCACGGACGTGGACGCTGAGGCATCCTTCGCGACCGGCCTGGACTGGGTCCTCGACGCCGTGGCCACCAAACTCACCCGGCCGCCGGCGTGACGCTCACGCTCCTGCCGAACGGGAGCGAGGCCGGGGCCGGTGACCGCGGGCCGTCCGGGGCCGGCGTTCCGGGCGACTTCGCGCGAACCTGCTCCTTCGGCAGGCCTGACGGATAGGCTCAACGCCATGCGCGAGTTCACCAAAGCCCTGGTTCCGGGCACCGAGGAGTCGTCCATGCGCCACCCGGACCCGCGGTATGCCGCGCGGCTCGCCACCTATGGGACCGTGGCCACGCACCTGTCCCTGCTGAGTGACCGTCGGCTCGGCGAGGCCCTGGCCGCCGCCGACTTGCTCGGGGCCGGCATCGGCGGCAGGTCGGCGGAACTGGACATCGACGGCACGCGGGTGTTCGTCAAGCGGGTCCCCCTGACCGACACCGAGTTGCGGCCGGAGAACGCGCGGTCGACGGCGAACCTCTTCGGACTGCCGATGTTCTACCAGTACGGGGTGGGCTCAGCGGGGTTCGGGGCCTGGCGAGAGCTGGCCGTGCACGTCATGACCACCAACTGGGTCCTCGGGAACGAGTACGAGGGCTTTCCGCTGATGTACCACTGGCGCATCCTGCCCGACTCCCCACCCGAGGGTTTCGCCGACGAATTCGGGGGCGTCGACGGGGCGGTCGCGCACTGGGAGGGCTCCTCGGCCGTGCGTGAGCGGCTGGAGGCCATCGGCCGTTCGTCGTTCAGCCTGGTGCTCTTCCTGGAACACGTCCCGCAGACACTCGCCGACTGGCTGCACGACCACCGGACCGCCACGCCGGAAGGCGGGGAGGGCACGCCGTACCCATGGGTGGAGGAAGCCCTGGCACGCGGCACCGCCTTCATGAGCTCGCACGGACTCGTCCACTTCGACGCCCACTTCGCCAATGTCCTGACCGACGGCCAACTGCTCTACTTCGCGGACTTCGGACTCGCCCTGAGCTCCGGCTTCGAACTGTCAGCAGCCGAGGCGGAGTTCCTCTCCGACCACCTCGTGTACGACCGCTGCCACACCGTGAGCCATCTGCTCCGCCACCACCTCCCCGATGGCCTGCGTGGCGGTAGAGCACACGACGCGTTCCTGAGCGAGTGGATCGCGGGCCACCAGCCCGGTGAGGTCCCGCGCGAGATCGCCGCGATCCTCGACCGGCATTCCCGAGCTGCCGTGGTCCTGGGCGAATTCCAGCGCCGCCTTCTCACCGAGAGCAAGCGGACGCCCTTTCCGGCGGCGGAGATCGAGCGGGCCTGGCGCACCATCGCGGTCGCGGCGCCCCACTGAGGCAGGCCTGGTAAGCAGCAGGCAGCAACAAACACCTTGCTCCGGCACTTCCCCACCGCGATCATGGGCCAAATGCGATTCCTTCCCGCCACCGCGGACCCCACCGCCCTCGACCGTGCCGCCGCGTACCCGGCCGACGGTCCCGTCGCCGCCCTGAGCCCCGAGAGGATCCGTGAGGAGCTCGACGCCAACCAGTTCCGCCGGGAATGGATCTGGCTCGCCGAGGACGAGGACGGACAGGTCCTTGCCCGCGCGCTGTGGTGGGGCCGTGCCGACAGCGAGCGGCCCATAGCCCTCGATTGCCTTCAGGTACGCTCCACCGTCGCCGATCCGGTCGCCGTCGCCACCAGGCTCCTCGACGCCGGGCACGCCGCCTTCGGCACGCGCCCGCTGTACAACCTCTCCCTCCCGCCGGACTGGAGCACCCGGTCGGAGCTGACCGAGGCGATCACCTGGCGTCGCGAGGCGAGCTCGCGCACCGGGTTGAGCCGGGAGATCCAGCGCCTCCGCTACGAGTGGACTCCTGCGGCAGGACTGCCCGAAACCAGCGGTCGGTTGACGTTCCGCGAGGGCAGCGACGAGGAGTTCCTGGAGGCCTTCGTCCGGGTGTCGGCCGGCAGCCTCGACCAGGCCACCCTTGACGAGCTGCGCACGAAGGACGCCAGGCAACTGGCCGAGGAGGACATGCGGTTCTACCTCGACTGCCCTGGCGAGCGCTCCTGGTGGAGGCTCGCGGAGCTGCCCGACGGCACGCCGGCCGGTCTGGCCGTCCCGTCAGCGACCCCGTACAACCGCAACGTCGGCTATCTCGGTGTCGTACCCGAGCAGCGCGGCAAGGGACTGATCGACGAGATCCTCGCCGAGATCACCCGCTTCCACGCGGCGGAAGGCGCCGAGCGCATCACCGCGACGACGGACACCACGAACATTCCCATGGCCGCCGCCTTCGACCGCGCCGGCTACGAGGTATCGGAGATCCGTATGGTCCTGGAGGCTCCGCGGAGCGCATGACCTGCCGTACTCGCCTCACCTACCGACGCCCCCAGAGCGCCGTCGGGCCCCATGGACAACAGGAAGGCCCCCGTCACTGCGGAGTGACGGGGGCCTTCCGCGTGGCATCGAAGGTTGCTTGGTCCTCGATCGGGACCCTTTCCCGACGGCTGCCGGCTTTCCAGCCAACTCGGCCGCGTTGCTCACGAGCCGGGACAGCGAGCTGGGATCAAGGTGTGCACTCCGGCAGGTCGCGGGAGGAGAGGTTCACGAAGTCGCGGGGAATGTAGTACCCATTCTGGTCCAGCTTGAAGAACGGGTACGTGTGCGTGGGGTTTACCCAGCAGACGAAGGTAAACCTTTGCCCCTTGACGGCCGAGCCCATCTTCTGGCTGTCGAGGGACGGCCCGTAGTAAATGCCGGTGTCGCGTATGATCTCGCCCTCAACTTTCTTGGCCGCTTGGGGAGCTGCCGGAGGCTCCACGGCGGATGCGGGCCCAGCGGCCAGCATGCCTGTCGATGCCACAGCCGCGATCGCCGCAGCGGCGGGGAGTACGCGAAGGTTCGAAGTTCTCTTGATGCGCATCGCGGACACCCTTCAGCTAGGAGGGACCTTCTCTATCTTGGGTAACAGACGTGCTCATACGCCGCAACTGAGCATAAATAAAAAGGGGTCGGCTGCCAGTTGTCGAGATCAAAGCCCAGGGACACCGGGCCTCCCGGTCTCAGAGCGAATTCCTGCCCGTTCCGCTCGATTCGGACGCGGCGCAGCGGGGCACCGAGGTGCTCCGTGGTCTCGACGAGTGTCACCCGGCCGTCTACAGGGTCGGCGGCTTCCTGGGATCAGCGAGTGACATGGGCGGCAGTGTGGCACGTGGGGCTGACATCCGGTCGGTGGCGTCCTGGCGAACGTGATACGAGTACTCATGTTCGCCAGGACGCCAGATGACAGGCTCCGTGACCTGACGTACCAGGGATACTGTTGCGAACTGCCGTCACCATGGGGGAGCGGGCGGGGCCGTCCGGTGGACGACCCGGCCGAGTGGAAAATCTGCAACTCCAAGCCGGGCCCGAACCAGCAGATCACTCATTTCCCGGTGGTCTTCGGCGTGGTGGGAGTTTCGGAGAGTTGCGAGGACACGGTGCCGGAGTGATGCCGCGAGTACTTCGGCGTCCCGCCACGGTCTGCAACGATCCGCGTCGGTGACGCGCTGGCACCACCAGTCGGACGAACTCCCACAGCCCCTGGCAGTCCAGCAGGACTTTGCTGTTTGGCCTGGCGGCGGCCTGCCGTGAAGCCGCCTGGGACCAAAATCCGATTGCCCCCTTGTGGCCGGCTGCGCATCCTGCTGGGATGCGCTTCTCCATCAACATCCCTAACTTTGGCGACTTCGCGGACCCCCGGAACGTCGCGGCCGTGGCGACTGCCGCCGAACAGACCGGCTGGGACGGGCTCTTCGTCTGGGACCACGTACTGCACCGGCAGCACCAGGGGCGTCCCTTCGGAGATCCCTGGATGCTGCTGACCGCGGCCGCGCTGGCGACCTCCCGGATCCGGCTGGGTACCCTGCTGACGCCGCTCCCTCGTTACCGTCCGCAGCAACTCGCCCGCCAAGTGGCCACGCTGGACCACCTCAGCGGCGGCCGGGTGATCTTCGCCGCGGGTCTGGGAGGTCCGATCGAGGACGAATACCGCAGCTTCGGCGATGCCGCCGAGCCACACATCCTCGCCGAGCGGCTGGACGACGGACTGGAGCTGTTGAGGCGCTTCTGGTCCGGTGAGCCAGTGAACCACCACGGCTGGCACTATGAGGTTCGGGACGTGACGCTGCTGCCTGCCACCGTGCAGCGGCCCGGTCCGACGGTGTGGATCGGCGGGTTCTGGCCGCGTCGTCCGCCCATGCGGCGGGCAGCGCGGTGGGACGGCGCGGTGCCGTTGTTCGAGACAGCCCGGCATGGGCATGTGCCTGATGTGGCGGAGGTACGGGATCTTGTCGGCTATGTGCGCAAGCACCGAACGGCCGAGGCGGAGCGCCCCTTCGAGTTCGTGCTCGGCGGTGCCACGCCCTCGGACGCGGCCAAGGCCAAGGACATGATCGGTCCGCTGCACGACGCCGGCGCAACCTGGTGGGACGAGCGACAAGTCCAGACCGGCCCCGACCTGGACCGCCTGTCCCCGGTGCTGCGCCGCATCGAGGCGGGGCCGCCGGTGGTCTGATGAGCCTGGCGGCTTCCCAAGCGGAAGGAGTAACCGGCCCAACGCCGTGCGATCAAGCCGAGGAGCAGTGACCATGCCAGTGTGGACTTGACCAGCACCGACCGGAACCGGATGACAGTTGCTTTGAGAACGAGGTTCTCTCCCCCCCCACACACCTGTGCCGATCAGCGGGGTAGAACGCCGACGTCTGACGCCACTCACACTCATGAACCGTAGGCGCCGAGCGAGCGAGGACTGATACAGAGAGGTGTCCACATGAAGGCGATCGTGGTGACGGACCAGGCCGCAGGAACGGCCGGGATGACGCTGACGAAGCGGCCCGAGCCGGAGCCGGCCATAAACGACGTCGTCGTTCGGATTCATGCGTCGGGATTCGTCCCGACCGAGATGGCGTGGCCCTCGACCTGGACCGATCGCCTCGACCGCGACCGAACGCCGTCGATCCCCGGGCATGAGCTGGCCGGAGTGGTCACCGCCCTCGGCTACGGCACGACGGGCCTCTCGGTGGGACAGCGCGTGTTCGGCCTCACCGACTGGCATCGCGACGGCACCCTCGCCGAGTACGCGGCCGTCGAGGCACGCAACCTCGCGCCGCTGCCGGGCGACGTCGACTTCGCCGTGGGCGCCAGCCTTCCGATCTCAGGCCTCACCGCGTGGCAGGGACTGTTCCAGCACGGCCACCTCCAGGCGGGGCAGAGCGTCCTCGTGCACGGCGCGGCCGGCGCAGTCGGGACGATGGTGACTCAGCTCGCCCGTGAGTTCGGCGCCTACGTCATCGGCACCGGACGTGCCGCTGACCGCCAGAAGGCACTCGACTTCGGCGCAACGGAGTTCGTCGACCTCGGCAATGACACCCTGGAAGACGTCGGAGAAGTCGACCTGGTCTTCGACGTCATCGGCGGCGACATCCAGAAGCGATCCGCAGGCCTGATCCGGGCTGGAGGAACACTGGTAACCGTCGTTGGGCCGCCTGAGGCGCGGCCCGCCCACGGCCTGGCGATCGACTTCGTCGTCGAGTCCGATCGTGCCCAACTGGGTGAGATAGTCCAGCGGGTACGGGACGGGCGACTGCGCACGAACATCGGCAACGTCGCGACCCTCGACGATGCCGTCGCCGCCCTCAACCCGACCGAGCGACGCCAGGGGAAGACGATCATCCGTGTGTGTCCGTGAGGACTCGGGCGGCGGGCCCGGCGAACGAGGGGCGTCGGGCGGCAACTTCTCTTTTGCACTGCCTTGTTCATGGAGGTGTTCCGATGTCGGACATCGAGTCGACCGCCAGGCAGGGGTCCCGGTCGAATGCGTGGCAGTCGGCGGTCACCGTGCTACTGGAGGCGGACCCTCCCTTCGTTCCGGAGGGTGCGCATGCGATGACCATCGTCGTGGAGTTCCCACCGGGCGATCCGGGCACTCCTCCGCATCGGCATTCCGGACCGTGCCTCGGCTATGTGCTGGAGGGTGAGATGGTGTTCGAGCTCGAAGGTGAGCCGCCGCGTGTCCTCCAGGCCGGCGAGGCGTTCTTCGAGCCGGGCGGCGACGTCATCCACTACCAGGACGGCAACAACCGCGACGACATCCCGGTGCGCTTCACCGTCAGCATGTTCATGGAACCAGGCACACCGATGCTCACCCTCGTCGACGAGGAAGAGCTCGTCCAGCGCCAGGACCGCCGGGTCCGGCGCACCGACTGACCGCCAGCCCCTGCGGCGCGCCGTCGTCGGCGAGGCTCGGTCGAGGCGTCTGTGAGAGAAAGGAAGGCCAAGAGATGAAGATTCCTGTCATCGGTGGGACGGGGCGAGTCGGATCGCAGGTGGTCAAGGTCCTTACCACGAGAGGGCAGGAGGCGGTGCCGCACTCGCTGTCCACCGGTGTGGACCTGCGCAGCGGGCAAGGCCTGCGCGAGGCGCTGACGCGATCCGACGTCGTCATCAACCTGACGACCTCCCCGACCTTCGACGAAGCCGCGCCACCGTTCTTCCAGGAGACCATGGACAACCTGCTGACGGCCGCCCATGCCGCCGGCGTCGGCCACGTGGTCATCCTCTCGATCGTGGGTGCCGACCAGGTGCCGGACCTGGTCTATTACCGCGCCAAGGTGCTGCAGGAGGACATTCTCAAAGCCGGCCCCGTGCCGTACTCGATCGTCCGCGCCACGCAGTTCTTCGAGTTCATCGACACGGTGCTGTCCTTGACCGCCGACGAGAACACCGTCCGTCTGCCCGCCACACTCCTCCAGCCCATCGCCGCAGCCGACGTCGCCCAGACCGTGGCTGACGTCAGCCTGGGCACCCCGCTGCAGGGCACCCGCAACGTCGCCGGCCCCGAAGTGTTCGCCCTCGACGAACTGGGCGAGATCACCCTCGCCGCTCGTGGTGATCACCGCAGGGTCGTCACCGACAACACCGCCGGCCTGTTCGCTGCCGCCTCAGGCGACGCCCTTATCGCCAAGGGCGACGCGATCATCGCCAAGACCACCTACCGGGAGTGGCTCGCGCGCTGACCCCGGCGGCCTGACGACCGTGAGCCAGTCCAGCCCAGCCTGCAACCCGGCCCGGACCCGAGCACAGACGTGCGTCACTGTCACACGAGCAGCGCCTCGAGCTCCGGCAGTCGGCCGAACAGGTCGGGGAGGCCGCGCACGCCGTTGCCTACGGACTCGTGCGACAGCGCGAGGTCAGGGCCGGTGCTCGCCTCGACACCGGCGAGGCACCGGAGGATGTTCCACCTCGTGTGCCCAAGCCAGCCGCCGACCACGAACACAAACCAGCTTGGACCTGACGGCGGCAGAGCTCCGCCCCCCGCGACATGGCCGTCGAGGACTGAGCGGAAGATGGTGGGCCGCGACATGCCCGACGAAGTCGTCCAGCCATGCTGGCGTGTTTGCGAGTTGGTCACGGAGGTGATCGCCTGGATCGTTGTGATCGTGGGCGGACGGATAGCATGCGCGGATGGCCTTGGTCCATCTGCGTCGCTCGGTCCGCGCGCTCGTTCTCGACGAGGGTGATCGCATCCTGCTGTGTCGGTTCGTCATTCCTCAACCGACCGGCCCGATCGTGGTGTGGGCAGCGCCCGGTGGAGGCGTAGAGCGTGGCGAATCCGGCCTTGCCGCCCTGCGCCGGGAGCTACGCGAAGAGGTAGGGCTCGCTCTTGACGCCGATCCGCCACATGTCTGGCACCAGGAGGTCATCGACCCCGGGCACGTGGTGGGCTATGACGGTGTGATCAATGACTACTTCCTAGTGCGCACCGCATCGTTCCACCCCCGCGGCGCAATGTCCGACGACGAGCTTGCTGCCGAGAACATCGACGGCTTTCGCTGGTGGCGGCTGCCCGACATCGCCGACTACCGCGGTTCAGACCTGTTCTCACCGCGCGACCTGGCCACACCGTTGGCGGCACTGATCGCCGGCGGGGTTCCGCCCAGAGCAGTGCCGCTCGGCCTGTGAGGCCGGCACCCGACGTCGTTCAACGCCCGGACGCATCCCCTACCGCCGGCGAGAATTCACAGACCGCCTGCGCGCACGTACCAAGGGAGTCCAATGTCAGTGTGTGAAGACAGAGTTGGACGACCTCGCGGCCGCGCTCCACGTCAAGACCGACGACCTGCTGAAGGAATCACCGCAGCTCGCCCCTTGCCAGCCTGCGGTGGGCATCGCGCCGCGACTTAGCGGCGCGGAGCTGGTGACCCTGGCGATGATGCAGGCGATGCTCGGCTTCACCTCCGAGGCCCGTTGGCTGCGGCACGCCCGCGCCCACACGCGGCACCTGTTTTCCTACCTGCCCCAGCAGCCCGGCTGTAACAAGCGGCTACGCAAGGCCGCCGACCTCATCCGCCGCGTCACCCGCACGCTGGCCTGGGACACCACACTGTGGAGCGACGACGTGTGGGTTGTGGACTCCACCCCAGTGGAGGGCGAGGCCGAGCGGCCCGGATCACAGCTCTTCAAGCCCTGCGGCAGGTCATCGAGTCGATCAACGAGACCTTCAAAAGCCAACGCGACCTCGAACGACACCGCGGCCGCACCCCCGGCGGCGTGGTCGTCCGCGTCCTGCAGCGCATTCTCGCGCTCACCGCCGCGATCTGGCGCAACGACCACGCCGGTCAGCCGGTCATGCGCACACTGACCGCGTACGACCACTGACCCTTGGAATCGATCATCCAGGGCATTCCGGGAGGGACGGGCTCCGCACTGCCGGATCGGGGCCACGCAGCGACCTGTCTCCGACGAGGCGGTGGCCGCCAGCATCTGCGGAAGCGGCCTGACCAGGCCCGGGGCAACCCGTGCACTAGGCCGCAGAACCTTCTTCTACCGGAGCGCCGCCTGTCACCGCAGCTGGTTGAACGCCTGGTCGGCATCGGCTACGGCCTCGGGGTGCACGTCGTGGGCGGTTCGACCGTCGGCGATCTTCTGCCAGTTGCTCCGGGCGAGCACCCGTTGGACCGCGAGTACCTGGGCGGCTCGAAGGCGTGCCTGGATGCCTTCGCCGAGGGCATCAGCCAGTGCCTCCTCGTCCTCGAGCAGGTACCGCGTGAGCCGTGCTGCCAGGCTCGGTGTGGTGAACACCAGCCGATGGAACGCCACCACCTCGGGATGATCATTGAGGCCGGTGACGGGGTCGTACCGATCGAGGCAGGCCCGGAAGTGCCGGTGCAGCGCCGTCACTGGCTTGACGCCCGACCCGCGGTCACGTACGACGCGTGCTGCCTCGCCCTGGTGATCCGCAAACCGGTGCAGCACCAGGTCCTCCTTGGTGGGGAAGTACCGGAAGAGGGTCGGCTTGGAGATCTCGGCCGCCGCGGCGATGTCGTTGACCGAGACGCGGTCGAAGCCGCGCTCCAGGAACAGCGAGACGGCCGCGTCGCCGATGGCGTCGCGCGTCCGCTCCTTCTTGCGGGCCCGCAGTCCCGTCGACTCGCTCATCTGACCACCGTAACATTCATGACTGGGTTGCATTTTTAACTGAGTAACGTTTTCATGAGCGGCATGAATCAGACAGGCATTCCTCCCGTGCTCGTCACCGGGGCGACGGGGCGGGTCGGCCGCGTCGTCGTCGACCAACTCCTCGACGCGGGTGTACCGGTCCGCGCCCTCACCCATCGCTCCGCGGCGGCGGCGACGCTGCCGGCGAAGGTCGAGGTCTTCACCGGCGACCTCACTGTGCCCGAGTCGCTCGACCCGGCAATGAATGGCGCCGGCGCGGTCTTCCTCGTCTGGACCGCCCCGCCTCAGACCGCCGCGGCAGTCGTCGGGCGACTGGCAGCCCACGTGCGGCGGGTCGTCTTCCTCTCCTCCCCGCATCAGACGCCGCACCCCCTTTTCCAGCAGCCCAATCCCATGGCGGTGCTGCACGCCGACATCGAGCGGCTCATCGCGGCCACCGGGCTCGAGTCGACGATCATCCGGCCGGGGATGTTCGCGTCGAACTCGCTGGCCTGGTGGGCGCCCGCGATCCGGGCCGGCGAGGTCGTCCGGTGGCCCCACGGCGCTGCCGAGTCGGCACCGGTCGACGACCGCGACATCGCAGCCGTCGCGGCGCGGACGCTCTATCAGGGCGGATACGTTGGAGGGGACTACGTCCTTACAGGCCCCGAATCACTGACCCAAGCCGCGCAGGTGGACATCCTCGGTGACGCCGTGGGGCGCCGGATCGCATTCGAGGAGATGACACCGGACGAGTTCCGAAGCCTGGGGGAGAGCACGATGCCCAGCTCGGTTGTCGACATGCTGCTCGCCGGGTGGAAGGCGGCGGTCGGACAGCCCGCGTACATCACCACTGCGGTGGCCGATATTCTCGGGACGGCGCCGCGAACGTTTCGCCAGTGGGCCGCCGATCACGCCACCGCGTTCAGTTTCGGATCGCCGCCGTAGACCTCGTCCTTGCGACCCAGTCGACGCGGTGTCCGGTGTCCAGGAACCGTTCGATCACCGGTGCGGGCCAGCTCCGGCTTGGTCGCGAAGACGGTGTCCTCGCCGATCCCTGCTGCCCGGCAGCGTTCCGGGTCGCGCGTCCAGGAGCGCGGGATGTACAGCTCCCGGTCCACCGCCGTGTGTCCCCGCTCGCCCACGTAGACGAGACAGAGGGCGACCTGGGAGTTCTCGATCCTGCCGGCGGTGCCGGTGTACTGGCGCTGGACGGCGACGGAGCGGGTGCCCTTCTTCACGTCGCCGGTCTCGTCGACGACCAGCACCGCGGCCTTGTCGTGGAGGTGCTCGACGACGTGTTCCCGCACGTCGTCTCGGACGGCGTCGGTGTCCCACTTGGCAGGGTTCAGCAGGTGCAGCATGCCGTGCAAGGCGGCCTCCTCGGCCCACTCGGCGATGCCTCCTGCCGGCGGGCAGGGTCTACGCTGTGCCCCGCGGCCACTGCATGATCTTCTGTCTTCACACACCGATGATCAGTGGTGGCCGCACCCGTCGGCGAACCTGGAGCTGCCAATGACCTCGCCCGGCCCCGTCACCCGAGATCTGCTCGAAACCGTTGACGACGTACGTTCCAGAACCTTCGCTCGCCTTGGCGGCCTCACTGATGCCGAATACCTCTGGGAGCCCGTTGCCTCGTGCATGACGCTCCGGGCGGATCCGAACGGTGTGTTCCGTGCCGACCCACGGCCCGCAGGCGATGTCCGCCCGGCGCCGTTCACGACGATCGCCTGGCGTATCTGGCACATCGGAGCGGACTGCCTGCGCGGCTACGGCCGCTTCTTTGAAGACGAATTCCGGAGCCGTGACCGCCATCTGTGGCCGGGCACGGCGGCCGAAGGCGTCCAGATGCTGTCCAACGACTGGTCCCGATTCCGAACCCGAGTCGAATCCCTCGGCGATGACCGTCTCCTCCAGCCCATGGGTCCCCGCGCTGGCGCCTACGGCCACGAGAGCTACCTACTGCTGGCCCTCCATGCCCTGGACGAAGCCGCTCACCACGGTGCCGAACTCGGTGTCCTTCGCGACCTCTACCTCCACGGCTTCGCCGCGTAGCAACAGCAAGATCACGATCTACAGCCGGAGTACCAGGCCCTGTCCGATGGGTCGGGTGCATCGCGTGAGTTCGTTGGAGGGCACGACGATGATGCCGGATCCCTGGCGAGCCCGATATCGCTTACGCCGCTCCGTTCCTGATCACGCACTGCGTCACCGCACACGACTACCGACCGCCGCAGGTCTTCATCGATGCGGTTCTCGCCGTCGATCTCGACGCGTGGGCCGCCGCACGATGGCCCGACGTCCCCTTTCCCTGCGGTCCGGATGACGCCGAACGCATGCTGGAGTAGGAGCGGGCGAACCTCACGTGCGCAGCCAGAGCCAGAGCCAGAGCCAGAGCCAGAGCCCGAGCGAGGCGACGGTGATCGTCCCGCGCAAGACGTAGGCCCTCTTGTCGTAACGGGTCGCGATCACGCCGAAGACCTCGACCAGCCCGTCGCCCCCTGCACCGTGGACATGGCACTCGCCGACGGCCAGATCCTGTGGCTGGGGGACACCGAGTGGCAGGTCGTGGGCACCCCCGGCCACCTGGCACTGCCCTTCCACGGCCCCCCGCGCCGGGCGGCATTTGCTGTGGCCGGTCCTGCCGGTCCTGCCGGTCCTGCCGGTGCCACGGGTATGGCCCGTGACGCGGGCTCGACGATCGCGGTGGAGGGGATGCCGGCGTGCGTGGCGAAGCAAGTGGCAAGATCGGTCAGGAATCGAGAAGCCCCGGCCGCCGTGCAGCCCCTAGCGTGATGGTCATGGCAACCACCACTTCCACCGCGGCCCACACGTCCCTCGCGTCCGTCACCCTTGAGGTGGCCGACCCCGAGGCCGCCCGCCGCTTCTACACTGCCTTCGGTGTGGACACGTACATACGCCTGCGGGTGTCCGAGGCCCACTCCACTGGATTCCGTGGCTTCACCCTGGCGCTGACGGTGTCTGGACCGGCCACCGTCGACGGCTTCGTCGCGGCCGCCGTGGACGCCGGCGCTACGGTGCTGAAGCCCGCCGCGAAGTCGCTGTGGGGTTACGGCGGCGTCATCCAGGCCCCGGACGGGACGATCTGGAAGATCGCGACCTCGGCGAAGAAGGACACCGGCCCCGCCACCCGCGAGATCGACGAGGTCGTCCTCCTGCTCGGCGTCGAGGATGTGAAGGCCACCAAGC
The DNA here is from genome assembly GCF_052663305.1 of Streptomyces cyslabdanicus. Classification (NCBI taxonomy): domain Bacteria; kingdom Bacillati; phylum Actinomycetota; class Actinomycetes; order Kitasatosporales; family Streptomycetaceae; genus Streptomyces; species Streptomyces cyslabdanicus. Next base: position 34,771 of record NZ_JBQRUW010000076.1, read on the forward strand.
AGTTCTATGTCGGCCGGGGCCTGACCGTGGCCAAGAGCTTCGGCGGCAAGTACGCCGAGTTCGTCACCGGCACCTCCAGCCGCGTCAAGCTGGCGCTGTACAAGCGCCGTGCCCTGGCCAAGGACCTCGGCGTCCCCGCCGACGGCACCGGCTCGCACCACATCGTCCTCGGCAGCACCGCCGACACCTTCACCGACCCGGACGACTTCGCTTGGGAGCCCACTGCTCAGCAGTCCTGACTGCCGCCCCACCCTCCTGCACCGGCCGGCCTCACCTTGCCCGAGAGGACAACCGCCGTGCCGTCCACGAAGTCGCCCGCCGAGAACCCCGGCACGGTTACCGAGAAGTACGACGGATTCACCGCCGAGGAGCGGGTCGCGATGAAGGAGCACGCCCCCCGGCCAAGTGCCGTGGGGTGGACGGCGCAGCGCCGTTCCGGCACTTTTACTGATCATTTCAGAATGAGTGTGCGCAGGCGCCGGACACAGAATTCCAGATGACGGAGTGATCCACTGATGCCTACGGTCGGCCCGTGACCTTCGACCTCGCGAGTCTTGCTCGCCGTCCGATCACTGCGACGGACTCCTCCGCCCTGGCCGAACTGCTCAACGCGATCGAGGCCGTCGACGTCCTCGGCGAGTACTACTCCGAGGTGGACACCACTGACCAGATCAACGCCCCTCTGCTCGACCTCGAGCGCGGCACGGTCGGCGTCTTCGACGGCGACCGCATGGTCGGTCGGCTACTCCTCCGCGCGCACAAGCCGCTCGCCGAGGAGGTGCACCGGGTTGTCGTCAGCGGCGGCGTACAGCCGAGTTCCTCGCAGTCAGGAACGAGGCCTTCCTCGACCGCTGGGGCGGGGGCGCGACGCCCCAGGAGCAGTGGCGCGCGTTCCTCGGCTGGCCGGCCTTCCGCCGGGCCCTCAGCTTCCTGCGGCGCGACGCGGACAGCGGCGTGGCCGTCGGCATGCTGCTGACGTACTCCTGGGACGCGGACACCGAGGCGACCGGCGTCCGTGACGCACACTTCATGACCATCGGCACCCGCCGCGCATACCGCAAGCGCGGCGTGGCCAGCGCGTTGATCAGCCACGCACTGCGTTCCGCACAGGACGACGGCTTCGACCGAGCGAGCATCGAGGTCGACGCCGACAGCCCGACCGGAGCGAACGGCCTGTACGAGCGAGCCGGTTTCACTGTCACCCGCACTGAAGTCCGTTACCGGGACTCTTGCAGAAAGCCCCGGCGTTCACGCCGGGGATGAACGCATCTCAAGACTGCTCTGACGTGCACCTTGGGGTCATGCCCCCTGTAGTGGTGTAACCGCGTTGGGAGGATCTTCGGTCGTGGGGTAGATCGAGTCCATGCCGCCCTTGGGGAGGTAGCTGCGGGGGAAGGCGATCCATTCGTCGTGCATTTCGATGAGGACGGCGGTGGTGAGGCGTTCGAGGGCGGCGGGGTTGGGGAAGATCTGGACGACGTCGACGCGGCGCTTGATCTCTCGGTTTACCCGTTCCAGGGGGTTGGTGGACTGGATCTTCTTCCAATGTCGCTCGGGGAAGTCAGCGAAGGCGGTCAGGTCGGTTTTGGCTTCCAGGAGCATGGCTTTGACCTTGGGGAACTGCCGTCCGAGCATGTCGGCGACGGTGTCGAGCTGGGAACGGACAGCCTCGGCGGTGGGCTGGGCGAAGATCGTGCGGATGGTCGCGGCCACCATCTCGCCGGAGTCTTTGCTGATCACGGCGAAGACGTTGCGCAGGAAGTGAACGCGACACCGCTGGTAGGCGGCGCCGAGCATGACCTTGCGGACTGCCTTGACCAGTCCGGAGTGGTGGTCGGCGATGACCAGGCGGACACCGGTCAGGCCGCGTTCGCGCAGGGAACGCAGGAACTCGGTCCAGAACACCTCGGTCTCGCTGTCGCCGACCATGAGTCCGAGGACTTCGCGGCCGCCGTCCTCGGTGATACCGGTCGCGATGACCACGGCCTGGGAAACGATCTGATGCGAGACCCGGGCCTTGCAGTAGGTGGCGTCGAGGTAGATGTAGGGGAAGCGGGTGTGGTCCAGGGGCCGGGTGCGGAACACGTTCAGTTCCGTGTCCAGGGCTCCACAGATGCGGGAGACCTCGCTCTTGGAGATGCCGGTGTCCGAGCCCAGGGCCTTGACCAGGTCGTCCACGCTGCGGGTGGACACCCCGTGCACGTATGCCTCCATGATCACGGTGTAGAGGGCCTGGTCGATGCGGCGCCGGCGTTCCAGCAGTGACGGGAAGAAGGATCCGGTGCGGACCTTGGGGATCGCCAGGTCCAGGTCCCCGGCCTGTGTGGTCAGCACCTTCCCGCGGTGCCCGTTGCGCATCGTCGTGCGGGTCTCACTGTGCTCGCCCGGTGCGGCACCGATGTGGGCGGTGGCCTCGGCCTCGATGAGTTCCTGCAGGATCCGCTGGGCCAGGGTGCGGACCAACTCGATTCCGTCCCCCGTACGCAGTGACTCCATCAGCCGGAGTAAGTCATGCTGGGACAAGGCCATCGCGCATCCTCTCGTTGAACGAGCTTCGCTACTCGGAGAGTTGCGCGGTGGCCGCCCCATGGCCAGGGGCTATGCAGAGATCGCTGTTACACCACTCGGTGGGACACCATCCACCTTGGAGCGGGCGTTTTTGCTGCTCGATGTACTGGGGGACGATCGCCAACGGTGCTCCGCCGCATGATGCGGAGAAGTACGAGGGCGACCACAGGTGCCCGTGCATGATGGCGCGGTTGATCTGGCCGGCGAACTCTCCCCCAGCCTTCGGCCGGGAGGTACCCCCTGCCGTATCCGGCGGGCGGAAACGCCCTTGAGGCTGTTGACCAGCTTGGAGACGGTGACCTTGGGCGGGTAGTGCACCAGGAGGTGGATGTGATCGCGTTCGCCGTTGAACTCCTTCAGCTCCGCCTCGAAGTCCTCGCACACCTTGCGCATGATCTCTTCGCAGCGCGTCAGCATCTCGTCGTTGAAGACGCCGCGCCGGTACTTGGTCACAAAGACCAAGTGCACATGCATCGCCGAGACAACGTGCCTGCCACGCCTGTAGTCGTTCTCCTGATCCACGAGACCAATCGAAGTAGGGTCGTGGTCATGCAGCTCCGCTACAACTACCGGGCCTACCCGGACGCCTCCCAGCGCCGTGCGCTGGCGCGTGCGTTCGGGTGCGCCCGCGTCGTGTGGAACGACTGCCTGCGCGACCGGAAGGAAGCGCACGCGGCAGGACTGCCGTACCCGAAGTCGGCAGATCTGTCCCGACTGCGCATCACCCAGGCCAAGCGCACCGAAGAACGCGCCTGGCTCGCCGACGTGTCGGCGGTCGTCCTGCAACAGTCCCTGCGGGACCTGGACACCGCCTACCAGAACTTCTTCGACTCGATCAAGGGCAAGCGACAGGGCCACAAGGTCGGCCCGCCCCGGTACAAGTCGAAGAAGGACACCCGGCAGTCGATCCGCCTCAACACCAACGCCTTCTCCCTGAAGGAAGACGGCACGGTGTACGTGGCCAAGGTCGGCCATCTCAAGGCCAGGTGGTCCCGTCGGCTTCCGGCGGCGCCCACGTCCCTGACTGTCACCAAGGACAGCTGTGGCCGGTACTTCCTCAGCTTCGTCGTGGACACCGAGCCGGACATCCTCCCCGAGTTGGAGACGGAGTCCGGTATCGACCTGGGCCTGTCCGCCTTCGCCGTCCTGTCCGACGGCAGCAAGATCGACAGCCCCCGCTTCCTGCGCCGGGCCGAGAAGAAGCTCAAGCGCCTTCAGCGGGAGCTGTCCCGCAAGGTGAAGGGATCGAAGAACCGGGCCAAGGCCCGTATCAAGGTCGCTCGCCAGCACGCCAGGGTGGCGGACCGGCGCCGGGACTGGCACCACAAGGCTTCCACACAGATCATTCGCGACAATCAAGCGGTGTACGTGGAAGACCTCGCGGTGTCCGGCCTCGGGCGCACCCGACTCGCCAAGTCCGTGCACGACGCGGGATGGTCCGCGTTCGTCGGCATGCTGGAGTACAAGGCGGTCAAGCACGGCCGCACCTTCGCCAAGGTGAACCGGACCTTCCCGTCCTCTCAGATCTGCTCGGCCTGCGGATTCAGGGACGGACCCAAGCCCCTGCACGTCCGGGAGTGGACGTGCGGCCAGTGTGCCACCGTGCACGACCGTGACCACAACGCAGCACGCAACGTCCTCTTCGAAGGACGCCGAATCGTCGCC